>CAYGGL010000047.1:13488-14982 GCA_964349215.1 uncultured Acidimicrobiaceae bacterium | reverse complement strand
CAGACGATTGATCAACCTGGGGATGTCAATCGAAGGGGTGCCATATATGGGGATGTTATCCACAGAAGATTTTCTGGTAACAAAACACAGAAGATTTTCTGGTAACAAAAAATGTATTTGACAAATCAGCAAATCTTGCGTGTACGCGCGTTGTAAGTACGCGCGCACAAGGTTCCTAACTACCCTCTAACCACTGGCGTTCCTTGACGTCAGGAGACAATCCGAATCTTCACAGATGTTGAGGGAAACGTAGTGAGCGAAACATCTTGAAGACTTCGGTGCGTCAGGCTCTGTCTCGTTGAGGTCGAAGACCGATCTATTGACGCACACTGACGACAAATGACCTTCCTCGTCAGCCTTTGCAACCACCAGCGAGGCAAACAAGAGGGTGCGTAGCTCCTTGTGGTGCCCAAGGTCTTACTTTTCAGGCCTTAAAGACTTCACTTCGTGGTGCTTCGCACAAAAGATTTGAACTGCATCGAAGCGCTGGTGACTCACGCACCTAGCTTACGGGACGCTAACGCTTTGGTCCTTGGTTGTCTACGACGGAACCAACCCGGCTTGAGCCTAGCACGTTGAAAATACCAAAAGCAAGTGGCTATTTTTATAGGGGTTGAGCTGGGCTTTTGCATGAAATGATATGAAGTGGTTACTGAGC
Source organism: uncultured Acidimicrobiaceae bacterium (assembly GCA_964349215.1). GTDB lineage: Bacteria > Actinomycetota > Acidimicrobiia > Acidimicrobiales > CADCSY01 > JACOTK01. The sequence continues at coordinate 14,324 of CAYGGL010000047.1, read as the reverse complement.
GGTAACATGGTTTTTGAGGCTGAGACTTCGTCCTGGATTTGGTTGTTCTAAAGGGAATATGGCCAGATTCATGGTTGATTGAGAATCATTCTCATGACGTATTGCCTGCTCAGCGCTGGTGGCTGAGATTAGAGCCACTAGAGGTTTTCTTCAGTTCTCGGCGCAGACTTTCGAGCTGCGCGTCGGTCTTGGCCGGAGCCATCTTGGAACGGTTCTTGCCGTAACGAGGCGGATGTAACCGCTTTGTCGGGGTGGTTGTTGGCGAGTCAGTCGAGTCAGTCGAGGCCGGTAGTGCTCTGGCGTCGATCACTTTCTTGGCAGGGATTGGCCGGCCCTTGTAGTTTTCTCGCCAGTCCTCCCAACGCTCCCAATGTCGGCTTTCGTTAAAGGGTGGGCATCCGATATGTTCTCGTAGCTCGTCTAGAGAGATTTTGTTTGTCTCCACTGCAACTCGCAGTGCCTGCCATTCTCTATCGACACCTGAGACAGGAATGTCGGTGGTGCGCAGGTGTCGTTCTCGAATGCTCTCGTAGTAATCCAAATCCTGCTTTGTCACTACGGCTTTCAACTGGTCCTTGTCCATGGTCTCCCCTGCTGCTTGGCTATCGCTATGGTACCATGTGCTCCCTATTTAAAACAAGGAGGAAAGACATGAGCGCACCTATACAAAAAGAGATCTTTACGTCCAAGGAGTTGTCGGAGTTGATCGGAGTGCCAACCAAGACGCTGGCCCGATGGCGCTCGCAGCGCTCGGAGCGTTTGGTGGGGCCTGCTTATTTCCGATTGAACGCTTCGCCGACCGGTTCGGTTCGCTATCACCGCAGCGATATCGCAGC
>CAYGGL010000047.1:0-13388 GCA_964349215.1 uncultured Acidimicrobiaceae bacterium | reverse complement strand
GTGAGGGCGGGGGCTAAGTCTACTGTTGGCCCGAGAAGACCAGCCAACAGTATGTGACTTCAACCCCGCTGCCCTCACTGTAACCACCGCTCCGAAGGGACCAACCGTAGATGCGGCAGTTAGTCACGAGCCGGTGTTTTGACGGGCGGCTCGGACATGGTTCAGTATACACAATTCACATCACAGAATGGAATCGCCGTTGTTGAACCCCGAAGCTGCGTGGTCGGCGGCATACGCGTATGCACTGGATAATACCTATCCAATAGATGATATGGTATACGATGTAATTGCACGTTGTGGCGGCCGAGAGCGATTCGTGAAAGAACCAGAAGATGTGATGTATACCAAGTTCATCAATATCTACACTCGCCTGATCAATCCGCATCCAACTCAGCCGAATGAGCGCCTAGATGATCGTGAAGGCCGCAGTGGTCTGATCGGAGCCCCGGCAAGGCCGACAGCGCCTAGAGATGGATTTGATACACTGAGAAAGATTCTTCATCCCTAGAGGCGAGGGGCTCGCATTGAGCGCAGGGGTATTTCGTTCTATAGAAGATGAAATAGCGCGAGCGAACCGTGTTTGTGCAACGCCCGGTTGTTTCAATTCCCTGCCTTCGATGGCCTCTGGTCATCGCAAATATTGCAATGAATGTCGTGACGCTCGCAAAGCCAATGCTAATATCCCCAGACCGCCTCGCTACGACAGGGTGTGTCATAGGGAGGGATGCGAGAACATCATTTCCAAGGACCGACCGGCGATAACGAAGTTCTGCTGCGCCGAATGTCGAAAACAACATGCCAACCGCATCACCGCATACGATCAGCGCCTAGCTGATGTGGAGGCATTGTTCGCCGAGGCGAGCGAGGAGGTCCGCAAGGAGGCATTACGACTCGAACGCAGGAACCGCCTTGGCCAGTTCGTCAATATGGCAGAGCCAACCGAAGCCGAGATAGCCGAAGACCCATCTTTGCGTATGCGGCGAGGACCGCTCTATGACAAGTTCAAGGCCGCGGGCTATCTGGAGCGCATCGAGGCAGGCGTCATCACCCCCGCCGATGCGGCGAAGATGTTCAACACCAGCGCAGCCAACGTCAATGGGTGGATGGCCGCCTACGCGCAAGAGCAGCGTAACCGTCTGAACAACACGGGCTGGGAGCTAGGGCCTAGAGCAGTCGAGGCATTAAAGGATTTCTCCTTGTTTCGTCGAACTTACTTCGTTGACGAATGGGGAAAGCCGTATGTGACCACGGAATACCACTTGCGCTGGATCGAATCAATATTGCACGCCATGGAAGTTGGGGGGCGCTTGATGATTCTCTCCCCCCCACGCTTTGGTAAGACATCTTTGTTGACTCATTTCTGTATTTGGCTAATTCTTCGCAATCCAAATATTCGCATCGTCTGGGTTGGCTTGAACTCTGACATCGCAGGTCAATCGACCGACATCATTCGTGACCTGTTGGAAAACAACGAGAAGCTGGTGGCCGATTTCTTACCATCAGGCGAGTCGTTCAGACCGGCTACGGGATCAGGCCGTCCTTGGCAAAGCCAGAAGTTCACTACTGCCACCAGGACCATTTCCCTGGCGAGTCCAACTATGTTGGCCATCGGCAAGACAGGAAAGATGTTGTCACGAGACGTGGATCTCATGGTTATCGACGACATCATCGACCATGACTCCACTCGCAGTCCGGCGGAGCGAGAGGATGATTTGGCCCGTGTGAACACTCAATTGTCATCACGCAAAGAAAGCCACACGGCGTTGATGATTATCGGGTCTCGCCAACATCATGAAGACCTGTACAGCTCCACAATAAAAAACCAGTCGTGGAGAACCATCATCGAACAAGCTCATGACAGAGATTGTGTTCTTCCTCGCCATGAGGTGGTCTTGCCCGAGGGCCACGACGACTGGGGAGAAGCGACGTGTGAGATTTGTCGTGCGCACCAAGACTGTTTGTTATGGCCGGAAAAGCGCACAATGGCATGGCTTGAAGGTCAGCGATTTGCGCTGAACAATGAAGACCATTTCGAGATGATGTACAACAACTTCACCAAACCTGCATCGGCGTTGTATATCACCAAAGAAGATATTGAGATGGCCTACAACCGAGACCGCCCCCTTGGTCATATTCCGCAAGGTACCACTCTCATTGCCGGTCTTGATCCCGCATCCATCAACGTACAAGCCGCATTCTTATGGGCGTATCACCCCCTTGAGGATCGCCGCTACATGGTGGACCTCGACACCGATCGCGGCGGCGGCCTCGTGGGCGCAAGACGTATTGTCGAACAATGGCACAAGCAATACGGTCTCAAGATTTGGATCATCGAGCGTAATGGCTTTCAGGGCGCCATTCTTGAAGACACTGAGCTATTAAAATACTCATCGAGTAACGGAATCAGTTTAAAACCACACTTCACCGACCGGTTCAATAAATGGGACCCTGGATTTGGGGTAACCAAACAGTTCACGTTGTTCCGTCAGTTCGGCCCCGTCATGAATAGCGATCAGGCCCCCTCTGGTGTCGATCGTCCCAAGATCGACATTCCGTATATGGACCCCGCTGCACATATCAAGGCACACATATATCGTGATCGCCTCTTGGCCTTTGAAACCGCTACTAAATCCACTGAAACTGATATTGTGATGGCGGCGTGGTTTCCCGAAACTGAGATACGACACTGGAAAACTCAACAATCAAGCGAAATCATTTATGAATATGATCAGACTGGATATGGAATTGAGATGATGGGTGATTCGTATATTGGGTTAATCGGAGCGTAATGGCTTATCACGGCGATGAGATCACCACGATGAAAATCGGTGACATCTGTGACAGGGTGCTCGAGCTGCGTGCCCTCAATCGTGACTCATGGCCCGAGCGATTGCGAATTCGTCAAATCATGGATGGCGGCCCTGATGCAATTAAGGCCCTTGTGGGCGATCGTGTTCGTGATCCTTCGTATAGATTGCCTATCGGCAATCTCATGTTGACCGCCATGACCCATTTGGCCCAAAAGCTTGGCCGTCCCCCTGACGTGAAGATCGCAGCTCCTGTCGGAAACGACTCCGAACGAGCGCTCAAGGCGGCCGACAAGCGCACTCGCATAGTCACCGCCATGGACGAGATCGCCAACTTGACCTTGATGTTGCCCCAGATCGGACGATGGGTCCCCGGCTATGGTTATGCAGCAGTGGTGCTCGGCCAAAAGATGGTTCAAGGCGCACCTTGGCCAACGCTGGAGCTGCGTGATCCATATGAGACGTTCCTCGGTGATTGGGGTGTAACGCAACAGCCACAAGATGCGGCATTCATCCGCATTATTCCACGTAAGCGTTTGTTGCAGCTTCCATCATTGACAGACGCTGCAAGAGTGGCTCTAACTAAGGCTGGCCAGAGCAACGGCGGCGGTTCAATGGGTAGAGCAATGCTGGGCTCTTCCACGTGGGAGAACCAGACAGGCGAGGGTGAGGAAATCTACGAATACATTAATGAAGAAGGCAAATGGTGGGTGTGTCCGAGCCACAATCTTTTACTGTCGTTTACGCCAAATCTCTTGGAAACCTCTCCCATGCATGTCTTTCGCCGCACCACGTTCTCCAAACTCACCGGCCAATACGATCATGTCGTGGGTCTTATGGCGACCATTGTGCATCAGAACATCCTTCAAGCCATAGCGCTGGAGGACTCGGTCAACGCCGAGACAGTAATTGTCGGCGGCACCGCCGGTGAGCCTTGGCGACGAGGTCGCGGTGCGGTGAACCATCTGCCCAATGGGGCATCGGTCCGCAAGATGAATGACCAGTTGCCTCAACAGAACTTCCAACATCTTCAGCAACTGGAACGCCAGTTACGCATGGTTGCGGGCTATCCGGTAACTGACGACGGTCAATCGCCCACGGCCTTTGCCACAGGTAGAGGGATAAGCCAGCTCGGTAGTTCTATGGAGTTGGAGGTTCGTGAGTATCAGACCAATTTCTCAATTGGTCTAAGCCACCTCGACGCCTTGCGCCTCGAATGGGATGAGACCCATTACCCAAATCGAACCAAGAAGATGGAAGGGGCCTACAAGGGCACGGAGTTTGTCGAAGATTACACACCGGAAAAAGACATCGCAGGCCATCGCCGCACACGGCGTGTCTATGGGGCAATGGCTGGTTGGGATGATGGCAATAAGATCATTGGTGGTTTGCAATTGCTCCAAGCTGAGGTGATTGACACCGACACCATGCGCGAGAACATCGACGGTTTGGAGAACCATCAGTTCATCAAAGAGCGCATTCGGACAGACAAGGTCGAGGACCTATTGATGGAGGCCCTTCTTGCACGAGCACAACAGGGTGACCCATTGGCGCTCGATGCTGCCCTTGCGTTGCTCCCAGCTTCAGAGATGCGCACTACCTTGGAGAAGGTGTTGGCGGCCCCCGAAGTGCCCGAGCCTCAACTAGCACCTGAACCTAGCGGTCCCCCACCTGATGTCAACACCATTTTGTCTCGACTCTCCAGCTCCAATGGCAAGGTAGGCGAGATGTCCTCAACACAGACCGTCGGTAGGTTCTGATGCCACGGGGACGCCCGAAAGGACCAGGATCGGGCCGCGGCGGTAACGACACCACGCCTGCACGTCCCGCAGCCGTGTCAGGGCCAGGCGCTCTTTCTCGACGCACCGATGGTGGTCCGAGCCAGCCCATCCGCCCGCTTGCCGGTGGCGTCTATGGTGATCGCCAAGCAAGTGTCGAACAACAGCAGGCAGCTCCTATGGCGGGGCCGCCCTCAGGCTCGGCTCTAAGTCCGCCCGGCGCTGTGTCGAACACAGTGTCAGCTCCAGTTGGTGGTCCTGGTCTTGATCCCTTTGGTCCAACTGACCGCTTGGGCGAATCAATCATGACTGGAGCCATTCCACCAGAGATGGCCGATCCTGATGCGCCGGATCCTGATTTGGCCATCTTGGCCTCGTCGCTTCCTTTGTTGGAGATACGAGCATCGCAACCAGGCGCTTCCGAAGCGTTCAAGATTCTCGTGAAACGTATTCGTTCCACTGCGCCCATCCAACCTTCTGATTTTGAAGGACCTCCAACTCTTGGGTAAGGGGTGGCTGGACCGCGTCGGCTCCGCGTGGGATCGCACCTGGGAGATCGGCGAGGCAACGCTGAAACTACTGGGCGCCGGTGACGCCGATGTTACTACTATTGGTGCGTCACGTATTCGGACTTTACCCAAAGCCTCTGCTATTCAAAATGACGCTGCGTTGGCTGCTTACACCCAAGACGATCACGATGGTTGGCTCGACTCGCTTCTCGATGCCAGTGCTTTTGTAGGCAAACGTAAGCTGGACGAAACGTTTGGGCCTGAAGGTATTGGCGGCGAAGTTATCGGCGGCCTACCCGAGGCGAGTGTGCGTCGCCCTGTTGAAGCTGTGCTTGGCCCAACGGGTCGCGTCCTTGAAGATGTCGGTCGTGAGGTTATTCGTGAGCCATTAGCCACTGGACTGCTGAAGTTGGCCAACTCCGGTGGCGGCATGGAGACATTTGATGTCTCGAAATGGAAACAGGCATACAACATGGCTCAAACGACATCTGTCGGACAGTCATTGTCTGTGGTCTTGTCGGGCACTGATCCATTTGACAAAGCACAGATGGAGGATTTTCGCCATACTGATTTTTATCGAGTGTCTTCCGGCGCTACTGATGCAATTGTGCGTCTGGTGGCTGATCCAGATGTCCTTTTGGGCAAAGCGTACAAGGCAAAGAAAGCGGCTAACGCTGCAATTGACACCACACCAGTTGTCAAAGATGGCGCTCGCGCCGCCGATATAGCCGAAGAAGTGGCGACTACGACCCAGCGGCCATTCGTGGCCGACGCCGTCGGTAATGTTGATTTGGCAGATGACAAGATGGTTGATGAGCTGTTAGCGCGCGCTAAAGAAGCCAAGATCATAGAGGAACGGCTGTTCGATCAACCAGGTCTTGACAAGGTGATGCGCTCCAAGCGTTGGGCCAAAGTGGACGAAGTGATCGCCAATATGGAGGGCACGGTTAATCAACGAGCCGCTCAGATTCAGGACCGCTTCTTTCATGGCGATCCTGATGGGTCGGTGTTCGCGTCGTTTCTGGCGGAAGCGCCCGATGCACAGGCACGGGAAAAAGTTATGCGTGTGTTCTATGGTGATCTTAAAGAACTGGACAATCTCAAAGACTTACAGCCTATCCTTGGCCGACAGCTTGAAAAGCATATGGCAGATTCCTTGTTGGTGGATACCAGAACCTCGCTTTGGGATCGCACCATGGACATTGAAACCTCCTCCCTTGATCCCGAGTTGGCTCAATATCTCGATGCCGCCGGCGGATTTGTCGATGATGCAGCCGAAGGAGCCGCCGCTGCCGCTGATGACCTCGCCGCAGCGGCTCGCGACGCTATGAACGCTACAGCCGAAGAGATTGCTCGCAATGAGCAATTGATCAAGATGGCCGGTTCTATCACCCATGCGATGGAGGCCACTAAATTAGGGGCCGCACGAGTCACGGCAAAGCGCTCAATGTATTACCAAGCAGGTCCAGGCCGTGCCGTTCAGGCGTTTTTCCATATGGTCCCAGACCGCCTCGTTGACGTAACCGGTGCGGCTCCGCAATCAGCCAACCATGTTCGGCGCTGGGCAGAAGAAGCCGGGTTCGCCGTTGATGAGGTAGATGAGTGGGTGGGAGCTTATGGAAGGGCCACCCGTCCTATCGACCGTATGCAGATTCTGGAGGATATGCAAGATAGTGCATTGAGACAGATCGGCAAGGAGCGAAATCTCACCCCAGACGCGGTGACCGCCGTCATTGACCGAGCACGAGAGGGCAGACGACAAACTCGTAATTTGTTGGAAACCCGAGCCTATGACTCCACTGGGCGAGCCGCCATCACGACCCGTGCCGAAGATGGAAGAATTGTCAAGCATCACCTTCCTTTGTCGGTCACCCAAACCGCCAATCTGGTTCTGATGGGCAATATTGCCGAGACTCGAAAGCTCTTTAACCGCTATACCCAAATGGCTGATGAGATCCCCGGAGCGCTGTTTCTGTGGGACCTCAAGACTGACGTGTTGGACATGATTATGAATGAGTGGAAACCACTCGCCCTATTACGTGTTGGTTGGTCGGCGAAGTTCACGCTTGATGAACACGCTCGTTATGCCGCCAAGTATGGAGCGTTAGCCGAGGGCCTCGCTATGGCTAGAGGCTCTGCCAACATGATCGCTGCTCAATCAAGGACTCTGGGCCTTGATCAGCCGGTTAAATTGTTGAACCGTGGCACTACAGCCGACGAACTCCATGGTTATCAACGGTTGATTCGTAAATATAGCTCTGGCGTTACCCGTTCCAAGGTGGCTGCCGGGGCTGCAGTTGGCGCAAGCCTGATCGTTGGCGGGCCGGTTGCCGCGGCGGGCGTGGGCCTCGGCGCAGGTGTGCTCATGGGCCTCGCTCGCCTCGAAGGCAAAGGGATCAAACAGTTTTCACCCAACGGGATCAAGGTGCTCGGCGCTTGGGGAACACCAGGGGATCAAGAGAAACTTATTCGAGCCGGAGTCTCGGCGGGCCAGATCACAAAGGCAACCTTTAAGCGCTCCGAGGAAGGTTACCTGACACGGCTTCGGGCTAATCCATACAAATACACCGCTATTGCGCCTGGCTCCGAGGGCCACCTTGAACAATGGGCGCATGCGCTGAACAACGTCATAGGCCAAGACGTGTTACTTCGCAAGATCGCATTAGAGAATATGTCCCCAGACGATGTGGTCCGTTGGATCAATGCGCCCGAAAACTTTGAGTACATGCGCCGTATCGGCCTTGACAAGTATCACGCTTCTGGCTCGGTAGAGCAATGGGCTGAACACGCCATTGACATGGTTGATACCGCCGTCATGCGTGGCTCTGATGAAAGTGCGCGCCTGGTCACGCGAGCCACTGCACGTACCAAGATCACCGAGGCTGAACTAAGCGAGCTGGTAAGCGATGTCTCAAAGAGGCCCTTTACCAATGGACCGTTGATCGAGGAACATATTGTGTCGCAGAACTCGGCTATTCGGGCATACCGCGATATCACCGAGAAGGCTTTTAAGGTGCTCGGCCAAGACGTAACGGATAATCTGACACGTAATCCGTTCTTTGAAGATTCTTATCGAGCGTTTATGGAACGTGCGCTCAAGGGTTTCAAGCCAGGACAACTGGACCAGGCAAGCATCACTGCGCTCGAAGAGCGGGGCCGCCGTGTTGCTCTCGCTGAATTGAACAAGTACATGTATGACCTCTCCGAGCGTTCACAGTTTGCGGAGATGGCACGCAATCTTGCTCCGTTCTATCCGGCGAGCCAAGAGATCATGACACGCTGGATAGGTCTTGCGGTGGAGAACCCGACCTTTGCGCTGCGTGCTGCCAAGGTTTGGAATGCCCCAAACAAAACCGATCTAGTATACACCGACCCTACGACAGGCGAGGAGTACCTCAGCGTTCGGCTGCCATCTTTTGCCGGGGATGCAATTGATTGGATTCCGTGGCTTCAAGGGGCAACAGATTCTCAAGGCAACGTCATGATGTCCAAGCAAGGCTTGGTGGGCTTACCCAATGCGTTTCCCTCAGGTCCACTTGCGGCGATGGCACTCGGTTACTTTGTGGAAGACAACCCGGAGGTCGAACTCAATGCGGCATATAAGTTCTTCGTGCCCTTCGGGACACCTGATAAGAACGTGCTCAAAGCCCTTGCTCCTACTACTTTACGTAATGCGTTCAAGGCCGCAGGCAAAGACCTCGATCCGAGAGAACGAGCGGTGCTGCACGCTCGAATCCTTGGAAAGAAGATGTATGAGATTCACTCCGGCGAGCGAGTCTTGGACACGAATGACCCCGCGCAGCGAGCGGCGTTTGTGCGTGAGATCGAACGTGAAGCATCACAGATGTTGCACCTCAAGTTCATCACGTCGTTCTTGTCTCCTACACAGATTGAGTTTCAAACTCCCATGCAGCCATACCTCGATTACTACCGTATGTTGCAGGAAAAACAGCGAGCAGATGAAGAACTTTACAAAGACGACCCTGATGCATGGAAGAAAGTAACGAATGCCGATGAGGTGTTTCTCGAAGAAATGGGCGAGGAATACTTTGCAGTGACAACCACCATGTCCAAATCAATTAACGGCATTCCAGCCACCGCCGCGGGAGCGGAGTTCACTGAGCGCTTTGCGCCGTTACTGGAATCACTTGAGACACCCAATCTTGCAGGGTTGGTATTTGGCACTGATGGCGGATCGTCCACCGATGAGTACCTTGCGTCAGTGGCATCAAAGCAAAAGCGCACGCCGGTCCGTCCGGGGTCATCGACCATGCAAAGAGAAACTCTGGGACTCGATGAGATGATCTTGCAATCAGATGTTCGAGTTGGCTGGATGGAGTACATAAAGGCAGTAGATGCTATTGACGCAGCACGAGTGCAACGTGGCCTTCCAAATCTCAATGTCAAAGAGGCTCGTGACTTGGCTGACATGAAAGCCGGCGTCACCAAGGCATTGTCGGAGAAATATCCGCAATGGCGAGCGGCGCTTGATGAACGTGACGCCGGTGATTGGACTTCTAAGATAAGGGACCTATGGAAGATTGCCGAACACCCTGATGTATCAGGGCGCCAGAGCATCGAGGGTCTTCGTGACTATCTCACCTATCGTGAATCTATTCTCAGCCGGATGAAGGCACAAGGTATTGGCAAGTTGGATTCGTCCAAGGCGATGTCTTTGCGAGCGGAGTGGGAAGGCTTTGTCGGAGTGCTAACGCAAGATCCTGCGTTCTCAAGGACCTACCATAGGTGGTTGGAGAATGATCCTATGGGTCCCGAGACGATGAGATCCGAGGAAGGTCAATAATGGCAGAACCCGCCCCCTTACCCAAAGCACCAGCCCCTCTTGGAAAAAAGACACCTAAAGCACCGGCGAAGCCTAAAGATAAACCTAAAGCCTCAGCTACAGAAGAGGCTGCTGCCGAGATTGCAGCCCGACTTGGTTATGTGCCGAACAGTGATCCAAGTCAATACATGGTTGATGACAACTGGGAGATTCTTCTCGGCACGATCCCCGGTCGGCCCGCGTCGGGCAAGGCCAAATCTGCTCGAGTGTTCGGCCGTAATTTCGACCTCGCTGCAGTGAGCCCCGCCACCTCGGACAAGGCGATAATTAAGAAGCGCAATGACTTGTTCGATGCGTTGTATAACGATGAGACGTTCCAAAAAGAGGTTGGCATTGGTGTCGGCGAATTACAACAGCGTATGTTCTTGGCCGGGTTCTATGGACAAGCGTCCTGGGAAGATATTATTCCCGGCCAACCTGATGCGAGGACTCAGCAAGCTTTCGATCAACTACTTGATATTGCCGGTCGTGCGTACAAGGTTGGCTCACCGGCCACGTTGTTACAAGTGCTCGATAAGTTCATGGGTGCAGGCATATCGGCAGGGCGTAGCCTTGGTGCAGGTGGCCAGGCCAAGACACGTCCGCCAATTGCTTTGCCAGGTCCCGAGGAAATCGCCCAGGCGGTCAAGGGAACGGTTGCCTCCATGCTCGGCCGTGAACCCGATCAAAGCGAGCTTGACCAACTGGCGAGCGTTCTTACCGGCTTTTCAAAAGATGCGGCTAGCGAACAACAGAACCTCGCAGTGGCGGCCGATGGTTCCCAACAGGTCATAAGTGACCCACAGTCACGGTTCAAGGAGTATCTAGCCGAGCGTTACAAGCCGGAGATCAACCGTAATCAAGATGTCAAAGAGTTATCCACAGGCAGGGATAATCTATTGAAAACTGTCCTTTCACTTGATCAGATGATGGGCGTCTAATGGCTGAGCCGATGTTTCGAGACATGCTTACCAACGTGTTGGTGTCGATGTCGGATCAACTCATGTCTAATTCTGGGGGTACTCAAGATGTTGTGCCCACGTTTGAACAACCCAAGGCACCAAAGCCGATACCGCCACCACCTCCGTTGCCCATGCCTGGAGAAGGTGTAACCAACGAGGGTGCTCCAACGAGCCCAAAACCAGGAAAGGCTCCTAGGACTAAGAAAGGGGCCTCCATGGATATGGTCGAGGTCGCACGTTTGGCGCGAGACGCTGGGTTCTCCGGTGAAGCGCTGGTGACGGCGGTGGCGGTGGCCAAAGGTGAATCGGGGCTCAATCCCACAGCGATGGGTGATACCACTATCACTGATGCTACGTGGGGTCCAAGCGTCGGTCTGATGCAGATTCGTTCATTCAACAAGGAACGTGGCACAGGTGGCACACGGGATCAACAGGCTAATGTTGATCCGGCAACGAACATGCGAGCGGCATTTGCCGTGAGTGGCGGCGGGAAGAACTTCAAGCCGTGGACCATCTACAAGACGGGGGCTTATAAGCAATTCCTCGCCGAAGCTCGTGCTGCGGTAGCAGCGTTGGGAGCCAATTAATGGCAACGCTGCGAGGGGTGCCTGGTGGTGGTCAACTATGGCTCGTCACTGATGCGAACGGTAATGGTTTGGCGTATCAGTTGGTCTACGAGATACCTGGTACAGGCAGATTTATGGCATGGACGATCAGTTCACCCGAGGAACTCGAAGCCATTACGGGGACACAATCACCTGTCGCTGATCGTTCGATTGTGCATGAGGACTTATATCGCCAAGGCGTCTTGCAATTCGGTATCTCCCGAGAGTTGGCCAACACTGATGAACACCCATTTGATGGGTGGGCCGCCAACTTTGAGAAAGAAGCCCAGATCAGGCCGTGGCTGCGTGACCCTGAGATGCTCGCGCTCGCCGCTATGGCGACACTCGAAGGTCGCACGCCAACCGAGGCTGAGGTAGCCACTACTCAATGGCACCAGAGCCGTAATGAAACCCAGCGTAAATGGGCAGGTCTTGTAGCTTCTGATCCACAGACCGCACGTCAGATTCAAGCCGATAACCGGCTCAAGGTCTCTGACATGTTACGCAAGGCGGGAATCTCCGGCGTTGGTCAAAGCGCACAAGAACTCATGGCTGATCGCTGGACGAGTGGCGATTGGTCTGATGTCTTTATCGAGGATCAGATCAGACGCTTGCAGAACCCTGCGTTTGGTGAACTCGACCCCACTTTAGCCGGAGCGCTTAGCGGTACTCAGATCAAGCGGGCATCTGAATACGCTGACGATGTACGGACATTGGCATCACGTTGGCTTGGACCGGTCTATGGCTCCTGGGATGAAGCCACGGTGCAATCGTGGGCGGGTAAGTTGGCCACTGATCCTACAGCGATGGACTCCATAACCGAGGAATTGAAGCGGCAACGTCTTGCGCTGTTTCCCGAGTACACCAACCCTGAGTTGGACTATGAGTCGATTGCCCAGCCGTGGCGTGGCGTGGTGTCCAACATCTGGGGTGAGGTCGCTGACGAGAAAGGTGCCATCTTCGAGCGCATCCTCAAGATGAACGATCGCGCCGGCGCTGAGCAATTGCTTCGCCAGGAGGGGATGCGCAACGGCAACAAGAAGGTAACGCAGGATTCCATGCTGGCAATGGCCGACGCCTTCGGTGGCGCTGCCCCGAGAAAGGCAATCTAGTGGCCGCTGATCTCTATACCCAAGCCAAGGCAATGTTTCCCTATTTGCCTGATGAGTTGATTCGTCTGTATGCAGATTCATGGGCAGAGTCCGGTAATGCACAACTGGCCCTCATGTCTGTGCGTCAGAACCGAGCGGTCTATGACCGTTATTTCCCAGGCAACCTTCGAGGCGATGGAACGGTGCGCCTCAATGAGATGGACTTTCTGTCCACAGTCGAGGGTTACAAGCGTCGCCTTGCCTCGTTCGGAGTCCCCGCAGATGTCGTGCTCGGCCCCGATCGGCTCAAGTCGTTGATCGAGGGCGATGTGAGCCCCAACGAGTTCGGCGACAAGCTCAACGCTCTTTACGTCGGGGTGATCACCCAATCGGACTTCATTCGAGAGGCCTATGCTAGGGACTACGGGGCGGGCGACCTATCAGATGCAGCCATCTTCGCCTCAGCGCTCTTGAACGACGGCAAGACCTCGCCCATCGAGCTTGAGCGCCGTATTCGTTCCGCTCAGGTGGGCGGCGAGGCTGCGAGCTACGGGTTCTCTCTCGCCAAGGCAGAGGCGGAGAGGCTCTCGTCGTTCGGGCTGGACCAACAGGCGTCTCGCAAACTGTTCGCCCAGGCGGCCACAGACCTGCCGAACCTCAACGACCTTCTCGGGCGCTTCAACGATCCCAACGATCCCCTCACCGCATCCGATTATGCCGAGGCCTTCGTAGTCCAAGACCCGAACAAGCTCAACGTTCTGACACGGCTCCTTGGCCGACAGGCTGCTTCGTTCAATACCGATCAAGGCCAGTT
>CAYGGL010000046.1:0-14986 GCA_964349215.1 uncultured Acidimicrobiaceae bacterium | reverse complement strand
AATGAAGCTGCTCGCATCATCGAAGAGGCTCGTCAGGCAGCCGATGGTGTGCGTCGAGATCTAATTGCACGTGCCGAGGCAGAAGCAGCAGAACTTCGCCAGCGCAATATAGAAACCGTTGCCGGCGAACGTGACCGGGTCATGGTTGAGATGCAAAGTCAAGTGGCCAACCTTGCTATTGAGCTGGCTGAAAAGGTCGTTGAGGCCTCTCTTGATCGTGAAGCCAATTTGCAACTGATCGAGAACTTCATCAACAACGTCGGTCAGCAGAGGTCATAACCTAATGAACTCCGAACGTATCGACGGCTATGCCACGGCATTGTTCGAGGTGGCCCGAGTTGAAGGTTCGCTCGACGCAGTAGAAGACGAGTTGTTTCGTTTTGCAAGGGCGCTGGAAGGCTCTGATGAGCTTCGTGAGGTTCTCACCGATCCGGCAGTGCCGGTTGAACGACGCAAGGGTGTGGTCGCCGATCTTCTAGGAGAGACTGCATCACCAACTACTACGAATTTGGTGTCGTTCTTGGTGGCTTCTGATCGGGCTCGTGAACTTCCGGCGATCATTGATCGACTGGTCGAACGGGTAGCAGCGACCAAAAGTAAGGTGGTTGCAGAAGTGCGCTCGTCGATTGATCTAAACGACGATCAACAGGCCCGCCTCAGCGAAGCCCTTGGTCGAGCCACAGGTAAATCAGTCACGATCAAAGTTGTCGTTGACCCAAGTGTTATCGGTGGCATAGTCGCCCAAGTTGGCGACACAGTCATTGATGGTTCAATCCGCTCTCGCCTGGACCAGATGCGTGAGGCAATCGGATGAACACCAATTTGATTCGAAACATCGCCCTAGGAGACAACACATGGCAGAGTTGACTTTCAACCCCGCTGATATCACCGCCGCACTTCGCAAGAACATGGAGGGTTACTCTCCAGAAACTGAGATGGCTCGTGTTGGGCGAGTTATTGAAGTTGGTGACGGCATCGCTCGCGTCAGTGGACTTCCTGGAGCCGCAGTTAACGAGCTTCTCGAGTTCGAAGGCGGCACGCTGGGTCTTGCCCTCAACCTCGATGAAGACTCGATCGGTGCCGTTGTTCTCGGCGAGGTAGGACACATCGAAGAAGGCCAGTCAGTAAAGGCCACCGGAAACATCTTGTCTGTAAACGTTGGAGATGGCCTTTTGGGACGGGTCGTCAATGGTATGGGCGCTCCAATCGACGGTAAAGGCCCACTCTCGGGAGTGCAGCCTCGTCGTATGGAAGTTCAAGCACCCGGCATCATTGGCCGCAAGCCTGTACATGAACCACTCCAGACGGGTATCAAGGCCATCGATTCGATGACCCCAATTGGACGTGGCCAGCGAGAGCTGATCATTGGCGATCGTAAGACCGGAAAGACCACTGTTGCGATCGACACGATCATCAACCAGCGTGGTCTAGGGGTTAAGTGCATATATGTAGCCATTGGACAAAAAGCATCAACGGTCGCGACCACAGTTGCGACTCTCGCCGAACGTGGAGCGATGGACTACACGGTGGTAGTTGTTGCTCCCGCGTCAGATCCGGCACCGTTCAAATACCTTGCTCCATATGCAGGCTGCGCAATGGGTCAGCACTGGATGGACAACGGCGAACATGCATTGATCGTCTATGACGATCTATCGAAACAAGCCGAGGCTTATCGACAGATTGCTCTGCTGCTACGTCGTCCACCAGGGCGCGAGGCTTACCCGGGTGACGTCTTCTATTTGCACAGCCGTTTGCTTGAGCGTGCAGCGAAGCTCTCAGATGACCTAGGCGCTGGATCTTTGACCGCTCTACCTATTATCGAAACCAAGGCAGGCGACGTCTCCGCTTATATCCCAACCAACGTGATTTCGATCACCGATGGCCAGGTATACCTACAAGATGACTTGTTCAAGTCTGGTGTGCGTCCCGCTATCGACGTAGGTATTTCGGTTTCACGAGTTGGTTCAGCTGCTCAGATAAAGGCAATGAAGTCAGCTACTGGAACGCTCAAGACTGACCTCGCACAGTTCCGTGAGCTTGAGGCCTTCGCAGCCTTTGGTTCTGAACTCGACAAGATCAGCCAGGCCCAGCTTGATCGTGGATACCGCCTCACTGAACTTTTGAAGCAGCCATTAAATTCACCACTACCCGTCGAAGAGCAGGTCGTATCGCTCTATGCAGCGACCCGTGGTTACCTCGATCCGGTTGCGGTGCCAGACGTTCGTCGCTTTGAGACCGAACTTCTTGAATGGTTCCGTACCCGTCATAGTGACATGCTCGAAACCATTCGTGATTCTGGCTCCTTGCCCGACGAGTCGGCGTTTGAGCTTGCAATCAAGGGATTTGCTGAAATGTTCCAGTCTTCGGCGTCAGCCGTTGGTCCAAACGATACGGCAGGGAGCTAGTCAGTGGCCGGTGGCCAAGAACGCATTCTTCGTCGGCGGATCAAATCCGTTCAGTCGACGAAGAAGATCACCAAGGCAATGGAGCTGATTGCCGCGAGCCGTATTGTCAAGGCTCAGCAACGGGTGGCAGCAGCGCGGCCCTATGCCGAAAAGATCACTGCAGTAATCGGCAACCTTGCTGCCGGCGGCGCCGGGATGGCTTCGCCTCTCCTGACTCCTAGAGAGTCAGTTAGCAAGGTTGCTTTCGTAGCCGTGTGCGCCGATCGCGGGCTCGCAGGTGCGTACAACACCAATGTAATTCGCGCCACAGAGCGGGCGATATTGGCAACAAAAGCAGATGGTAAAGAGTACGGGCTCATCTGTGTAGGCAAGAAGGCTGAGGGCTACTTTCGCTTTCGTGGTTACACAATTGACGCATCGTTTACCGGAATGAGTGATCAGCCTGGTTATGAAGATGCTCGTAGAGTCGCAGCTGCAGTTACCGAGCATTTCGAGTCTGGCAAATATGACCAAGTCGAATTGGTTTATACCCAATTTCTTTCGGCCGGCACCCAACGTGTTGCGCAACGCCGATTTATGCCGATTGACTCTGAGTCGTTAACCGCAACAATAGACGAGGGCCCAACCGCTGACTATGAGTTCGAGCCAAGCCCCGGCCTCATTCTCGAACGCCTACTGCCTCGTTATGCCGAAGCTCGCCTTTTTGCCGCCATGCTCGAAGCCGCAGCTTCAGAACATGCTGCTCGTCAGCGGGCCATGAAGTCCGCTACTGATAACGCCGAAGAACTCATCACCAAGCTCAGCCGCATCATGAACCGTGCTCGCCAAGATGCAATTACCACCGAGATCATGGAAATTGTCGGCGGTGCCGAGGCTCAGTCTCAAAGCTCGAGCAGCGATGAGGACACTCTTATTGACCACATCGGTCCTCAGGAGATCTTCCCCCAGCACCGCGATCGACGCCACGATCATGTTTAAAGACCGTCACCCACTCGTCTCAGGAGTAAGCCAGCTATGACCATGACCAGCGATCCAACCGAACTTAAAGAGGGCCGAGTCGTCGCTATTGCCGGCCCCGTCGTCGACGTAGAGTTTCCTCCCGACGCTCTTCCGGAGATCAACACAGCAATTGAGATGACCCTCATGATTGAGGGAAAGCCAGTGGTAGTCACTGCCGAAGTTGCCCAGCAAATCGGTGATTCACGAGTACGAGCCATCTGCCTTAAGCCAACCGACGGTTTGACCCGTGGAACTACAGTTCGCAACCTCGGCCACGGCATCCAGGTTCCTGTTGGTGACGAGGTGCTCGGTCATGTCTTTAACGTAATTGGTGAGCCCCTTGATGTGGCCAGCATTGGAGAAGTCAAAGACCGCTGGGAGATTCATCGCCCTGCACCTGACTTCTCAACCCTTGAGCCCAAGGCCCAGATGTTTGAGACCGGTATTAAGGTCATCGACTTGCTTACCCCATACCTACAGGGTGGAAAGATCGGCCTCTTCGGTGGTGCCGGCGTAGGCAAGACAGTGTTGATTACAGAGATGATCCGCCGAGTCGCTCAACAACACGGTGGTGTTTCTGTATTCGCTGGAGTAGGCGAACGTACCCGTGAGGGAACCGACCTGATGTTGGAAATGGGCGAGTCGGGTGTTCTCGAGAAGGCCGCCCTGGTCTTTGGTCAGATGGATGAACCTCCAGGCGTACGCCTTCGTGTCGCTCTTTCGGCCCTTACCATGGCCGAGTACTTCCGTGACGTGCAGGGTCGAGACGTGCTGTTGTTCGTCGACAACATCTTCCGATTTGTACAGGCTGGTTCTGAGGTATCGACCCTTTTGGGACGCATGCCTTCAGCGGTGGGATATCAGCCGACGTTGGCAGACGAGATGGGCGTGTTGCAAGAGCGCATTACATCAACTCGAGGACACTCCATCACCTCGTTGCAAGCCGTATATGTACCGGCTGACGATTACACAGACCCTGCTCCATTCACCTCGTTCACCCACTTCGATGGAACAACCGAGTTGTCGCGTGATATCGCAGCCCTTGGTATCTACCCAGCCGTTGACCCACTGGCTTCGACGTCGACCATTTTGTCTCCAGAAGTCGTTGGTCAGCGCCACTATGACGTTGCCCGACGGGTTCAAGAGATTCTTCAGCGCTATAAAGAGCTGCAGGACATCATCGCAATTCTTGGTCTTGACGAACTTTCAGAAGAAGACCGAGTGACAGTTTCACGTGCCCGCAAGATTCAGCGCTTCTTGTCTCAGCCAATGTTTGTTGCCGAGGTCTTTACCGGTCTCCCCGGTGTGTTCACGCCAGTTGGCGAGACGGTCGAGTCCTTTGAGGCATTGGTTAAGGGTGAACTTGACGAACTGCCCGAGCAGGCCTTCCTCAACGTTGGCGGCGCAGACCAAGCAATGGCCAAGGCCAAGCAGCTGAAAGAGAGCTGATTCCCCGTGACCATGCAGGTCGATCTGGTCAGTCCAGAGCGCATTCTCTACACAGGCGAAGCCAAAATGGTTATCGCTCGCACCACCGATGGAGAAATAGCGTTTCTCACGGGCCATGCACCATTCATTGGGGCATTGGGTATTGGTGAGGTAATGATTCGCCCTCTTGAGGGCGCCGACGAACATGTCGCTGTCCATGGTGGCTTTGTCGAGGTTAGCAACGACAAAGTGACGATTCTTTCTGATGTTGCCGAGCTGGCTAGCCAGATTGATATTGTCCGGGCACAGCGTGTCATTGATGAGGCCGAACGACATACGATGCAACTCGATGATGCTGAGGCAATTGCCCGCTTGGCTCGCGCTCGCCTTCGTCTTCAGGTGGCCAACGGCAGTTAGCAAACCTAGGCTGGGCCAGTGTCTCGTATTCGCCTAGGTGCAGCGCTTATGATGCCCCAGCCATGGGCAGCCGAGATACAAGGCTTGCGTCGTGCTTGTGGCGATCATGGCAAAATGGCCCCGCATCTCACTTTGGTGCCACCCGTGAACGTGCGTGAAAGTGATGTTCATCTGGCTCTTAAGACATTGCAGGCCGCAGCCTCAAAGACGAGACCTTTTGCCTTGACCCTAGGGCCTCCGGCTACGTTTATGCCTGACAACCCAGTTTTGTATTTGAAGGTGGGCGGCAATCTCGATGAGCTTTTGGCGCTTCGAGAAAGAGTATTTGTCGGTCCTCTAAGTCGGGACTTGTCCTGGCCGTTTACCCCTCATGTGACCATTTGTGACTCAGGTGAGCCCGATCGACTTCAAGCAGCAATGGTTGGGCTGGCTGATTACAAAGTAGAAGTTGGTTTTGATCGTGTGTATCTGCTCCATGAAGTTCCTCATAACGGACATCATCACCGGTGGGTTCCATTCTTGGACGCGAGCTTTGCCGAGCCTGTCGTTGTTGGTCGGGGCGGATTCGAGCTTGAGCTGATAGCTAGCGAGTTATTGGATCCTTGGACGAATACGACGATCAAGTCGTGGATGGACGAGTCAACGAAAGAGGCTGAGCCAACAGAAGATAGCGAGACGGCATTAACAATAGAGGAATCATTGGTAATCAAGGCCCAACATGATGGGGAATTGGTCGGCGTTTTAACCGGTTATCGCAATGGCCATGTCGGAATTGTTAAATCATGCGTGATCAAACCCAGTGAACGCCGCCACGGAATCGCAAGTCACCTTATGGCCCAGTTCATTTCAGCGCTGATAGCTAAAGGTGTTTCACAGATCAGCGCTTATGTTTCCTTGGGGCCAGGTAGGCAATGGTTGGATTCGATGGGTTTTGAAGATGCCCACTCGGGTGGCGAGCATCTTCACCTCATACGCTGGGTCTAACCGAATTCGATTGTGCTGAATTCGCTTAGTTTGTCCAAGCGATGATGGGCATCTATGAGCCTGACGGTTCCAGATTTTGAGCGCATGACGAGAGATTGGGTATGTGCCCCACGTGAGTCATAGTGAACTCCGCGAAGAAGTTCGCCATCAGTAATGCCAGTTGCAGCGAAGAAGCAGTTATCACTTCGTACCAGGTCATCGGTGCCAAGTACGGCGGTAAGGTCATATCCGGCTTCCAATGCGAGGCCTTTCTCTTCTTCATTGCGTGGCCATAGACGACCCTGAAGTTCTCCACCCATACACTTGAGTGCGGCGGCACTGATCACGCCTTCAGGCGTTCCGCCTATCCCAAATAAAATGTCGGCACCCGAATCTGGCCATGCGGTTGATATCGCACCGGCTACGTCTCCATCAGGAATCAGGCGGATACGTGCTCCAGCGGAGCGAACTTCGGCTATCAAGTCGCTGTGGCGATCACGGTCGAGGATCACAGCAGTGAGATTGCGTACTGACTCTCCCTTTGCCTTTGCCACAGCTTTCAGGTTTGCGGTGGGAGACTTTGTAATATCGATGACCCCCACACTGTCAGGGCCCACAGCTATTTTCTCCATATATACACAGGGTCCCGGGTCAAACATCGATCCACGGTCGGCGACGGCAATTACGGCCAACGCATTGCCTCGACCCAGCGATGTCAAGGTGGTGCCATCAATTGGATCGACAGCTATGTCGGCTTCAGGTGGAGTACCGTCACCAATGCGCTCACCGTTGTAGAGCATCGGTGCTTCGTCTTTTTCGCCCTCACCGATTACGACGATCCCGTCCATGGGGACTGTTTCAAGCACGATTCGCATGGCATCCACCGCTGCTCCATCGGCACCCTCTTTGTCGCCTCGGCCCATCCAGCGTGCTGCGGCTAGGGCGGCAGCTTCGGTTACGCGAACTAATTCCATGGCCAAGTTGCGATCAGGAATCTGTCTGTTGGCTTTGTTCATTTCGTGATCTTAGAGCCTTGGCTCCGCTGCGACCTTTGTCGGCTAAATAGGAATCCAAAAATTCGTGTATCTAAACCTAGTTGTTGGGGCACTTATACCTAGTGGACCTGATGACGAATGATGTACATAAGAGCGGGATGGGTCTATATCTCGAGGACCCTGCTCACGTGAGAATTGCATCACGTGCAGTAAATATGGGCGCTGTGATTCTTCATGGATTCGCCAACATTTACGCGCTAACTGCCGAAAGCCATTTCAGCTCTGCTCAGAGGCTGAAAACAATGTGCGGACGCCAGGACGCTCATGGTTGGGTTACCACGATCCCTGCTTACTTGGACACAGTGGTGGAGTGGGATCCAATTCAAGATGGAATCGAGGCTTGGGAGATAAGGGCGTTGATTTCTGAACTTCTTCACATGGGACCCATTGGTCTATGTCTTCCTGCCTCCCCGGCAGTTCCTGACCATCTGGTAACCGTGCATGATGATTCGCGCTGGATAAATATCATGATGGCAGGTCTGGATTGTCCTTCGGGAAGTTTCTTGGAACAAGCGATAAATCTATCGGGCGACCCACTGCTCGCTATCGAACCCGCGTGTCTCTCGTATGTCACAGAAGACAAGTTGGAGACGGAGCCTGTTCATTATCGCGGTGACAGTGCAGTTGAGGAGTTCGGAACGTTACCTGGCGTACTCTCGCTTGTGGGAGACGACAAAGAGGCAGAACGAAACTACCTGATATATGCACCCACTCACCCAAGCGTACTTTCGTTTCAAGATCTTCGATTTGATCGCAAGGGACGTCCAATGGTGGCCATCGAAACGCATGGCTCGCTAGCTCTTGAGCGCATCGCGGGTGTACTCGATCATTACGAAATGGGCCATGTTGTATTACCAAGCGCGCAGAGCCGTTTACCCGCGCGCATGTACTGACAGGTTGACCCTATTGTTCGCTTAGGGCACTGAGGAGATCGAGCCTGGTGGCGCGACGGGCTGGAAAATACCCGGCAAACAAACCGAATAAGGCAGCGACGATGACGAGACTGATTACTTGGCCAGTGGGAATGCTCACTGCGTTTATCAAGCTTTCGGGAAGCGCTGATCCTAAGAGAAGCCCAAACAGCACTCCGATTATCGTTCCGGCCAGTCCACCGAAGATGCTGATAAGAACAGCTTCCCACCGGACCATCCGTTGTACTTGACGTCTGGTCATTCCAACTGAGCGAAGTAAACCGATCTCACGTGTGCGTTCGAAGATCGATAGGGCCATGGTGTTGATGATCCCGAGCAGCGCAATGATGATGGCCAAGCCCAGTAGGGCATTGACTATCGTCAGCAAACTGTTGATTTGAGAGACCTGATTGTCTTGGAACTCCTGCTGGTCTCTCAATGTGGCTTGGGGATACTTCTTCGTAACCGCCTCTACAGCACTTCTTGCTTGTTCGGCTTTCACTCCATCGCTTGTCTTTGCCATGACGATTAGATCGAGCTCATCGTTTGTGCTTGTTTCGTAAGTTTTCATACCGACAACCCAGTTGCCAACGATGGTGGCATCGTTGTAAATGCCTGCGACTTGGAGACGGCGATTTCCGGTTGCCGGGAATGTCACTTCTACATTGTCGCCAACGGCAAGTCCCAGATCTTTGGCCGGATCCTTGTGGACGAGAATGGTGTCTCCGGCAAGGTCTTTGGTGGAGCCCGAGACCAATTCGGGGTCAACTAAATTGGTTAGGACTTCTGGGTCTGTAGCGGTCAGTTGTTTGGTGTCCCCGAGAATCTGTATTTGGCCAATACGGACTCTGCCGACCGCTTCGATTTCGGCAAGCCCGCTTAGTTCTTTGGCCAATTCAGTACTAAACGGTGTGAAACTATCCGACTGGATAATGAAGTCAGCCTGGGTTGATCCACGCATCGTGGCGACCACCGTGTCTTTGATCGAGTTACCGATTACCAAGACCATTGAAACCAATGCAAGGCCAACCATTAGGGCTGAAGCGGCAGAGGCCGTACGGGCCGGATTGCGTGAAGCGTTTTCGCGAGCCAACAGACCGACCATGCCAAAAACTTTGGGATAGAAGAATCCCAACCACTGTGCAATCGGGCGTGCAAAAAAGACGCTGAGGGCGGCAACCCCAATAAAGAAAACCATTGACCCTATTGCGAGGCTCAGTAAGGTAGGGGTGGTTTCGTCGCTGATAAATAGGCCGTAAAGCAGTGCCAATGCACCAAATAAAGTAAAGCCAGTGGCTAACACCAGCCGAGTTTTTATGTTGTCGCCGGAGGTTGAAAGCCCGGCGTTGAGGCCTACCACCGGGGGGATGAGAGAGGCTTTTCGTGAGGGAAGCAGAGATGCTGCCAGGGTGACTCCAATTCCTACGATGATTGCGACCAGGACCGTACGAGGTGCAAAAACAGTTTCTGAATCGGGAAGTCCTGCCCCTGCAGCATTGAAAATTGCTTGAATTACTTCTGCCAGCAACAAACCAATTACGAGGCCCAAGGTGGTACCTACGATTCCCACGATAAGAGCCTCAACTGACATGAGAGCTCGTACTTGTGCCGGGGTTGCCCCAATGGCTCGAAGGAGTGCCAGCTCACGAGTTCGTTGACCCACGATGATATTGAAGGTGTTGGCTATGACGAACGCGCTTACAAACATGGCTACGCCGGCGAAACCCAGAAGCGCTCTGCCGAAGATCTTGATGAATACGCTGAATGCCTTTAGGTTCTCATCAATGATGACCTGGCGTTCGACCACCTCGATGGTGTCATCGAGAATCGAATTTAGCTCGGCTTCTACTTTTTTCAAGTCAGAATCATCTGCTGTGACAATCGAGATGCCGTCATATGTATCGGTTTTGCCCATGACATCTTGGGCTGTTTCCAGATCAAAAGCTGTAAGGCGAGCGCCGGCCAGTTGGTTCCTTTCGCCAAAACTGAAGATGCCTACAACAGTCATGATCAAGCTGGGACCTTCCCTCATGACGGTCACCCTGTCGCCAATTTCAATGTCAAGTTGATCGGCGGTGGCAATGTCTATAGCGACTTGGTCAAGGCCGGCAGGTTTTTTTCCTTTGGACAGCTTGAGGGCATTCAACTCGTTGGTCTTTCCCCACGACAACCCAATCATGGGGGCTCCTTGAGAGGTCGCTGCCTTCCCCTCTTCATTTACAACCTGTGCATAGCCGGCCACATCGCCTTCAGCTCTTGATACCCCCGGAACACTGAGTATTTCATCAACCAGTCCTTCAGGAATTGGCGCTCGTTGATTGGCAGTATTCTCGAAGTAAGCCGTCGAACGCACATAAAGATCGAGACCAGAGGTCGCTTGATTGAAAACGTCAACAAAGGACTTTTGGAGGCTGTCGGTAGTAACAAACGAACCAACGACGAAACTCACACCCAGAACGACCGAAAAAGCGGTAAGAAGAAAACGGAACTTATGAGCAAGCAGGTCTCTAAGTGTCAATTTCAACATAGAGTCAGCCCTCGGCTACTAAACTCTTCA
The DNA here is from genome assembly GCA_964349215.1 of uncultured Acidimicrobiaceae bacterium. Lineage (GTDB taxonomy): Bacteria > Actinomycetota > Acidimicrobiia > Acidimicrobiales > CADCSY01 > JACOTK01. Next base: position 4,251 of record CAYGGL010000046.1, on the reverse strand, counting down.
TATTCTCAAGCACATTTTCAACGGTTGGATCTTCGAGGTTTCCGGCGATCCTTCCGTCGGCCAAGAAGATGACTCGATCAGTGTTGCTTGCTGCGACGGGGTCATGGGTGACCATGACTATGGTCTGTTCGAATTCATCTACGGCATTTCGGAGAAATCCGAGCACCTCGCCACCAGAGCGCGAGTCAAGATTTCCCGTTGGTTCGTCAGCAAAGATGATGCTCGGACGTCCCGCCATAGCCCTGGCCACGGCTACTCGCTGCTGTTGACCACCTGAGAGTTCAGAAGGTCGATGTGAGAGACGGTCGTTGAGCCCGAGAGTTTTCACTACCGTTTCTATCCAGGATTGGTCAGGATCGTGCCCTCCTAATTTCATTGGAAGAACGATGTTTTCAAAGGCGGTAAGGGTTGGCACCAGATTGAATGTTTGGAAAACGAAACCGACGCGGTCGCGTCGTATGAGGGTGCGTTCCTTTTCTTTCATATGCGAAAGCTCTGTATCGCCCAAAAAGATCTGCCCTGATGTCAGTGAGTCGAGGCCTGCAAAACAGTGCATGAGGGTTGATTTTCCCGACCCCGATGGACCCATGATTGCAGTGAAGCTCTTAGTGTTGAGATCGACAGATACTTCATCAAGAGCATGTACGGCTGTATCTCCTTTGCCATAAACCTTGGATGCTTTGATAGCTCTCGCTGCGACATCTGACGTCATTGGCTCACCATAGGACCTTATGGCTCGGCGATCCAGAGGATTTCAGCCATGATCTTGGTGTGCAAAACGATCAACCCTTGGCAAAAGTATCTAAACGAATTTCTGCGGCAATGTGTGCCAATGGGCGCGTGGTTGCCGAACCTCGTTTATCGCCTGATAACACCCGAGTGGCGTGTTCGACAACATCTGCTGGTCGCAGTGCCCTGGTTGTGCGAATGCGACAAGAAGATTCCCTTTGGGGTCCGGAGGTTGTATTGACCACACTGCCATCGCCTGCGTCTTCTCGGGCATATGGCGGTGGAACGTTCGACTGGGTGCCTGACAGCTCGGCTTTGGTCTATGTGGGTGGTGGCGGGGGTGAAGCCGGAGGAGGTTTGTGGTTGCAGCCCATCCAGGGTGGCCCGCCTCGATGTATTGCTACAGGTCTGATCAGTGCTCCTTCGGTTTCGCCTGATTCGCGATCAGTTGCTTACGTTGTCGATACCCATCATGTAGAAGTCGTAGGGCTCGATGAAGTCGGCTTTGGGAAGGCAGTGAGAATTTCGGGAGATGCAGACTTTTGCTTCGACCCATCTTGGTCTCCAGATGGAAGCTGGGTTGTGTGGCACGAGTGGGATGTTCCAGCTATGCCGTGGGATTCAAGTCGCATTGTTGTCAGGCGGGCTGACGGATCTGGCGAAGCGATTGTGGCGGCTGGGGGAGAGGGCGTCTCTGTTCAACAGCCTCGGTTTTCACCAGATGGCTCACGCCTTGGTTTCTTGTGTGACGCCGGCGGGTGGTTAAACGTTTGGGCGTGCAGTTGGCCCGAGCGTGACGAGGTGAGTCCATTAGTAGAAGAAGAACATGAACACGGCGGGCCGGCTTGGGGTCAAGGGCAGCGATCGTTTGCCTGGTCGCCCGACAGTCGTTTCGTTGCCTATTGTCGCAACGAAGATGGGTTTGGATCACTGCGAGTTGTCGAGGTTGAGAAAGGCCTGGCTCAAGCTAACCAACAGAGAATTCAACAGATAGGACGTGGAGTTCACGGGGGTCTCAGTTGGGTGGGAGACCATCTGGTGGCTGTGCGAAGTGGGGCGCGAACTCCTACCAGTGTTGTTGTCTATAGCGGCCAAGATTTCGCCAAACGCCACACGTTGGCGGTTGGCCCCGTAGCTGGTTTTGAGGCTGCCGATCTTGTCGAGCCCGAGGTGGTTACTTGGCAAGGCGAAGATGGAGAGGAAATCCCCGGCCGTTTGTATAGTCCGCACCCATCTTCTTCCAAGGAGTCTTCTTTAGGTGATGAAAAGGCTCCGCCATTGATCGCATGGGTCCATGGTGGGCCGACAGACCAATGGGGTGTTTATTTCAACGCACGAATTGCCTACTGGGTAGAACGCTGCTGGGCCGTGTTGGTTCCCGATCACAGGGGCTCTACTGGTCATGGTCGGGCATTTACCCAGGCGATGGCCACCCGATGGGGTGAGCTTGACGTTGCTGACGTCGCAGCAGGTCTGCACGCTGCAATTCGCAACGGTTGGGGTGATGAAGATCGACTCGTTGTAATGGGGGCGTCAGCCGGAGGATTTACCGTTCTAAATTTGTTGGCAACTCACCCGGGGCTGTGTGCGGCGGGGATTGATCTTTATGGAGTGGCCGATCTTGTTGACTTGGCGGCGACTACTCACCGTTTTGAAGCGCATTATCTTGATTCAATCGTTGGAGCTTTGCCTGACGCAAAGAAGGTTTATGAGTCACGGTCTCCAGTTAATAGAGCTGACAAGATTGTCGACCCGTTGCTTATTCTCCAAGGTCTTGATGACAAAGTTGTTCCGCCATCACAATCGAAGGAAATTGCCAAGCGTTTAAGTGAGTTAGGTCGCGTTGTCGAGTTCCATCTATATGAAGGTGAAGGTCACGGATGGGGCAGGCCTGAAACTGTTATAGATGAGCTTGAGCGCATCGAGTCGTTCCTCGCTCGACATGTGTTGAACTCTGAGGAGAGTTGAAAACAGATAGACAGTTGATAACAGATAGAGAGTCGAAACGAAGAGGGCTGAAGCCGATCTTATAGGTATCCTTGTTGGGTGCTTCTCGCAGAGCTGGAGATCTGGCACAGTCGATCGATTGCTCCCACCCGACGCGTTGCGCTCGGGCACAGTCTTTTGCCCATAGACCCAGCTCCGGGTGTCGGTGGTCTTCTGCTTGGTGCCGTGGTGGCAGCACATATTGAAGACTTGGACCCAGACCTCATTGTCGAGTTGGATCAATTGCTCGATGATCTTGAGCGGGCGAAGCGCATTCCTCAACCTCGATTGCGTCATCGCTTTCAAGTTGACCGCATCGGCCTGGCCCGTAGTCGTCATCGCCTCTACGAACGTGACGGAAGATTCGAGGTGACCTTTGATGATCATGCAGGCGCCGCCTCGCAGATACTTGGAGCGGTCTATTGCACCTCTGAGATGGATTATCAAACTCGCAAGGCTGTAATCGCCGTATTAAGACGTTCTATCTCGTGGCGAGGACCGATCGATGACTCTTTGTTCTCGTACCTTTCTTCAATGGCACCCACTCGTTCACAATCGTCTCTCGCCCTTAACGATCCACGGGTTTGGGCATTGAGAACGCTCAGCTTTGATGATGATCTCGGACTCAACCCCGGTCGCAAAGACATTCAGAGACGTTTTAGAAAACTTCTTCGAGAAGCTCACCCTGACCACGGTGGAATTGTAGAAGAGGCGAGCCAACGCATCATCGATCTGTCAGATGCGCGCAGTATTTTGTTGGATCTGATTTCGGAAACTGCATCAGAATCGAAGGCTGGAAAGGTCACCGAAAATGGCTGATGCAAACAAGCGGGGCCGATCAGGTAAACAGGCCCCTGCTGGTTTGTTGTTGACACCTGGGGCGGGTAGCGATCGCAACCATCACACACTCATCGCCATCGAAAATGCTGTTGCACCCTTGCCGGTTGAGCGCCTCGATTTTCCCTATCGTGTTGAGGGTCGCAAGGCTCCCGATCGCGCTCCAAAACTGATAGCTGCGGTTGTCGAGGCAGCCGAGCAATTCGCAACCAAGTCATCACTGTCGCCTGAACACATAGTGTTTGGCGGGCGGTCGATGGGTGGTCGCATCTGTTCGATGGCTGTGAGCGAGGGATTAGTTGCAATGGGTCTTGTGCTCATCAGTTATCCATTGCATCCCCCGGGAAAGCCCGACCGGCTCAGGGTGGAACATTTTCCAAAGCTCGATCTGCCATGTCTGTTCATCTCTGGAACTCGCGATCCATTTGGCACTCCCGATGAACTCACCGATGCAATCAACCAAATTCCCGGCCCCGTCGATATCGAACTAATCGAGGGCGGCCGTCACGATCTGGCCAACGCAGACGGAACAATTACCAAAGCCGTCATGGCTTGGCTCTCTGGTCTTTAACCTTCAAAAGAGAGCGTTATCGTCGCGCCGTTCGCCGTTACATCGACAGCACCGACCCTCAGTTCAACTCGGGTGGATGATCTACATACCAAAGTCCTGAAATGATGTCGTTGAGGTTAAGTGGGTCG
>CAYGGL010000045.1:0-15065 GCA_964349215.1 uncultured Acidimicrobiaceae bacterium | reverse complement strand
GCACTTTCGGGGTCGAGAGCCCACCCCGCAATGCGTGCTCCGCCGAAAAAGTGTAGTGCGCCAGGAGCTGGTGTGGCTAGGTCAAATGAACCTGTCGGGTTAGGCGAAGTGAATGCTGCGAAAGGGGTGAAAGGTGGTGCTGGTGGAGTTCCCGTGTTTGTTGGAGCCACCGTAGTGGTCGGTGCAACGGTTGTAGTAGTTGTAGGAACCGTTGTTGTTGTGGTCGGTGCAACGGTTGTAATAGTAGTAGTAGTCGGTGGAACCGTGCTTTCTCGCAGCCCGAGAGAGTGGTAACCCCCAGCAGAAATCAGCTCCCAGTTCGTGGCTGTCCCGATTTGAACAGGTGATGTGCGATTGGTGGTGGTGCCGTCACCCAATTGCCCGACATCGTTTTGACCCCAGGCCCAAAGGGTTTCATCTGTCTTGATTCCGAGAGAATGGAACGCTCCAGCTGAAATGGATGACCAGTCATCGGCAGATCCAATCTTTACCGGGTTGGTCTGCGAGCTGGTGTTGCCGCTACCCAATTGCCCGGCTCCGTTTTGACCCCAGCCCCAAAGCGTGCCATCGGTTTTAATTGCTAAATAGTGGGAATCTCCAGCGGCGATAGAGGCCCAGTCGTTTTGTGTCCCTATCTGTGCAGGGATCGAACTGGAGTCCCCGAGGACATTATCGCCCCAGGACCAAAGCGTGCCGTCTGTCTTGAGTCCGAGTGTGCGACGGCTGCCTAGCTTGATCGACTTCCAGTTCGTGGCGGTACCGATCTGGACCGGGCTGGTCCGGTCAATGGTTGTGCCATCACCTAATTGACTATTGCTGTTTAAGCCCCAGGCCCAAAGCGTGCCGTCATTTCTTATGCCAAATGAACTAGCGTGACTGGCCGTTATCGACGCCCAGTTCGTGGCTGTCCCGATTTGAACAGGTGATGTGCGATTGGTAGTTGTGCCGTCACCAATCTGACCGGAATAGTTATCTCCCCAGCCCCAAAGGGTGCCATCTGCCTTGATCCCTAAGGAATGGCCGAATCCCCCATCAAGAGAAGCAAAACCATCAGCAGGATTTGGTTGTACCGGTGTTGATCGGAATGTCGGCATGCCAATGCCAAGTTGTCCTTCATGATTAGAACCCCACGACCAAAGCGTGCCGTCGCTTTTGCGAACCAGTGTGTGGGCGCCACCAGCATTGAATACAGTGCTGCTGTTCGAAAACCCAATTTGAGCGGGGCTGGTAAGTGTGGTGGTTGTACCGGTACCGAGCTGACCGTAGATATTCGAGCCCCATGACCAAAGCGTGCCGTCTGTTTTGCGGCCCAGAGAGAAACCCACTCCAAAAGGACCCCCACCTGCAGTTACCGATGCCCAGTTCGTGGCTGTTCCTACCTGAACTGGAGATGTGCTATCGGTGGTGCTGCCATCGCCGAGTTCGCCAGCCCCATTGGAACCCCATGCCCAAATCGTGCCGTTGGAATTGCGTGCCAGACTATGGGTGAGCCCTGCCGCGATTGTTGTCCATGTTGAAGAATTACCTACTTGAACGGGAGAAGTGCGATTTGTGGTGCTGCCATCGCCCAATTGACCCGAGCTGTTGGTGCCCCATGCCCAAAGCGTGCCGTCTGTTTTGAGTCCGAGGGAGTGGTTGTCACCTGTTGCTATCGAGGTCCAGTTGGTGTCGTTTCCAACTTGAACCGGGCTTGTCCCAAGGCTATTGCCCCAGGACCAAAGTGTGCCGTTTGTTCTAATTCCAAGAGAGTGGACACCCCCAGCAGATATCGATGACCAGTTATTGGCTGTCCCGATCTGAACAGGTGACGTGCGTTGGCTGGCGGTGCCATCGCCCAATTGACCCGAGCTGTTATTGCCCCAAGCCCAAAGCGTTCCGTCAGTCTTGAGTCCGAGAGAGTGCGAACCGCCAGCCTCCACTGCTGACCAGTTATTGGCAGATCCAATCTTCACCGGGTTGGTCTGCGCGCTGGTGTTGCCGTTACCCAATTGCCCGGCTCCGTTAGCGCCCCAGGCCCAAAGCGTGCCATCTGTTTTAATTGCTAAATAGTGGGAATCTCCAGCGGCGATAGAGGCCCAGTCGTTTTGTGTCCCTATCTGTGCAGGGATCGAACTGGAGTCCCCGAGGACATTATCGCCCCAGGACCAAAGCGTGCCGTCTGTCTTGAGTCCGAGTGTGCGACGGCTGCCTAGCTTGATCGACTTCCAGTTCGTGGCGGTACCGATCTGGACCGGGCTGGTCCGGTCAATGGTTGTGCCATCACCTAATTGACTATTGCTGTTTAAGCCCCAGGCCCAAAGCGTGCCGTCATTTCTTATGCCAAATGAACTAGCGTGACTGGCCGTTATCGACGCCCAGTTCGTGGCTGTCCCGATTTGAACAGGTGATGTGCGATTGGTAGTTGTGCCGTCACCAATCTGACCGGAATAGTTATCTCCCCAGCCCCAAAGGGTGCCATCTGCCTTAGTCCCTAAGGAATGGCGGAATCCCCCATCGATATCTGTCCAGTTCTCGGAAGTGCCCAACTGAACAGGTGACGTGCGATTGGTGGTGGTGCCATCGCCCAATTGACCCGAGCCGTTATCGCCCCATGCCCACGCGCTGGAGCCAGTCGTGGCCGCCCCGCTGTTTCCAGCAGGACTGATTATGGTCAGAAAACCGACGAGTAGCCCTAAGACCGTGACGACAACTGAGCGCTTCATCTATCTCTCCATTTGAGTTAAAGCATCCCGACCCCAGCAGAAACTTTGCGTTTCCCAAATGGGATATACGACAACGGATAACGTAATTCCCGCTAAGCGTCAAAAATGCTTACCGTAGACAAAGACGCACAGATATGGGGAATGATTACAGAAAGCCGACGGGTGCGTGAATGAGGAGGGGTCTGCGATGACACGAGGGGCGGCTGTCGACCTCTATTGGATCCCCCTGGGCGCTGGGGCGAATGTCGTGCGGATTTCGGGGAAGTTCTTTGAAGCGGCGTCGGCTCTCGTGGCTCGTCGATCGCGGTGTGATCTCTACCATTCGGCGCTGGTCGTATCCGCTCCAGAAGGGCACTTTGTGATTGAGCAGGCACCGGTTCCTGATCTGTATGGCGAACGACGGGGAGTTGTGGCAGGGGGTCCAGTCGGAACGCGGTGGCTCGGCCGATTCCGGGTCTTTCGCTATGAGATTCGGTGTTGGCAAGAAGGCGAGATTCCCGACATCAATAAAGCCGTCGGCGGTCCGGTCAGGATCACCGACGATATCGAGATCGCAGGACGAATACTTAAGCTGTTGCCGTCGATACCAACACCGGTTTGGGGTCGTGACGAACTTGATGCGGGCGAAATGTGGAACTCGAACTCTGTTATCTCTTGGGTCCTTGCTCGAAGCTGTGCGGGTATCCAAACGATTCATCCACCTGCCAATGGTCGAGCTCCCGGATGGGGAGCAGGCCTTGCCGTGGCGGCTCGTGGTATCTGATATTTCCCCTAGACGACGGCCCATTACTTGTGTGTATGCTGAAAGCAAGTTTATCGGGGGGACCCAAGGGGGCAAGGGATGAGCACCGACACGATCGATCATGAGGCAATTCGTGAGCGCTATCTAGCCGAACGAGATAAGCGACTGCGAGAGGACGGCAACTCGCAGTACATCGAGCCGACTGGTCGCTTCGCCCACTTCCTCGAGGACCCTTACGTCAAGCGAGTAGAGCGCGAACCTCTTAAGGACGAAGTCACTGTTGCGATCATCGGTGGTGGCTGGGCCGGGCTTGTTACTGGTGCGCGACTGAAGGAGGCCGGAGTCACCGACGTGCGCATCATCGAAGGTGGCGGAGACGTCGGCGGTGTCTGGTATTGGAATCGCTACCCCGGCGCTATGTGCGACACAGCAGCGATGGTCTATCTGCCTCTGCTCGAAGAGACAGGTCACGTACCCACCATGAAGTATGTGCAAGCGCCTGAGATATGGGGACAGGCCAAGCGAATCGCCAACCAGTACAACCTCTATGACAACGCACTGTTTTCTACTCAGGTTCGCAGCCTCGAATGGGACGAGTCGATCTCACGTTGGATAATCCGCACCGATCGAGGTGACGAGATAAGGGCCAAATTCATAACCCAAGGCACGGGCCCGTTGCAGCGGGTGAAGCTTCCCGGCATTCCAGGTATCGAGACTTTCGCCGGGCACTGTTTCCATACCAGTCGCTGGGACTATGAATACACGGGGGGAAGCTACGAGGGTGACCCAATGGTGAACCTCGCCGACAAACGAGTTGGCATCATCGGCACCGGGGCAACAGCCGTGCAGTGCATTCCCGCCCTTGGAGAATCGGCCGGTGAGCTGTTTGTCTTTCAGCGCACACCTTCATCAGTCGACATTCGCAACAACCACCCGATCGACCCTGAAGAGTTCGCCAAGCTCAAGCCCGGTTGGCAACAAGAGTGGTACAAGAACTTTGCCACGCTGCAGACCGGTGGGTTCGCTGACGAAGATCTGGTCAAAGACGGTTGGACCGATCTTGCAAAGCGCATTCGCGATCGGGTGTTTTCCAAGATGTCCGATGGGGGCGAGGTCAGTGCTCAGTCGCTTCAGAAAGCATTTCTCGACAGTGACGACGAGAAGATGGAAGAGATCCGCGCACGCGTTGACGAGATCGTCAAGGACAAGGCAACTGCCGATGCACTCAAGCCCTGGTATCGCCAACTGTGCAAGCGTCCGTGCTTCCATGATGAGTACCTTCAGACCTACAACCGTCCAAACGTGCAACTCGTCGACACCAACGGTAAAGGTGTGGAGCGAATCGACGAGACCGGGGTGTGGGTCGAAGGCAAGCACTACGAGCTTGACTGTCTGATCTTTGCCTCAGGCTTCGAAGTGGGCACCGACTACGCACGGCGCTCGGGCTTCGAGACCATCGGTCGTGGCGGGCACACATTGTCAAAGCATTGGGCCGATGGCATGCAGACCTATCACGGCATCCACATGCATGACTTCCCGAACGCCTTCATCGTGGGCTTCTCTCAGGGAGGCAACCTCGTATCGAACATCCCCCACAACCTCGTAGATGCAGGCGCCACGATCGCGGCGATCATCTCCCATGCGATCGAGATCGGCGCCGAAGAGGTGGAGGTCACCGAGGAAGCCGAGAGGGAGTGGGTCAACATGTGCAACGGTGGCGGTGCAGGTGGTGGACTGCTCGGCGGCGTCTTTGGCAACCTCTTGATGGAGTGCACACCGGGTTATTACAACAACGAAGGAAAGCCCCAGGAGGCATCTGGTTTCATGGCCGGCGGTCACCCCGGTGGTCCGATGGGCTTCTTCAACTACATCGAAGAATGGCGCAATTCAGGCGATTTCAAAGGCCTCGAGTTCCGAACCAAGTAAGCGAAGCTCGCTGAGCTCATGGCACCATTTAGCGTTTGGTCGCGCGGTTGTATTTACGGACCGCCAGGGGGGCGAAAACGGCGATGATGATCAGCACCCACAAGAGTGTGTAGATAATCGGATTCTGAAGCGACCATGCGTCGGGCACAGGGGTGCCGGGTGGGATGTTCCCGAACTGCTCACGTGCTGCTTGAGTAACTGACGAGACAGGGTTCCACTCTGCAAAAGCTTGGAGAGGCCCGGGCAAGTTTTCGGCTGGCACGAACGTGTTTGCAATGAAGGTCAAGGGAAAGATCACCATAAAAGAGGCGTTGTTGATCACCTCTACGCTTGGAACCAGTAATGCCAGATAGGCCATGATCCACGAGATGGCATATGAGAAGGCCAACAAGAGCAAGAAGCCCACCACCGCGTCCAAGATCGAGGTGCGCACTCTCCAACCCACGAGCAGTCCTGTAAGTCCCATGATCAACAGCGACAAGACGTTGTAGATAACATCACTGATGGTTCGTCCCGCAAGAAGAGCAGCGCGCGACATTGGCAAAGAACGGAAGCGATTGATGATTCCCTTTTGCATGTCATCTGCAATCCCAGCACCGGTGAAGGTCGCTCCGAACACCACAGACTGAGCGAATATGCCTGCAATCAAGAACTCGCGATAAGCAGTTCCGCTGCCTTCTCCAACATTGATCGAATTACCGAACACGTATCCAAACATAAGGACGAACATGATCGGTGACATCAACACAAAGACCATCACCTCAGGGACCCGAACGATCTTGATGACATTGCGCTTGGCAATGGTCGCTGAGTCCTCAATCAGATATGTGAACGTCCTCACTCCCGCTCTCCGTTTTGATCATTTGAACCATTGCTTGGTTCGGTTTCAACGTGATGGCCGGTGAGCGTGAGAAATACATCATCAAGGGTGGGACGACGCAACTCAACATCACCGACTCCCACGTCATTCTCATCCAGTCTTCGTAAAATATTCATCAACGTGGACGAACCTCCGACGATCGGCACTAGCAAAGTTCCCCGGGAGGCATCCACATCAATTTCACCTACAGCCAGCGGCTGAATCAGCGTTCGTGCGCGTTCAACATGCAGTGTTTCGCTTACGGTAACCAATAGTCGCTCACCACCAACCTGGCTCTTCAGAGCCTCAGACGAGCCTTGAGCAATCGTCTTGCCGTGGTCGATCACCACGATCTCATCGGCCAGTTGATCGGCTTCTTCCAAATACTGGGTGGTAAGCAACAGTGTCACGCCCGTTGCTACCAGTTCACGCACGATCGCCCAAAGGTCCAGACGAGACCGGGGGTCAAGACCAGTAGTTGGCTCGTCAAGGAATAGCACCGGGGGTTCGGCGACAAGTGCCCCCGCAAGATCGAGGCGACGGCGCATTCCTCCCGAGTAAGTCTTTACCGGTCGATCCGCTGCATCTTCCAAGTCGAATCGTTCGAGCAGTTCGCGCGCACGTCGACGAGAGACGTTTCGACCCAAGTGATAAAGACGCCCGATCATGTCGAGGTTCTCATAACCAGATAGAACCTCGTCGACCGCTGCGTACTGACCCGATAGCCCAATTCGACGACGCACCTCGTCGGGTTGGGTGCGTACATCAGCACCAGCAACTGTCGCCTCACCCTTGTCTGGTTCAAGCAAAGTGGTGAGAATCGACACCGCCGTTGTCTTGCCTGCGCCGTTTGGCCCAAGTAGTCCGAGAACGGTTCCCTCGGGAACGGTGAGATCTAGGCCATCGAGTGCAATGACCGAACCAAACCTCTTCTCAAGCCCTCTTGCTCGCACGGCATCTGTCATAACCCAATCGACTTTACTATCGCGACGGGCCCGTTGAGCTCGTGGCCCTCTCACCACCTGGGCAGATAAGTCCCCGGAATGAGGACCATTGGCCCTAGCCCGCGGGGATCGCCGAGACGACGATGACCAGATAGTGATTCGTCACGACTAGGAGGTTGACGCGATGGGAACTGTAGCGAAACGAGCAGCGGGTACCTTGGCCATTGTCGGGGGGATTGTGCTGTTGAGGCCCGGGACTTCAGCCAACAGAGTCATGCACCGCCAGTTGGACGCCGCCGGTCGGCGGCTGCGCTATTTGAGAGGTCGACTTAAGGGAACGAGCTACCGCCTGGGCGGCGGTCACCCCGATCCCGACGTGATTGATACGGTGCTCGCCGACAGGGTCCGCTCGTCGCTGGGTGTCTTGGAAAAGCACCTAGACGTGCCTCGCATCCATGTCATGTCCGAAGATCACATCGTTTTGCTGCACGGCGAAGTCCCAACCGTGGACGACGCCAACGAGATCGAACGGGCCGTAGCCGAGGTGTCGGGTGTGGCGGGGGTCGAGTCTTACTTGCATATCGGTCTAGTCAAGAGCGACACCCGTCCCTCAACAGGTCGCGCCACGCAACCCTCATCGTCTGCCTATATCACGCTCGTTGACGCCGCCGTCGAAGCTGGCGCGTCCCCCGAGCGAGCTCCTGCAGTGGTGCGGGCCATCTTGGCCGCTTTCGCTGACCGTATCCCCGAAGACGAACGTGAGCAGGTCGCCACCCATCTGCCTGGCGACGTCCGGCCATTGTTCAATCCGCCGAGGCGGACGTATCTGATAGCTCCGCCTCGAACCATCCACGAGTTTGTTGGGCGCATCACCACCACCACCACCACCGAATTCCCTCAGGAGCAGGCCGAGGTCATAGTCGCCAACGTGGTGCACGCCCTTCGCACTTTGGTGCCAGAGGAGGCCGATGATGTCGCCGCCGTCTTGCCCGCCGAGCTGCGAGCCCTGTGGCAGGGCGAAGTATCGGAGACGCCTTCGGGGCGAACACGGCCATGAGCGCCATGCCGCAACGGCGGATAGGAACCGGCTAGTTAGAGAGCCATTGCTGAGCGGACCTTGTCGAGGGCGCCCTCGCCGCCGTCGCCTTGGCCGGTGATGCGTCCTGACTCCAACACGTAATAGCTGTCGGTCGAGCGCAGCGCGAAGCCGACGTGTTGTTCAACCAGCAATACCGTTAGGTCTCCACGTCGGGTGAGATCGGTGATGACTTGTTCGATCTCGGCGACGACGTTGGGTTGGATTCCCTCGGTCGGCTCGTCGAGGATTAATAGCCGCGGCTTGGTGAGCAGCGTCCGGGCGATCGAGAGTTGTTGGCGTTGACCGCCCGACAACAAGCCAGCCGGACGACTCAACAAGTCACTAAGAACGGGGAATGTGTCGAGCACCTCGTCGATCTCGGACTTCACACTCGTGACCAACTGCATGTTCTCGAGCGTGGTCATCTGCGGAAAGCAGAGCTGACCTTGTGGCACGTATCCGAGGCCAAGCTTGACCCGCCGGTTAGGCGCCATCTTGGTGACGTCCTCGCCGTCTAACAAGACCATGCCCGACTTCACTGGAATCAGCCCTACAGCGACTCGCAACAGCGTGGTCTTGCCGGCACCGTTGTGACCCATGATGGCGGCGGCGCCGCCGACGGGTATTGACACGTTGACATCGAAGAGGACCATCGTGCGCCCATATCCGGCGGTGACCCCGACGAGTTCGAGCATGGACTCAGCCATCTAGCGCCACCTCTGTCACGGTCCCCAAGTAGACCTCTTGGACTCGCGGGTCGGCCTGAATCTCGGCGACCGACCCCTCGGAAAGAACCCTGCCGGCGTGCATGACAGTGACGAAGTCGGCGTAGTTGCGCATGAACTCCATGTCGTGTTCGATGACAACGATGATCCGCTCGCTCATTATTCGCTTGAGCAACTCGCCTGTCTCGGCTCGCTCCTCGCTGCTCATGCCCGCGACCGTCTCGTCCAAGAACATCACCTGGGCGTCTTGCACCAACAACATGCCAACCTCGAGCCACTGCTTTTGCCCGTGGGCTAAAACCCCCGCAGGGCGATTTGCCAACTCGGCCAAGCCGATTGTCTCCAAGGCTTGTTCCACAGTCTCGGGCACCGTCCGTCGGGCGCGCAGCCTGCTCCTTGCTTTGCGGTGGATGCCGGCCGCGATGTCTAGGTTCTGCACAACGCTTAGCTCTTCGAACACCGTCGCGGTCTGAAAAGTTCGCCCGACTCCAAGGCGCACGATCTCATGTGCTTTTGAGCCGAGCAGGTTGTGGCCACGGAATGTCGCTGTGCCCGTTCCATGCACCAACCCGGTCAGAGCATCGACCAGAGTGGTCTTGCCAGCGCCGTTCGGTCCGATGAGAAAGTGCAGCCTTCCTTGTAACAAGGTGAGGTCGACGCCATCGATTGCTTTGAAGCCGTCAAAGTCGACGGCCAGCTCGCGGATCTCGACATAGTCCTCGCCTAGAAAAGACAAAGTCATGTCGCCACCTCCGCGTCGATGGCGCTCGGGCCCACCGCAGACGACGACCCGCGCTGGCTCAGTCCATTGAACAGTCCCTTGAGCTTGGGTACAAGTGCGGCGATACCGCCGGGGAGCAACAGCATCACGACGATGAACAGCGCACCTTGGAAGTAGATCCAGTTGGTCGGGAACTGCTCCGACAGTGTGGTCTGGCCGTAGCCGACGGCGATGGCGCCTAACGCCGGGCCTAGCAACGAGGTTCGTCCACCAAGGGCGACACCGGCGATCAATAGGATCGATGCGGTCGCATCCACATTCGATGGCGAGATGATGCCGGCGATTGGCGCGAACATTGCTCCGCCGATGCTCGCCATAATGGCCGCCGCCACGAACGCCACCAGCTTGATGTTCGCCGGGTCATAGCCGAGAAAGCGAATTCGCTCTTCCGCGTCGCGGGTGGCGACCAACAGCTCGCCGTATCGGCTCCGATAAAACTGCCATACGATCACAAGACAGACGATCAGCAGGCCGGCGACCATCATGTAGAGGTTCTTCTTTACCGTCGGGTCATACAAGTTTTGGCCGAAGAACGTGGTGAAGGTGTTGAGGCCGTTGAAGCCTCCGGTCTGTTTGATCGTGGCGATAAGTAGGGTCGAAAAGGCCACCGCCATCGCCTGGGTGAGGATGGCGAAGTAGGCACCTTTGACACCGCGTTTCAAAATGGCATAGCCGAGGATGAACGAGATCAACGCCGGCACCACGATTATGGCGAAGATTGTGAAGGTGCCGCTTCGAAACGGTTCCCACCATGAGGGCATTGTGGCGTCGCCGTATAGAACCATGAAGTCGGGGACGTTGCCAGGACCTGCGGCTTCGAGCTTCATATGCATGGCCATCGCGTAGCCGCCGAGCCCAAAGAACACTCCCTGGCCCATCACGAGCATGCCGCCACGACCCCAAGCGAGGCCGATGCCCACGGCGGCGATTGCCCAAGAGCAGTACTTGGCTAGGTTTCCCAGACGAAAGGGCGACAACGAATTGGGTGCCCACACCAACAACACCAGAGCCAGAATTGCGATGGCGAGCAACTGACCATATGTCTGTAGCAACTTGGACGGTGAGAACGCTGCTGGCGTCATGCGAGTGCCCGGGTGCGGACGGTAAAGAGACCTTGCGGGCGGATCTGCAAGAAGACCACGACTAGGGCGAATGTGATGACCTGAGCCATGCTGCCGCTGATCCAGTCGGTCAGGAACGCAGTGGCGACGCCGACGACCCATGCCGCGAGCAGCGTGCCCTTGAGCTGGCCGACGCCACCTGCGACGACCACGAGGAACGCCGGAATAATGTAGGTGGTGCCAAGCGTCGGGTTGGTGCCCGAGATCAAAGCGATTGCGACACCGCCTACACCCGCCAGACCCGAGCCTAAGAAGAAGGTGATGCGGTCTACGTTGCGGGTCGAGACTCCCATTGTTTCGGCAAGCTCGCGATTTTGCACCGTCGCACGGATCTGGCGACCGAACGAGCTGCGTTGCAATAACGCGTTGAGGCCGGCCAGCACCGCCAGCGCCAACACGATCGTGAAGAGTTGCCGGTGTGGCCAGTCGTAGCCGAACACCGTGATGGAGCCGCTCAACCAGCTTGGGGGGTTAACCGGGTCGCCTTGAGCACCGAAGATGTCCTTGGCGAATTGTTGCAAGACCAGAGCCACGCCGACGGTCGCCAGTAGTGTGTCGAGTGGTCGCCGATACATCCATTGGATGATCGAGACCTCTAGCAACAGTCCGAGCAGGCCGGCTATGACGAAGGCGACCGGGATGGCGACCACGATTGAGATGCCGGTGTTAGATATCACTTGTTGGGTTAAATACGTCGTGTACGCGCCGGCCATGAGGAACTCACCGTTGGCCATGTTGATCACGCCCATTTGTCCGAACGTGAGGGTCAGGCCGACCGCCGCCATCAAAAGGATGGCGGCGGTCGCTGTGCCTGTAAGAAAGGGAGTTGTTAGTGCGTCCATTACGCCTTGTTTACTCCATTACTCTTTGTTTGGATCCCACCAGTCGTAGCCCTCGAGGAAGGGATCTGGCTCGATCGGCTTCTCTGAACTCCACACCACGTCGAACTGGTTGTCGGCGTTGATCTGGCCGATAAGGCCAGTCTTGGCGATGTGGTGGTTCTTACCGTTGATGGTGACCATGCCCTCGGGTGCATCAAAGGTCACTCCGTCGGCCGCCTTGTTGACCGCATCGACGCAGAACGACTTGGCCTTTTCGACCATGGCTTTGTAGAGATACAGCGAGGTGTAAGCCGCTTCCATCGGGTCTGAGGTCGGACGATCTTTTCCGAACTTGTCTTGGAAGGCTTTTATGAAGGTGGCATTCGTTGGGCTGTCGACACTTTGGAAGTAGTTCCAGGCGGCGAACTGACCGGTGACATCCGCACCCATCGCAGGCGCCTCTTCCTCGGCGATGGACACCGAGATGATTGGCGACTTGTTCGGGCCGAGGCCGGCTTCGTAGTAGGCCTTGATGAAGCCAACGTTAGACGAGCCGTTGATCGTGTTGAACACGAAGTCAGGTGCAGCCTTGGCGATCTTGGCGACTTGGGTTGTCCAGTCGTCGCTGTCGAGCGGAACGTACTCTTCACCGACTATCTCTATGCCGAGCGTGGCGGCGTACTGCTTGATGATCTTGTTTGCAGTACGGGGGAAGACGTAGTCAGAACCGGCGAGGAACAGCGTTTTTACGCCCTTGGTCTTCAAGAAGTCCATTGCCGGAATGATCTGTTGGTTGGTCGTGGCGCCGGTGTAATAGATGTTCTTCGACGCCTCTAGGCCTTCGTACTGCACTGGGTAAAAGAGCAGCCCGTCAGCGCCTTCGACTACCGGCAACATCGCCTTGCGAGAGGCTGAGGTCCACCCACCGAATACTGCGGCCACCTTGTCTTGTGTCAGCAGCTTGTTGATCTTTTCGGCGAAGACCGTTGGCTCACTCTGGCCGTCTTCCTCGATGAAATCGATTTCCTTGTCGAGGATGCCGCCGTCGGCGTTGATCTCTTCGGTGGCGAGGATGAGCGCATCACGAACGGTCTGTTCGCTGATGGCCATCGGGCCCGATGTCGAGTTCAAGAACCCGAGCTTTACGGTGTCTCCGGTAACACAGGTGCCAGAGTCAGCCTTCGCTGATCCTGCGGCTGAGGTTTTGGGTTTGTCGTCACCACACGCGCTGGCCAGTAGTGCAAAGGCTGCGAGTGTCGCAAAAACCCATTTCGAGGTCTTGCCTGGAATCATCAAAGCTTCTCCCCTTCCACGTCGGTGACGTGCATCTGTTTTGATCCGGCGGGTGTCGCAGGACGTGGCCACAAACTAGGAGTAGGTAGTTACGACCTAATTTCCCGTTTGTTTCGGGAATGTTAAATCGGACAGAGCGTGGTCAAGTGATAAGTGGTCGGGATAACGGCATTCAGTTGGGAAAAACTGCATTCAGTGACTTACGGGCATCGGTTACGTCGTCTGTAGCGGTGACGGCCAGTCGACAACCTGGTGCCGGATGGAGCAGGGCGGTGCGCGGCTGCGTGGCGGAGGCGGTCAACTCCTGACTGTGGCCGATGCTGTGGTCATCGCCGAGACGTAGGCGGTTGGCGATTACGGTCGCACCGTTTACCCCGGCGGGACCGGACCATCCGGGTAGCGAGGTATCGATAGAGGTGAGCAGAACGGGCTCGTCGTCGACCCGGACTGCGAGGGTAGAGCGCAGGCTGCCAGTGGCTTCGCCAGAGCGACCAAGGACGAGCACCTCATCCAGCGTCACGTCGGCACCGCTAGTCGCGTGCACCGTGGTAGTGGCCTGGTGGCAGGCCCGCTTGGTGAGGATCACCGGCTCGGGCCGCCAGTCGAGCGACGCTCCGTCGGCCACGTGGATCTCGGTATCCCAGCGAGTGCCGTTACCACGGGCGGCGTATACGACTGTTGCCGCTACCGAACGGACCGCCACGGCGCATCCGGGCCCGACCTCAACTCGCACGTGGATGTGGTCCTCACCGACCGGCGATGCCCCGGAGCCAACCAGCCACAGCGTGGCGCCGTCCCAACGAAACCACACCGGGGCACTGCGCAGCACCCCCTCGACGCGGATCGCTCCGCCCGCGGCCCGCTGCAGCCTGACTGACACGTGGGTGTCAGTCCAACCACTGGCGGGAAGTATGGACTCGGTTGGTAGTTGAGCGTTAATCATGAGCGGCTGTCGTCGGCATTTGGGTGCGGATCCACTCTGCGACTGGCGCAGCACCCTCGGGTGAGGTGAGCGACACGAATACCGTCGGCAGCTCCCCACGCTTAACGGCAGAGTCTCGCTTCATCACCTCTAGATCAGCGTTCACCAGATGAGCGAGGTCGATCTTGTTGATCACAAGTAGGTCCGAGCGCGTCACGCCCGGGCCACCCTTGCGAGGCACTTTGTCGCCGCCGGCAACGTCGAGCACGAACAGTTGCACGTCGGCGAGGCCCTTTGAGAACGTGAGAGTGAGGTTGTCGCCGCCGCTCTCGATGAGCACCAGGTCGAGGGGGCCCTCCCGCTCTTCGAGGTCAGCGATGGCATCGAGGTTGGCGGTGATGTCCTCGCGAATGGCAGTGTGCGGGCAACAGCCGGTCTCGACTGCGACGATACGCGCGGCATCGAGAACTCCACGGCGCTTGAGGGCGTCGGCGTCCTCGGTCGTGTAGATGTCATTGGTGACCACGCCGATGCGCATCTCATCAGAGAGCAGCACACACAACGCAGCGACTAGCGCTGTCTTGCCGGTGCCCACTGGTCCGCCGATACCGAGGCGAAACGCTCGATCGCCGATGCCCTGCGCGTGCTTGTAGTCATGCGCGTGGTCGTGCGCGTGATCATGATTGTGGTTGTCAGCAGTGAGGTCGTGGTCGATGTCGTGCATGGTGAGGCTCCTTATGTCGATTTGGTCACGTGTCAGCTGCGGAACAGACGTGTGGTCATGGCGGACTGGGCCTCGACGTCGATCTCCGCGAACGGCATGCACGCATGCGGCAGATGCGTTGCATCTAAGAGCCCGATCGTCGAGGTGGCCACGCCGTCAACCTCGCGACGTAGCTCGTGCAGTATGGCGGCCACGTCGAATGGGTCGAGCGACAACAGGCGCAACCCGGCAGCGCTGAGCGTGGCGGCAGTGCCATGCGCGCTGGCCAACGCAGCCTCGTCTGGGCTGCATCCAACAGCCGAAGCAAGCATGCCGAACGCAACCGGCTGCACCGGCGGCCGTCCATCGGCGAGCGCAATCAGCCGATCGGGAACCACCCTGGCAGCGGTGCGGGCAAGCGCACGACCAAGTGAGCGCGACGTCGCTC
>CAYGGL010000044.1:0-15196 GCA_964349215.1 uncultured Acidimicrobiaceae bacterium | reverse complement strand
GATCAGCATGGCTCGGGACCTGCGCGTACTTGCCGTCGCCGAAGGAGTAGAGAGCGTGCAGCAAGGTTCGTTTTTAAGAGGGAAGGGTTGTGATCTCGCTCAAGGCTATTTCTTCAGCCACCCAATTACCCCCGAAGCGATCACTCGCATTTTAAAGGACTAGCGACACTGAGCGACGCTGACACCTATTTATCGAAGATGAGGCGACCGTTGTCCAACACGACAGTGCCGTCTTGTGTGGCAGTTTGGAAGATCGCTTCAGATCCTTCGACCCACATCGAGATAGTCAGAGTGTCACCTGGCATTACCGGCTTAGAAAAGCGCGCCTCCATGGAACTAAAGCGCGCTGGATCTGATCCACAAAGCTCATGAAGCAAAGCGCGGCCGGTAAAGCCATAACTGCACAGCCCATGAAGAATGGGCCTATCGAAGCCACCCATTTGGGCAAATGAGGGATCTGAATGCAACGGGTTGCGGTCGCCGGAAAGTCTGTAAAGCAAGGCCTGATCTTGACGGGTGGGATATGAAACTTGATGGTCAGGCTTTGTTTCGGGGGCAACATTTGTTTTGGCGGAGGGGCCACGATCGCCACCCCATCCACCTTCGCCGCGAATAAAGATTGACGAGCGCGTTGAGAACATTGGTTTGCCATCAGCTGGGTTGACTGAGTTCGACTCAATGGCAACTACCGCACCTGAACCTTTGTCGTAGATGCCGGCAATGGTGCTTGTAGTCCGCACCGTGCCTTCGACTGGAAGAGGCTGATGGAGAGTGACCGCTTGTTCACCATGAACAAGCATGGCGAAATTAAAAGTTCCAATTGCCCGCAAAGCGCTGCCCCCACCAGCGGCGGCAATAACAGCAAAGGTAGGCAACACTTGTTGCTCTATGCCCTTTGAGTTCTCTGTTGTAAATGCCAACTCTTGGCTGGCATCGAGACTGCCTGCGCCCACACCAAGGGCATAGAGCAGGCAGTCTTTCGATGTCCAAGAGTTTTCAAATGGCTCGCTGACAGTTCCAACGGCGTCAGGATTAATCGGCATTAGCTTGACCTAGCCGCCCATGCCTGCTGGTGGACGAGCCTGTGAGACAAGGTCGTGCACGACTTTGTCCAACTCAGCTGGGTCCCAGCGGTCATCTTGGCTTGCCTGAGGTCCACGATGCCACCCTTCGGCAACGCTGATAGTGCCACCGGCAACGTTGAAGACCTGGCCTGTTATATCAGCAGATTGGGTACTTCCAAGCCATACAACAAGTGGAGCGATGTTCTCTGGCGCAAATGCATCAAATTGGTCAGGTGCAACCTCGATGGCACCAAAGCCAAGATTTTCGGTCATACGGGTACGAGCTCCAGGTGCAATCGCATTGACAGTTACGCCATAGCGAGCGAGTTCCTTAGCGGCAATGATCGTAAATGAGGCAATGCCAGCTTTGGCTGCTCCATAGTTGGTCTGGCCAACATTTCCGTACAGGCCAGAAGCCGAGCTGGTATTGATAATGCGAGCGTCGTTGGTGCGTCCAGCCTTTGACTCTTCGCGCCAGTATGCAGCTGCCCAACGGGCGGGAGCAAAGGTGCCCTTGAGGTGAACATTGATAACAGCATCCCACTCTTGTTCGGACATGTTCGTCAACATGCGGTCACGCAAGATTCCGGCATTGTTAACCAACACATCGAGGCGCCCAAAGCTCTCAATGGCCGTATTGATCAAGCGCTGGGCGCCTTCCCAATCGGCGACATTGTCTCCATTGGCAACTGCCTCGCCACCCATGGCTCGGATCTCGTCGACCACTTCTCCAGCAGGTCCAGTTGAGCCGCCACTTCCATCGACTTCTGCGCCAAGGTCATTGACAACCACCTTGGCTCCCTGGTGGGCATATTCCAGTGCATGGCCCCGACCAATACCTCGGCCTGCTCCTGTGACAATGACAACCCGGCCGTCGCAAACTCCACTCATGGATTCCCCCTTTTGGTCATGGACCCTTTTGGGCCTTTCACCGACAACCGTAGAAGTCAGCAGGAAAGCTCGTCAAAAAGGCTCGTAATAGGATTTCGATCACGATCTCTATTAGTTCGTGTGGTTACGAATAAACATCCCCACTTCAGCGATTGATGCATCAGCCTCGGGGACAGCTCCTGCAAAGAAATGCCACACGTGAATCATCTCGTCGGCCACCTCCAGAGTGACGTCAACGCCGGCATCACGTGCAAGCTGCGCTAGTCGTTTTGAGTCATCAAGCAATACCTCATGGCTACCAACATGAATCAAAAGAGGAGGAAGGCCCTTAAGCTCGGCATGCAATGGATTGGCAAGGGGGGTGGTCGGGGAGAGGCCATTGAGATAGTGACCTGCCCACTTGAGAAGGTCGCTTTCTTTGACCATTGGGTCGAGTTCTGCTCTTTGCTTCATTGACTCGCTGCTTGCCTCCATGTCGAGCCAAGGAGATATACATACTCCCGCTGCAGGAAGTGGATAGCCACCTTCTCTTAAGGCAACCAGTGTGGCAATCGCCAGGCCGCCTCCTGCAGAGTCGCCGCCAATGACCGTGCGCTCTGGTGTAGCCCCATTTTGCATTGCCCAGTTGTAGGCAGTTACTGCGTCATCAAGCGCAGCCGGGTGGGGATGCTCTGGTGCCAAGCGATACTCAACTGCAAGTACTCTCGCATTTGCTGCAGCAGACAAATGAGTAAGCATCGAGCGGTGACTTGCCAGCGAACCAATGGCGTAACCCCCGCCATGTACATAAACGACCGCTCGCTCAGTGTCTGCACCCGGGGTTGTAATCCACTCACACGGCACTCCGTTGGCGTTAACGGCCTCGATAACCGCCCCGGTTGCTTGGGGGTTCATTGCCCCCAACATGTCATAGCCAGAACGCATTTCATCAATATTTACTTCCTGATCTGCAGGCCTGGCAGAAATTAGGTTTCTTAACATTGTCACGATGTTTTCAAGTGGCTCACTACGCATCTTCAAACCCCCGTATCTTTCTCGTCCTTCGAGATCAAAGCTGACACTACTTCTAAGAAAGTTGGCTTGCAGGCCGATTGGTTTGATTAAGGACCGAACGCAGGTGGCCCTCGAGAAGGAGGAGCCGATGAATGTAGAAATCGAACTAGCACGAGAGGCAGCTGCAGAATTAGCTGAGGCCATCCGCGGGGGAGACGAGGCGTCAATTGTCTACTGGCAAGTCCGTCTCGCCGCCATGGAACGTGGGCGCCGTAGCCCCCGACAAGATTTTCACCGAGTGAGAGCCTAAAGAGCGGCTTGCTAAAGTAAGTCAGGATTTGCGATGAATCCGCACAATGGCGTCAAAGGCTTGAGCCTTAACTGCTAGCTCGCCTAGGGTCGCAAGGATACGCGCTCCCGCAAGATCGATGGTTTGTTGATGCAATAGATATGAACGGGCCTCTTCCAGTACGTCAGAGATGGTGTCTCCTTCAAAATCGAAATCACCACCCATTCGCAGTACCTCTGGCAAGACGGCATAACCCGCATCACGGAGACGCTGCTCAATTTGCAGCGTCTCCGTTATTGCGTCATCAAAATAGACCTCAGTAGAGGTCAAATCATGCTCAGGTTCGAGAGTCACGACTAGTTGGTTCTCATGAGGAAGCGGTAGCTTCAAGCTTCTCGCGAAGGGCAGCACCGAGAAGCACCTTTCCAGGCTTGACGATCTTCGAGCGCCCGCCCAGTGTGTGTTCACCGGCAACGCCGCCCGATTTCGCCAACATGACATCGAGGTGAGTTTGCCACTTACCTGCACGCTCACGAAGCTTGGTCGTACGAGCCAAGTCTTGGATCATCATTTCACCCTCGACGAACTGAGTGTGAAGATCAGCCAACATGAAGCCAAGAATGCGAACCGTCGGAGCATCCGCGATGTCAGAAGTGACTTTCTGGTGGTACGTATAAGTAGCCAGAAGATGAGGAACCAATACCCGATAAGTGCCTACAAGTTTTTCAACGGTTAGATCCGCATCATCTGGACTGGTCAGCTCTTTCATGAAGGCAGCAAAATCTGCATTGGCCGGCTCAGAACGATCATCGTTGTTTTCGCGTAACTCAGGCAAACGCAAGCGCCATAGGTCACAAGCCCATGCATGTTGGTAGCAGTGGGGCCCGAACATCGCCTTAACGTCAAGCTCTGGAATTGTCGCAACCCATCCACCTAGAGCGGCCGAAATCTGTTGCTCAGCGTATTTGTAATTAACAATGCGCTCGACAGATTCTTCTACCGTCCATTCGCCAACCAGGCGACGACGATCCCAATAAGGGAAGGGTTGTGCATGGCGAGAAACGCCATAACCCGTTACAGCTGAGGCACCATTTCCATTTGAGCTGCCGTTAGTAGCCCTGGCCTTAGAAGTCTTTGTTGTCGTTGGTTTCTTCGTTGCCATTGGTTATGCCTTCACAATCTTTGGTGCGGCGCCGGCAACTTCGGCAATGTCTTCATCGCTGAAACCGGCTAGCTTGCGGAACTCAACAGCCAGCGGCAGGAAACCCTCAACGTTGGCGCCATCATAAGAACCTCGGAGACCCCCCAGGCTGAATGCCCTGTCTACCTTGCGCTGAAAGTCAAGCACCTTCTTGCGACGCTTGGGGTCGTTTTCTGTAAGCGCACGGCTCCATACCGAACCGAAACGCACATGAGTCACCTCGTCCGCTGACACATAATCAACTGAACGCCAAATGGTTTCATCTTCAGCTTGTTTGCCAAAGCGAATGGTGTCGTTGAAGACATCGAGAGCAAGGCCCTCTAGACAACGATTAACACCAACAACACGTTCAGCTGGGTCATTTGAACAGCCGAATTCAAAGAGGAAGAGATTCTCAGGGAATTGTCCGATGCGTGAGTCAACATGGTCGAGCAATGCTGAATATATTTCAACGTGGCGTGTCTCATCCCAACACTGGCGAGCCATGTCGAGCTGAAATGCCCAAGGCAATTCTTTGTCATCGGTGAAGTCCCATGCGCTACGTCCTGCGGCCTCAAGCGCTTGCATCTCGCCCATGAAAATTCCATGCATCTGAGTTTTGATGAATAGCGGAGCCTCATCGTCGGTAGGACGTACCCGCTTGAACAAGTTGCCACTTGCTGCGCCTTGCTCTTCCATCATTTCGCGCATCTCGTTGTTGGAGAGCAACATGTTCATAGTTTCTTCGACCTGCTCTACTGTCACCTCCTCAGCCATGAGGAAGTCGAGTGGAACCGGTGTGCGCGTAAACCGGTCGTCACGAGCAAGCTCGTCAGATGTCATGAATTTCTTCATGGTGTATACCCCCTTGTTGTATTTCCTACTTGGCTTGAGCGGCCAAAAGTTCTGGCCAGTTTTCGAGAACGAATGGCAAGTTCGAATCACGAATTTTTTTGGCACGTGGATCGTCCATGGGGACGATTGCATCTACGGGACACGGTTCATAACAGCGATGGCAGCCAGGACATTTTGCGCCATCAACAACAATTTCGAAATCATCACTCATAAAGATCGCGTCATAAGGACAAACCCGAACACATATGTTGCACTCAATGCAACCCTCGATGATCACATAGGGTGCTCCGTGTCGCTTCTTGAATGTGCGTGCCACAGGTCAATAATACACAGACGACAGTTTGTCGCAAGCGAATCGGTCTACAGTGCACGTTTCATTGAAGACGATTGACGTTTGATTTTCAGACGAATAAGGCAGCCAGTTGGGAATTTCTGCGTGACCTGGATTACCTGAGTGTGCAAAGGCGGCCCAGGCGTTGTGCATATTGTCGGCAAGTTCTTGCATACCAGAAGTTGGGGCTCCGCAGAATTCCTTAACCCCAGGTTGACTCAAATTGTTGAACACAAAAGGAATTTCAAGTACATGACAAGACCCAAGCAGACCTGCAAAAACCGGCGAAGGCCAGGTAAAGAGATATGCATAGGTTTCTGATTGGTGGCGACTGTGGCGGACAGCTAGATCAATTACCGGTACTCGAAACAACCTGTCTGTCTCGATGGCGGCCCACACCTGTGGAGCACTCAACTCCGGTCGGTCGTTTCTATATAGTTCGAGAAGGGTCTTACCAATGCCATCTCCAAAACGTTTGTCGCAGCGTTCAATCAAAGTCTCGTCGGTGAGTTGGTTCGTGGCCGGATCAAACACTGTAAAGAAACGGGCCTCATCAAGATTGGTGCCGATCAACAATGGAACAACAGAATGATTGCCAGAGTCGATGGTCTTATTTGCTGATTCGGTGATGACAGTTCCGTCAATGACGGGACGCCAAGGCATTCCGGTTTGCATATGCAACATACGAACGCCGGCTTGAGCCTCCAACAACGCATGGGTTGGGATTTCTCGCAATTTTTCTGGAGTGTGCTTGCCTTTGTCCAGCCCTAGAGCATCAAGAAGTTGTTGGGTAACTCGGCTGGCCTCATCGGAATCGATGATGTTGTCACAGGCCCCGCTTTGCATGATGACTTTATGAAATAGCCCTTTGGCCAAAGGGGAAACAAGAAGAGCCCCGATACTCATTGCGCCGGCAGATTCGCCAAAGACCGTTACATTGTCAGGGTTTCCACCGAAGGATGAGATGTTTTCCTTGACCCATCTAAGACTGGCGATTTGGTCAAGCACGCCCAGGTTTCCAGAGGTTTTGAACTCTTCGCCGAACTCGGCGAGATAGAGAAAGCCCAAAGGACCAAGCCGGTAGTTGATTGTCACTATTACGACGTCACCTTGATCGGCAAATGACGTTCCGTCATACCAAGGAGCTCGGCCAGAGCCTGATAGAAACGAACCCCCGTGAATCCAGACCATCACCGGCCGCTTCTCGTCGTCGAGGCCGGGAGTCCAGACATTTAGAGTCAGACAGTCTTCGCTCATCTCCGGGGGTTTTGACCCAATCAGGCGGTCAACGCTCGATGAGTTCTGCATCGAGACTGGCGAAAACTTATCTGTCTCACGAACTCCGGTCCACGAGTTGGGCTCGACAGGAGGAGCAAATCGTAATTCACCTACTGGAGCCTTGGCATAAGGGATGCCCTTAAAGGCATAGATATTTTTCCCTGCCCGACCCGAATCTGGCGACCTGCGATGGTGACCGGCCCGTATGAGACCTGAAGGAGTTTCTACCAAGTCGTTCATTTGGTTTAGAGATTAATTACGTAATGGCTGCGTATGCAGTCAATGCCGCCTCAACGGTATTGACATCGACACCCACCTCTTGAATAACTGCATCTATCCAAGGCGAACGGCCACGAGCAGCCATTGTGATAGGTCGCTCAAGGCCTGACATTTGTGCAGCAATGCGAGTGAAGTTTGTTGCATAATCAGGCGGACGTATGTCGGTCGAAAGTTCAATGAGGGCAAATGGATCAGGTGATGGACTATTTGGTCCCTGAGGGGGGACTGAAACGGTGAGGATGTGTGATGAGCTTGGTCCACTACTTGGACCCCCGAAGAGCCCTGGGCCATCTGTGATAATCACGCCACGCACCAGTGATGGGCGTGCCCCGGCTATCAAGAGGGCCACATAGCCGCCCAAACCACGGCCCAGAATTGTTACCTCTCCCAAATGGGCAATCGCTATGTCCACATCAGCCATAAGCATTTCGCTGGTATAGCCACCACCTATCGGAACCATTGATTCACCATGTCCGGTGAAGTCCAACGCCCAAATAGGACCCGGCCATCCAGATGCAATTTGGGGTACCGATGTCGGCGAACATTCGCCCAGGCCGTGCAGTAAGAGCAAGGGGCGTCCTTCACCCTGTGCTAAATGATGAAGGGCCAACTCAGCCTTTACGTGGGTCAACATGATCATTTCAGAAAGGCTCATCTTTTGTTCCTCAGCTGGTTAAACATCTGGCAAGAACTCAAGAATTAAGGCAGCAACTTCGGCAGGCCGTTCGGCATGAACAAAGTGTCCGGTCTCTTCGAGAGATTCAAGACGGCCACCAATCGGAAGGAAGGGGATGACGTCATGGGGTTTTGTTCCCCAACTCATTGCGTCAGGCTCAAGACCTAAAACTCCCAAAAAGGGCATACTCAAACTTGGCATACGCTGTAATGCCCATTCCGGTCGCCAGGGTCCAAAACCACCGAGTCGTAATGCCGGGTCTATTTTCCAACGCCATCCATCTTCATCACGACGAGCCCCAACGGTGACCAGATATTGAAGCCACTTAAGATCAAGGCGTGGGTTCATGACGGCACGACGATTGGCTAACTCTTCTATGGTGCCCGGCCTGCGCACTTTGGTGCCGGCCTTACGGCGATGGTCAAGGCGCGATGTCAATTCTTCAGAGAGCATGAGCGTACGTTCATGATCAGAAACGTCAGGAGAGGGCCACTTCGAAGGTAGGCCGTCGAGGTTGATTAGATGACTGATGCGGTGAGGCTGCGCGTCAGCCAACTGCATCATCAGGTTCCCACCCTTGGAATGGCCGAGGACTGGGCATGGTTCTTTGCTGACGGAATCGAGTACGGCTAGTGCATCGCGCACGTCTGCATCCCAGCTGTAAAGGGTTGCATGTTCCGAGTCACCATGACCACGTTGATCCCAAGCAACTACCCTCCAGCCCGCATCTGCAAGAAGCGGAGCCAAGAGATGAAAGGTGCCGGAGAAGTCAAATCCACCGTGAGACAACACAAGCGGGGGAGCATCTGGGTCCCCCCACTCATGTGTTGCTATCGAAATTCCCCATGACAATATCATGGTCGTACGCTCAGGTGCCCGAACTCCCGGGTAGTCCCTTGCTGCCAAGGTTTCAGGGTCTTCTGGGGGGGTGTTCACTCCTGGATCTTAACCAGCAGTCGTGATCTCTGCTGCAAAGTCTTGAG
Source organism: uncultured Acidimicrobiaceae bacterium (assembly GCA_964349215.1). Classification (GTDB taxonomy): domain Bacteria; phylum Actinomycetota; class Acidimicrobiia; order Acidimicrobiales; family CADCSY01; genus JACOTK01. The sequence continues at coordinate 6,377 of CAYGGL010000044.1, read as the reverse complement.
GCTCGCGCTTTGAGAACGCTATTGCACCCAGCAGGACAAGCAAAGACACTCCGGCAATGGCGAATCGACCTGCGTCGTTGTCTTGCATGTTGATTACAGCAGGAAGGATCAAGAGCGAAATAAGGTTCATCACCTTGATCAATGGATTCAGAGCAGGACCGGCGGTGTCTTTGAATGGGTCGCCAACCGTATCTCCAATTACGGCCGCTTTATGAGCATCAGAGCCTTTTCCGCCTTCGTTTCCATCTTCGATGTATTTCTTGGCGTTGTCCCATGCTCCACCTGAGTTGGACAAGAAGTTAGCCATGAGCTGACCGGTAAGGATGACTGCCGCCAAGAAGGCACCGAGGGCGTAGTAATTGATACCAAAGCCGATGATTACCGGGGTAAGAACCGCCAATAGAGCAGGAGTAGTTAGCTCTCGTAGCGATGCAGCGGTACAGATGTCGATGACGGGTCCATAATCAGGACGCTTTTCGCCACTCATGATCTTTCCATCAGCGAACTGACGCCGTACTTCCTGGACCACAACTCCTGCTGTGCGACTTACTGCACTGATAGCAAAGCTGGAGAACAAGAAGGCAATTGATCCACCGATTAGCAAACCGATGAAGGTCTTAGGATCAGCAACATTGATCTGGATGACACTGAAAATACTGCCACCGGCTTCTTCGATTGCTTGTATTGCGGCGCTCGAGAGAGTTTCGTTTGCAATTGTTTCTATATAGGAAGCAAACAAGGCAACGGCAGCGATTACGGCCGAACCGATAGCAAAGCCCTTGGTGACCGCCTTGGTGGTATTGCCCACCGCATCGAGGCTGACCATGATGCGCTCTGCTTCGCCGGTGAATTCACCTGACATTTCAGCGATACCTGCTGCGTTGTCGGCAACGGGGCCGAAGGTATCTTCGGAGACTATGACGCCGGTTGTAGCCAACATACCCATGCCGGCAAGAGCAACGAGGTAGAAGGTGAACTGAATATTGCCGCCACCTAGTGCTATCGCAACACCAAGTGCGCCCGCAATGGCAACGATGGCCCATACGGTTGACTCGAGACCAGAGCTGATTCCCGAAAGAACTGTTGTTGCAGGACCAGTGCGTGTCGCCTTGGCGATGTCTCGCACCGGCTTTGATTCGGTAGACGTGTAGTACTCGGTCAAACGACTCACCACTTGGGCCAGGACGAGACCAACTACGACGGCGCCGAACATACGCCAACCTTCGTTGAAATCGCTGTTCCCAACGTATGTGAACGCTACAACTGCAGTACCCAAGACGGTGAGGATCCCGGCGGTTAAAAAGCCCCGGTTGATAGGAGCCATTGCTGACTTATCACTTTCTGTGGCTCGTACCGCAAAGATTCCCGCAATTGAGGCCAATACGCCAATGGCACGAGCAGCAACAGGGAAGATGAGACCAATAACTGGGTTCAAGTCAAGTGACGAAAATGCAGCTACCCCCAAGATGATGGAAGCAACGAGGGTAACTTCATAACTCTCGAAAAGATCAGCGGCCATACCTGCGCAGTCACCCACATTGTCACCAACGTTGTCGGCAATAGTCGCCGGGTTACGGGGGTCATCTTCAGGAATACCCGCTTCTACTTTTCCTACAAGATCAGCACCCACATCTGCTGCCTTGGTGAAGATACCTCCACCGACTCGCAGAAACAGAGCGATTAGCGAGCCACCAAACCCAAAGCCTACGAGAATCGCCGAGCTCGTATTTTGGAAGGCAATAATGATCACAGTTGCTCCCAAAAGACCAAGGCCCACCGTGAACATGCCGGCTACTCCACCTGTGCGGAATGCGACCTTGAGTGCTGCAGGCAAAGAGCCGGTGCGAGCAGCAGCAGCGGTACGTACGTTGCCCCGAACTGCAAGACCCATACCTATGAAACCCGTGAGCCCTGAAAGAAAACAGCCAGCCACAAAGGCGATAGTTCTGAATATGCCCGACTGGACAAAGGACAATGCCTCTGTTCCGTCTGGCTTCAACACCGCAGTCGAGGTGAAGAATACAATTACCACCAGCGGGATCAGGATTACTCCGATGGTTTTAAACTGACGGTTCAGGTATGCCTGAGCACCTTCTTGGATCGCTGTTGCGATCTCGATCATCTTCGGCGTTCCCTGGTCGGCAGCTAACACGCCTCTCATCAGGTAAAAGCCAACGGCAAGCGCCAAAATCGCAGTAGCGACTGAGAAGCCCAGCCACATCCATTCAGCGTCGCCCAGGGTAAACGCCTGGTAGCCGCCTTCGGCTCCGATGACAGGATTCATTTATTGCTCCTTGATGAGGGTTTATAACCAAGTGATGACGTGAAAAAACCGCAGACACTATGGGGCCGCAGGTGCCAAATCGTGCTTTTCGAGCACCGAAATGTCAAGTTAAGGTCGATGAGCGACCCCTTGGCACCGAGCCAATCTAACATAAAGAGATTCGTGGGCAAGGAAGAGTAGGATTTTCATGGACTCAAGACAGTTATAAAAAAGCGGGTAGATCCATGAAAAAAATTGGCATTCTGGTAGTTGCCTATAATGCTGCTTCAACACTTGAAAAGGTCCTTGATCGCATTCCAAAAGACTTTGTGTCGCGAATCAACGAAGTCTTGGTTTGTGATGACCATAGCGACGATGACACATACGAAGTCGGTCTCGATTACCAAAGGGCAAACAAGTCCTTACCTCTGACGGTTGTTCGTCACCGCGAGAATCGTGGATATGGAGGAAACCAAAAGGAAGGCTATCGCTGGGCCATTAAGAACAACCTCGACATCGTCGTGTTGTTGCACGGAGATGGCCAATACGCCCCCGAGTTATTACCGCAGATAGTGGCACCACTTGAGTCCGATTATGCAGATGCAGTGTTTGGCTCAAGGATGATGGCTAGAGGTGAAGCCAGACGAGGTGGCATGCCACTTTACAAATATGTGGGCAACCGTATTCTCACCACATTTCAAAATGCCGTAGCGGGCCTTGAACTTACCGAATGGCACTCCGGATATAGGGCCTACAGCGTTGCCGCTCTTGAGGAAATTCCTTTTGAACAGAACTCTGACGATTTCGATTTCGATACTCAGATCATCCTTCAACTACATGAAGCCTCTAAAAGAATCGTTGAAGTTCCTATTCCCACTTATTACGGCGATGAGATTTGTTATGTAAACGGAATGGCCTATGCACGAGATGTTGCGGGCGAAGTCCTGCGTTATAAGGCCCACAAGATGGGCTTTGGTTCGGGTGAGCTTGCCTTTTCTGATCAGGCTTATGAGATGAAACAATCTGAAGACAGCTCCCATGGGGTGCTGCTTTCTTGGCTAGCACGTCATGACCCGGGTCGAGTGCTTGACATTGGCTGCTCCAGTGGAGCTATGGCTTCCAAGGCAAGCGAAATGGGCCACGTCGTAACAGGCATTGATATCGAAAAACATGACGAGGTGATCAATAGCGTTGATCACTTTGTTGAAGCAGATCTTTCTCTTGGTATTCCCGATGAAGTTAGTGGTGGCTTCGATGTCATCATTGCGGCCGATGTCCTGGAACATGTTCCAAACCCAGCGAAGTTGATGGCTGAAATTGCTACTCGACTTACCCCAGGTGGGTCATTGTTGATCAGTGTTCCAAACTTCGCTCACTGGTACCCGCGTGCTCGTGTCGCTTTTGGTCTTTTCGACTACGACCGTCGAGGAATTCTTGACCAAGGACATCTACGTTTCTTCACCCGACGTTCAATCGAGAAAATGATCGACAGGGCTGGGTTTGTGATTTGCCAACGCGAGATCGTCGGGTTGCCGTTCGAAGTAACCGATCGAGGTGGCCCGATCGCCAGCGAGAAAAAGGGCGTTACTTCGCTGCTCCGACATGTTGAGCGAATTGCCTTGCGACTGCGCCCAACGTTTTTCGGTTATCAGTTCATCTATGAACTCGAGACCAAACCAGCAGCTGCACGTACTTTTTGACACAGCGTTGCCAGTGTAGGAACTACCTGGAAACGAGACGGAAATCTGAGCCTTTCGCCTCGATACCAATAGAAAGTTTCGAGAACTATCTGATCGTCAAGTTTGACAATTAACGAATGGACACTTGCGTCTGCAACGACTTCGAGTACATACGTTCTACCCATCTCTACATAAACGGGCAGCGCTCTTTTCTTCCATCCAAAAGCCGGTGAACCTGATAGTTCGAATCGAAGATGCTCATTATCAATATGGGTTGCAGTTATGACGGCCTTGTCGGCGCCATCTTCGAAGCTAAAGATCTCTTCGCTTGTACCTTTAGGTTGTTTATCGAAGCTTGTCTTGGCACGATGAAGTCCCGTTTTTAATGTGCGTTCGACTGGAACCCAAGGCGTACGTTTAACGCTGTTTACGATCATGCCATCGTTGAGATAGAGCCCATCACAATCGCCAACTATCACTAGTGATCCTGAGGCTCCGGTTAGGGGTAGCTCCGCGTGTTGCTGGACCGAGGGAGCCTTGAATCCTCCAAGTACTCGCCCTGTCCGCGAGTCAACATCTTGTTGGAAGCCAACAAGACCAGCGACCACACTTGGTGGAACGTCGGGACTGAAAGCTCTTTGAAAAATGGTCGCCAGCGAAAGATTCGCTCCCGTAGTGAACACCCCAAGACTGACAACAACGACCAATGCCGCCCTCGAGACAGCCACTCCACTTAATCGGCGCCGTGCAAGCACATTAAAGCCAACGAGGCCACTAACCACGAAGAATGGGAAAAGGTCAGCTAGATAGCGATGTGCGATGTACCCAAAGGGCAAGATGGTAAGTCCGCCCGCTAATGCGCCAAGTAAAGGCACTCGCAGTATTCCGAGCGAAGAAGCATCTGGTCCAGCAGTTTGTCGTGTGCGAATCATTGCCATGATTCCCAAAACGCTGAGTAGGCAGAGAACGGGAAGTGTCGTTGTAACGCTTGCGGTTCGGTCGATGAGATCGAATTGAACATCGCCGATTATTCGCCCCGGCAGAGGTGGGAAATCTATAAATGGGAATCGACGCGTGAGACCCAAGGCGGAGGGGTCGAGATAGTGCCAAAGAGTGGTTGGGATGAACTTGAGACCAAAGAGAGTGCCATTGTTTGCAGCAAGCATTTCTTGGCGAGCGGGATCTACGCGGGTAAAACCCTGGTTGGCAAATGGAACGCTGAATAACGTGCCAAATTTAATGAAATTAACAAGTGCATAAACTCCGAGGGGAAATAGCGGAGCTATGCCCAGGCCCAATATTTTCTTGAATAGGGCCATGCCCTTATCGAGTCTCGCACGCCACTGCATGGCCTTCATAAGGCCGAAGCCACATGTTATTGAGAGCCCGGCAAGTGGGCCCAGGCCGATCGATGCGCGCGAGCCCAGTGCTGCGGCGGCGAGCAGTGATACCAAGGCAAGACGCATCCCAGTGGGCTTGGTGATATAGCAAATGAGTGCGTAGATAGCCCAAAGCGAGAACGCTACTCCCCACATCAACGCTTCGTGATAAACCCATGCCCTGCTTGCCAGATACACAAGACTTGAACCCCCACCCAATAAGCCCATCAGTGAGCCAATGCCGATAAGTTCGTACGTCGTCAAGGGTTCATCACCTCGCATCAGTTGCCGTATGAACCAAGCGAGGCGAGCAGTAATTGCCATAATCACGACATAGGCAATAAGCATTGAAACTTGTGTCAACCGTCCATCCAGATGGTCTCCAAATGCCATGATCGGCACCCTCAATAAAGCGGGTACTGGTCCTTGATATAGATAGGACTTTCCGTCAACGGTAAAGGCTTCGATGCCGAGAACTTGTTGAGGAACGTTCCACTTTCCGTCCAAGAAAGCAAGTGCTTGGGCGTCGTAGAAGTTCCCCATTTTTTTCCAAGCAAAAAGATTCCAACTGCCTGTGGTGAGCATCCAGACGAAGACGATCAAGCCGAAAAAACTTCCATAAGCGCAAGCTGATAAATAACGGAACCGCTGCGATGATGGGAACCGTTTCGAGATGGCAGTCAGCCATTCAGAGCGCTTTTGCGGTGGTTTGTCGTCATTATCTTCGCTATCAGTCGGCCTTCTTAAGCACTCCACCAAGGCGTGGCCCAAGAGAAAGAGAACAGCCGCCATAGAAAGCCAGTGTGCAGTTTCAAAATGTCCGGGCCATGCGCTTTCGGCTGATGGAGAACGGATAATTTGTCGCATGCCGATGTAGGCAGCACCAATAGCGAAGGATCCAAATGTCGCCAAACTAAGAACAGATCGACTTTTGGCATTTATGAATCCAACGAATATCAGGATCGCTCCTGTAATCCCGATGATTGGTCTACTTGCAACTATTCCAAGAGCTCCGATGGCAAGGGTTGATGCGACTACGACCGCAATCTTTGGAGT
>CAYGGL010000043.1:0-15212 GCA_964349215.1 uncultured Acidimicrobiaceae bacterium | reverse complement strand
ACCTGATCCAAAACTGTCCACCGCAGATATGCGAACTCTCGCAGAGCGAATATCGCTGGATACGCTTGCCAACGCCCTTTCACGAAAGGACCGGCTATCGAGTTGTGCCAGCATGGAAGGGACCATCAGGCCAATTATCTGGGGCGTGATGTTGGCCTTTTCAGGATTCGGCTGAACCAGAACGATCGCACTCGCCTCATATTTGTCTGGAGGCATGTAAGCGACGAAGGAGCCTGCAACCACAATGAATGCAAAGATGAAAAGAGATGCGATCCAATGTCGGCGAAGCGCCCTAACCACATTCTTGAATTCCAAGGTATCTCCGTCATCTCGGGCTATGAGAAAGTCGTATCTGACCTTAATAGATAGAGCTCACCTGAATGCGGACACGCAGAAAATGAGCAATCTCAAGTCTAGCGTGGACTCGCAATTTATAAACCCAAGCTCGGGGAATGAAGCTTTTTATGCCTGAGGAAGCTTTGTTAGGCGCCGACCTCGGCGCCTAATCAAACCCTTGCCTCGTTCTGTCACTAGGAGAGCAATGGTTCGCGCTACATCAAATCGTCGATCACTTGGCTGAGGTGGATGCTCAAGTGCCTGTTCATAAACCCGAGACAAAGCTTCGGCTTGCTTCTCTAAGGCAAACCGCTCGCATACAAACTTCCGCCCGAAATTTCCTAGCGTCTCTCGCTGTGAAACATCATCTAAAAGTATCTCTAGATGATTTCGAATGCGCTTAACCCCATCGCCCTCTCCCAAACCCCAAAGGCCCTGGACGACGAACTCACCGCTTGTCTCTGGGGTAAACAGTTCTGCATAGCCATTATCGCCAACCACAATGACGGGCTTAGAAAATGCCAGCCCACGAAGTGCTGAGCTGCCCATACCAATCACTACATCAGCAGCATCATAAACAGGTCTTGGATCTCCAAGTGGACCGGTAAAACAGATCACATCACGGCTTAAGACACTGTTTAAAGTCCTTGCCTTTTCCTTGGCCTCATTTTCCGATGAACCCCCACCCACGATGACCAGCCTGACATCTTTGGTCTTTGAAAGTTCGGCTATTGCCTCCATCGCTTCGAGTGTGCTTTGCATTTTCATAGGAGAAAGCCGGGAGACTATCGCCACCATCATCGCCTCATCGGGCATATCAATTTCTTTGCGGAAATCAGAGAGGCCGAAGCCTGCCGAGTCATTCCTTACATCTATTGAAGGAGGTATGAAGGTCACTGAACGGTACTTGGAACGCACCAATCCATCTCGTAAACCCCTCGTTCCAACAATTACTGGAATAGATCGGGGCATAAACCTCTCAACTCTCATAGACATTACGCTCGCCACCAGGGGAACCCCGTCGGCCCTATATGGGCCCATCAATGCCTCAAGACAGGCCGGCCACTCGTAGGTATGAACGAGATCGATCCCTTCGGCTTTGACCAACTTGCGAAGTTCTCTAGATGTTCGTAGGGATGGCCATTGAGTATTGAACTCATGACCAGTGTTTGCAGCACGGTAATCGAGGCCCAACTCAGACAATCTGTCTACCATCGGGCCTTCGGGGCCATAGACGATGACTTCATGACCGAGATCCTTCATCTGACCAGCCAAGTCAATAGCGACAATATTGGCGCCGCTATAGATCAACTTTTGGGAAAAAAGAAGGAGCTTCATGCCGCCTTAGACTACACCCCTCCCGATTAGGTCTACGCCAACCGAAGGGTTGTGAAGGCGGGCTAAGGGGCTAACCGCTGAGGATTGCGATGATTCCTCGGTGACGTCCGGTTAGGTCATCAAAGACCGTGACATTATCGAACCCCACATTGCGGGCATCTGAGGCAACTGCATCTACTTGGTGAGGGGCACACTCCAAAACGAGTGCGCCGGGGCGAGTCAGCCAAGTGGGTGCAGTTGTCACAATATGATTTAAGTCCTCCAACCCCGTGGGGCCCGAGACCAGTGCACCGATTGGCTCCCAGTCGGCCACAACCTTTGGCAGATCCTGAATCTCATGCTCGGCAACATAGGGCGGGTTGGCCACGATCAAATCGACCTTGTTGCACAACTCGTCTGGCAGTGCATCAAACCAGTCGCTTTCGAGCATTCGCACCCGCATCGCCGGCCTGCCTAGTCCGACAAGATTGGCTCGTGCTATCTCAAGTGCTTGAGCCGAACGATCTACTGCCCACACTTGAGACTGAACAACTTCCATAGCAATCGAAAGAGCAATCACCCCAGAGCCCGTTCCCAGATCTACTACCGTGGTAGCTCGCTCATCTCCCCCAAGGCGACGAAGTTGCTCGAGCGCCACCTCAACCACCAATTCGGTTTCAGGACGAGGAATCAAGACTCGTCGGTCAACCATGACATCGAGATGGCGAAAACTCCAACGCCCGAGCACGTACTGGAGGGGCTCACCCTTGAGGCGTCGCTCAAGCATGGAATCGAAACTTGCCACCATGCGTTTAGTGGCCGGCTCGTCCAAAGCAAGCAGGTATTCGCTTCCCTCATACCCAGACGCCTGTTCGACCAACCAACGTGCTTCAAGTTCGGGGTTGTCGACCTGGAGGCCCAGTTCTGATCGAGCACTGCCAAGTCGCAACGCCGCATCAGCTGCCATCTCTCTTAGTGAAACCACCTGGACCTTGCTTAGTCCTCGCCGGCAAGTTGGCGGGTCCGCTTGTCCTGTAGAAGGGCATCTACAAACTCGTCGAGTTCACCTGCCAGCACTTTGTCAAGGTTGTAGCGAGTCAGCCCAATGCGGTGGTCACTGACTCGATTCTCTTTGTAGTTATAAGTACGGATTTTTTCTGAACGACCGCCGCCACCAATCTGGCCTCTCCGCTGTTCTGAAAGCTCTGCGGCTTGGCGATCTTGTTCAGCTTTGAGAATGCGCGCTCGCAGAACCTGAAGCGCCTTAGCCCTGTTTTGAATCTGGCTCTTCTCGTCTTGCATGGCAACCACAATTCCTGTGGGTTTATGCGTAATTCTCACCGCTGAGTCGGTGGTGTTTACGCTTTGGCCACCTGGGCCTGACGAGCGATATACATCTATCTGCAAATCGTTTGGATCAATATGTACGTCGACTTCTTCAGCCTCAGGCAACACAGTCACCGTGGCAGAAGACGTGTGCACCCGTCCTTGGCTCTCGGTAACGGGGACCCTCTGCACTCGATGTGGACCGCCTTCGTGTTCAAAATGAGACCACGCATCGCTGCCCTTGACCAAAAAAGTGATCTCGTTGAATCCACCCATGTCAGAAGGGTCGCTTCCCAGCACTTCTGTCTTCAATCCAACTCGCTGGGCATAGGCCGAATACATGTCAAAGAGATTCTTTGCGAAAAGATTCGCTTCTTCTCCACCCTCGGCTCCCCTGATCTCAACAATCACGTTCTTGCCATCATTTGGATCACGTGGCAATAACAAAACTTTTAGATCATCTTCAACGCTCGCAATGGTCTGTTCCGCTTTGAGAATCTCAGCTTGAACCATCGCTCTGTCATCACCAGTTGCTTCTGCAAACATTTCCTTGGCAACGGCAAGATCTTCGTTTGCCTGCCTATATATACGACTCGCTGCGACGATGGGCTCGAGTTCTTTGTGACGTTGCGAGACCACCCGCAGTTGATCGCGATCAGCAATTATATTTTGATCACTCAGCTGTCTTTCAAGCTCCGCGAACTCATCTTCCATAGCAGCTAAACGTTCGAACACTCTCTCAGGCTACGACCCAACCGCCCAGGTCAGCGGATCGAGGGGGACCATCTCTACAGGTGCGATTAAAAACCCGGCCAACATCGTCGTAATCTGGTGCAGATCACGAGCGGGCATGGCCAACAAAAGTCGGGCCCCCCTGCCGTCGAGCATGCGGACTTCACCCGCCATCGGCACAAGGGCGAGATCGACACCAACTGAGCACGCCACAATCAGAGGCCGGTCACTTATGTCGACTCCAACTGCCATAGCCGGCCACGGGGTGCGTAAATCGGGAGCGATTCGTAATCCCTCTAACGGTTTTAACTCTTTCGCTCCCACCAACTTAGGTGCATCAATCAACAATGAGCGAACAAAACGTTCACGAGCAATGCGATTTAAAGGATGAGGAGCTGCCCCAATATGACGATATTTCTTCACAAGAGATACGGCATCGATCAGGATCTCGGCCTTTGGTCGTTGTGAGTTGATTAGTTGATGGGCCTCTCGATCAAGGCGGCCAATGCCGATCTCTAAGGTCGCACGACCATCGGCCATAAAAGCTCGTGCAACTTCGAGTCCCAGAACTTCGGCTATCAACATGTTTTGCTCAATAACCGCAAGAGCACCCGCCTCAACAAAAAGAGAGCGATATTGAGCTAGATCCGGGTGAAGTTCGGCCCGAACTTCTGGTGGCTCGGCTGTGGCAGAGGTCAGAGATTTAGCCCCAAGTTGGTAAACCTTGATGGGAAAAGAAAAGGCAGCTGCCTGATAAGCGAAAAGTGACGCTTGAGTGCTGACAAGGAGATTGAGCCGTTCTGCCTTGGGCTGTCGTCCAGCCCAAGCGAGGGCCAGACCTAGGGTTCGCCCATCATCTTGATCGTTTAATACCCAGGCATCGTTTCCAACAACGAGAGCACTGCCGGCAGAAAGTTCTACCGCAGCGTCTGGTGCTATACGCTCGCCGAGGTGATTTCCAACAATGGCGGCAAGTTTCGCCGCCGAAAGTGACAACTTTTATCGCTTGATGCTAGTTGGCGCTTTTTGCGCCCTTTTTGCGCTCGCCATAACGGCGCTGGAAGCGCTCGACGCGACCACCTGTATCTACGAGCTTTTGCTTGCCCGTAAAGAAGGGATGGCACTCATTGCAAAGCTCACTACGCAACTCGTTAACGGTAGAGCGGGTCTCAAAGACGTTGCCACACGAACACGACACACGGGCGACTTCATACGTGGGGTGGATCTCGGGCTTCATAGTGATGGCAAGTCTATGGGGAGATATTGAAAATAACGAATAGATACCTGACTAAAGTCTTCAAAATAGACCTCAAGCGAAACCCAAGGGGAGCCGATTGTTTACCACGATGACTAGGAAACGTCGGAGGTGGAGGCAACCGGGGATCGCCCGCGTGTGTTTGAGCCTGTTCTTCGGTGTGTGGGCAGTGGGCCCCGTCGGCGCTCAGGAGACCTCTACTCTTTCTAATTCGGGAGTCATGGTCGACGTTAACGTTCCCGCCAAACCCGATTCCCCACCAGCCCTGCGCTTGGGACCAAATCAAACAGTGGCGATAAGTCTCAGCTCTGACAAACGTTCCCTTGGTACCGGCACAACCGATGCCAATGGTGCCCTGGCGCTCAAGATTCCTTTACCTGCTGATTTGAAAACTGGAACTTACACAATCGAGATCAGTGGGGCTTCTGCCGCAGGCACTCCATTGTCGGTCACCCATCAGATCGATGTCACTTCAACTGGGATGGGCGCCACAACACTTCCCCATAATGCATCTGAACCACCGAGTTCTACGACCATTCTTTTGGCGGCTCTATCACTAGCGTTTGTGGCCGCAAACCTCGTCTTGATTCAAAGAAGGTTGCGACGCCAAACTGCCAAGACAGCCCTATCAAACGATCAAGATGGTCACTTAAGAGCCTCAGATATTCACCTGAGCTGATCATCAGGTCTTGGTGGCACTAAGCCTTTGCGGCCTCCGCCAAAAACTCGTCGTTTGAGCTGAAGGTCTTCATGCCGTCCATCAGGCGTTCCAATGCAGCACTTGGAGATGCGCCTTCAGAAGACAAGGCATTAAGCGCACGACGTACCCGCCAAACCTGTTGGAGTTGCTTGCGATCGAAGAGAAGCTCTTCATGTCGCGTGGAGCTCGCATCAACATCGATCGCAGGATAAATCCGGCGCTCGGCAAGACGGCGATCAAGACGAAGTTCCATATTGCCGGTGCCCTTAAACTCCTCGAAGATGACCTCGTCCATCTTGGAGCCCGTCTCTATAAGTGCAGTCGCAAGAATCGTCAATGATCCACCTTCTTCGACATTGCGAGCTGAACCGAAAAACTTCTTTGGAGGATAGAGCGCACCAGAGTCGATACCGCCGGACATGATTCGTCCAGTAGCAGGAGCGGCGAGATTGTAAGCACGGGCCAAGCGAGTGATGCCGTCTAGGACAATGACAACGTCTTGACCATTTTCAACAAGGCGCTTGGCTCGTTCAATTGTTAGTTCAGCCACCGAAGTGTGCTCGTCGGCAGGACGGTCGAAAGTTGAAGCAATCACTTCGCCCTTAGTAGACCTTCGCATGTCTGTGACCTCTTCGGGCCGCTCGTCAACAAGCAACACCATAAGATGCACGTCTGGGTTGTTGGCCTCGATCGATTTCACGATCTGTTTCATGATTGTGGTTTTGCCGGCCTTTGGCGGCGAGACGATCATGCCACGCTGGCCTTTGCCTATTGGCGAGATCAAATCAATGATACGAGCGGTCATGTTCGAAGGATCGTTCGGGGTCTCAAGACACAGCTTCTCATCAGGAAATAGTGGGGTGAGGCTTTCGAAGCGCGGACGAGACTTGACCTCTTCGGGGTCTTTCCCATTGACGCTGTCAATTCTCAAAAGTGCGGGGTTCTTCTCGTTACGTAAAGCCGGACGACTGGCCCCAACCAGGTAATCACCTTTACGCAAGCCAAATTGGCGAGTCTGTTTTACCGACACATAAATGTCGTCGTTACTTGGAAGATATCCCTTGGTGCGAACAAACCCATAGCCATCATCACGCAGGTCTAAAAGGCCCTCGCAAACAACTGGCTCACCAGACCATGGCTCTTCTTGACGATTGTCATTGCGCTCGGGACGGTCAGTTCTATCTGGACGGTTGTCACCCCTGCCTCTGCGTCGACGACGTCGGCTGCCTGCATCTCCTTCACCTTCATCATTACGCTGACGATCTTGGCGGGGTCGATCACCTGCGCCAGGGCCTCTTTGCTGACCCGGACCGCGTTGTCCATTGCCACTTCGGCCAACGGCATCACTACGAGTGCCATTGCTTTTCCCAGCGACAGCTACAGAATCTGTCGAGCCTGTGCTCGACGTTTCATCTGAAGCTTGATCAGCGCCATGGCTTGCGCCTACAGATTCGCTGGTGTCGGCGGGTTGAATCACCTCGGGAGATTTAGCAGCATCGATGGATTGGGTGACCTCGGTTCGATCCCCCTCTGAAGTAGGACTCGATTCTTGAACGGGTGAAGTTGTCTCTTCGACCTCACTTGGCTTTACATCAACAACACCAGAGGTAGTAGACGAACGACCGTTGGAAGACGAATCAACCGTGATGATCCCAGCTGTGGTCAAGATCATGTCAACAAGATCTGCCTTGCGCGTTCGCGAAGTTGGAGATGCCCCCATCGCCCGAGCTATTGATTGAAGCTCATCTCTCTCTTTGCGTTCAAGAACTGAGCGCTCGAGTACAGGATCACTCATCGGCAATTTCCCCTCTATTCGAATCATCTATTTGTCACTACTCAGTGACCGATGATCACAACATCGTGTCCAGATAGACACAACACATTTACCCCCGGCAACCAATTGGTTTCCGTTGCCTCACTTGCCCTTGTTTGCCCCCACCAGGATGGCCAGGAAGGGTGTTTTAAAAGAGGGCCCCATGACTGACGGACTGGAATATTTATCAATCTTGGGAAACCAACAACGGGTACCCTGCGCTTTTCACGGGGTTGCAACCGAGGTGGCAAGTGCTGCGATGTCAGAATAGCTCTCCTTGAGAGTATCGACAACTTTAAGCCAATACTTTAGTTTTTTTTCAGAGAGGGTTTGAGGAGATAAAAATCGCCCCAAAGAAGGTAGTTGCTATCAAGAACAGCACCATAGCGATGCCGGCCAGCTCCGCCAACCCTAACGACCGCTTGGCTTTTAAGGTCTCGGCCTTGCCTGAAACCATCAACCATCCCGCTAAAGCGCCCCCGCCAAGACCACCGAGGTGACCTCCAATCGAGATTCCCGGCACCACGAATGTGATCACCAAGTTGATCACCAACAAAGTGACCAATCCAGACTGGCGTAAATCGCGACCTTGACTCCGCAACAAAACGAGCGTGGCACCCATGAGTCCAAATACTGCACCCGAGGCTCCTCCGGTAAGTGCCAAAGGAGTCAGCACAAGGGCCCCTAATGATCCACCGATTAGGCCTGCCAGATAGATAAGCAAGAAACGAAACCGTCCCAGAACAGGCTCAAGCTGGGATCCAAGTTGGTAGAGAATCGCCATGTTGAAGCCCAGGTGCATTAGCCCATAATGAACGAAGCCAGAAGTCATCAGCCGCCACCACTCCCCCTCGGCCACAAGGGGGCCAAAGAGGGCCAGATCTTCAGCAAGTTTGTTATTGCCATTGACAATATTTGAGCCGCCCGCAAGTGAGGGAAGAAACGCCACCACTGCTACCACGATGATCGTCAATGTGACGAGGGGACGATTGATTGGCAGGCTGCGAATGGACATAACTGGAGGTGCCGCTTTGACACACTCTCGACATTGGAAACCAACGGGCGCTGAGATCATGCAGTCAGCACAAATTGGCCTTTCACAACGATTACAACGGACACCACAGTTTTTCTTTGGATGCTTGTAACAGGTCCAAGAATTAATTCCTTCGGGAATCGTCGGGCTTTCGTCAGTCATTAACGTCCAGTCAATTTCGCCATCAGCTCATGGCCTGAGGTCACGGGAAGATCAGCCACTCCTGATTCGCTATAAGTGCCGCCTGGTCCTTGGGTTGCGGAATCGACTAAGAGCCACGGCACCGGGTCAGACGTATGGGTCTTCAGTGCAAGCGGGGTTGCGTGATCAGGCAAGAGCAATAAGCGCCAAGGGCCAAGGGCCTCTAAACCCTCGATCAGCGGAGCCAGAATGCGGCTATCCCAATTTTCCAGCGCACGTACCTTTTCGGCCACGTTGCCTGCATGGCCGGCCTCATCGGTGGCCTCAACATGGAGAATGAACAGGTCGTCACCTTCGGAGAGCCGAGATAATGCGGTATCTCGCTTTCCTTCATAGTTGGTGTCATACCAACCAGTCGCCCCTTCAACGGGTACGACTTCTATACCGGTGAGAGCACCCAAACCTCTAACCAAATCGACAGCGCTACACAGTGAGGCCCTCAAACCATAGGCCTCTTTAAACGAAGGCATAACCGGCTGAGAGCCTTGGCCCCACAGCCATACCTGGTTTGCCTTAAGACCAAATCGACTCACGACCGCTTTGGAAGCTTCCATGATGGTATTGATATGGCCGGCCGCTGGGCCCTTGGGCCAAACTGCCACCTGGTCTGATAAGTCATGTGGCGGCACACAATCGGCATCTGCCCAAGAGCTAGGGGCAATCATGATGTGTCTGTATTGCACGCCTGGATGAAACGAAATCTCGTCGTTTCCCAGCTCGGCTTGCAATGCTGCGATCACTTCGCTCGCTTCTTCGGTGCTCGGATGACCACCTGCAAAATCGACCATGGTGTTGGAATCGTCGATAGTGACGAGATTGCATCGGTACGCAACCTGATCAACCTCTAGCTGTAGGCCCATGGCCGCGGCTTCAATCGGGGCACGACCCGTATGAAACCGTGCAGGGTCGTAACCAAAAATGCTCATATTCCCCACGTCGCTGCCGGGAGGCATTCCAGCCGGGATAACAGCTGCTCTGCCTACCTCGCCACGAGCTGCAAGGGCTGCAAACGTTGGGAGATCTGCGGCTTCAAGTGGAGTACGCCCACCAAGTTCTTCCAAGGGTTCATCGGCACAGCCGTCAGGAATGCAGACCACATATTTCATACCTTGATCCTACGG
The DNA here is from genome assembly GCA_964349215.1 of uncultured Acidimicrobiaceae bacterium. Classification (GTDB taxonomy): domain Bacteria; phylum Actinomycetota; class Acidimicrobiia; order Acidimicrobiales; family CADCSY01; genus JACOTK01. Next base: position 5,378 of record CAYGGL010000043.1, on the reverse strand, counting down.
GCAGTTTAGGAACCAGCACTTTGTTCGCGTCCTCGTTCGATGACTTCTTTACGGCGCTTGTCCATGTCGCCAAGGTTGGATGCGCCTGACATCATCCAATCAAGGCCAGCTTGGGTTTCAAGATCCCATGCGTCGCCAGGACTAAGCATCGAGCCCTCTGAATACGTAGCCATGATGCGCTGAACGCCGCCAGAGTTGTTTCCGACAATGTCAGCAGCCAGCGATCGGCAGAAAGAAAGCAAATTCTCATGGTCAACCACGTGGTTCACAAGCCCCCACTCATAGGCCGTTTCTGCATCGATGAAGTTGCCGGTGGCGCTCATTTCACGGGCTCGACGCACACCAATTGCCTGTGGCAATAAGACCGTAAGGCCCCACAGTGGCTGGACCCCAACTCGTGCATGGGTATCTGCAAAACGAGCACGATCAGAGGCAATCAAGAAATCGCAGGCAAGAGCCACCTCGAGCCCACCGGTAATTGCGGGCCCGTTGATAGCTCCGATCAGAGGCTTTACCCGAGGAGGAATGGGACCCTGACGAGGGCCCGGCACCATAGAGCCGCCCTCGCCAGAACCAAGGTTTTTTAAGTCGACGCCCGCGCAAAAAGCCGGGTCGGCCCCGGTCAGTATCATCACAGATACGTCATCTCGACTCTCACAGTCGATAACGGCCTTGGACAAGTGGGCGAGCAACTCGCCCGAAAGGGCATTGCGAACTTGAGGGCGGTTCAAAGTAATGATGGCAACACTGTCAGCCACCTCTACAAGCAGTACTTCATCGTCCATGTCACATGTCCTAGCAGAACATGTGACTTCCATGTCGGCGAAGCTGTCAGTTTCGAAATGGAGTATTAAACGCGGGCCGACGTCTCTCTTACGTAAGAGGCCACAGTAGCTAGATCATTTGGAAGTTCGACCACATGTTCTGGTCTTGAGAAAAGGTCAGCCAAGTGTTGAGGTAACGACGGGCGAATACCAGTTGCTGCTTCGACGGCGTCTGGGAACTTGGCAGGATGTGCGGTTGCCAACGCGACCATCGCAACGCTTGGGTCACGCCGACATTCAATTGATGCGCCAAGACCAACGGCGGTGTGAGGGTCAATCAAAATGCCCGTGCGCTCGTAGGTCGAGGAAATAACCTCAGCCACTTCGACATCGTCAAGGCGTGCCCCATCGAAGACACGTCGTAACTCAGCCATGCGCTCATCATTGACCTCTATCGAGCCAGTCGCTCGGAACTGCTCCATGAGTTTCGAAGTCAACTCACCATTGCGTCCGTGAATTTCAAACAAAAGTCGCTCGATATTGCTTGAGACCTGAATGTCCATGCTCGGGCTGGTTGTCGGATGCACTTCGGTCATTTCCATACGACCGGTTTTGATGAATCGGGTCAAGATGTCGTTTCTATTGGACCCGACGACAAGTTGATCAACCGCAAGCCCCATACGTCTCGCAAAATCGCCGGCCAACACATTTCCAAAGTTGCCAGTCGGGACGGCAAAAGACACGGGTCGACCTGATGTTTCCAATGCGATGGCGGCGGTGAAGTAATAGACAACTTGAGGAAGAATGCGCGCCCAGTTAATGGAGTTAACAGCAGAGAGGCGCATCTCGTCTCTGAAAGCGAGATCTCCAAATAGGCCCTTGACCAAATCTTGGCAATCGTCGAATGATCCCTCGATCGCAATGTTGTGAACGTTCGGGGAATCGACTGTGGTCATCTGACGACGCTGCACCTCTGAGACTCGACCCGCAGGATGAAGGATAAATACATCGAGAGTTTCGCGATCTCTACATGCCTCGATAGCTGCCGAGCCGGTGTCGCCAGAGGTTGCGCCGACAATAGTGAGTCGTTGATTGCGAGCGGAAAGAACATGATCGAACAGGCGCCCAACGAGTTGAAGCGCCACGTCTTTGAAGGCAAGAGTCGGACCATGGAACAACTCGAGCAGCCACGTTTGGTCGCCTATGTCCACAAGAGGACAAACATCAGGATGACGAAAGACCGACGATGAGTAGGTATCGGAAACCATTGCTGAAAAAACGTCTCGATCAATCGAACCTTCGATGAATGGCCACATAACTTCAATGGCAACTTCGGCATAGGGACGATCAATAAATGACCGCAGCTTGGTTTGGTCAAACGTTGGCAGATCTACCGGAACATAAAGGCCACCATCTCGAGCAAGGCCTGTGAGTAAAACGTCGTCAAAGTCTAGAGATGGCGCTGATCCTCGGGTGCTGATGTACTTCATGACGCATCCATCAGGCTGGGCCGATCACGCGCATCATCGAGGCAACCCTACGAACTACATCGAGTTCTCTCAGGTCGTGCAAGGTCGCTTGAATGGAAGATTCCGACGCAACATGGGTTATGAAGATAAGGCGCGCCTTGTCGCCAAGTCCTTCTTGTTCCATCGATTGGATTGAAACGTTGTGACGAGCAAATACACCTGACACTTCGTGCAACACCCCAGGTCTGTCTGCAACCTCTGTATTTAAGTAATACTGGCCGCGCATCTCATCAATGGGACATATGTCTGCTCTCTCGAGACGGCCCAGTGAGGCAAACGTTTGCTTTCGAAGATTGCCGGCCGCGTCAATCAAGTCACCAAGTACTGCACTAGCCGTTGGTAAACCGCCTGCCCCTCGTCCGTAAAGCATTAGCTCTCCGACCGAATCACCTTCGATGAAGACTGCATTGAAGCTGTCACGAACGGTCGCCAGGGGGTGCGATGCAGGCACCATCGCAGGGTGCACTCGTACGCCGACACGGTCGTCATCACCTCGTTCTGCCACTGCCAAGAGCTTGATCTCATAGCCAAGTCGATGAGCAAACGCAATGTCTTCAGCCGTCACTTCTGAAATGCCTTCGTGATAGACATCGCCAGCCACAACCTGTGCGCCAAATGCAACCGTTGCAATGATCGCTGCCTTGGCACCTGCGTCGTATCCCTCAACGTCAGCGGTTGGATCACGCTCTGCATATCCCAGGCTTTGTGCTTCAGCCAGCGCATCGGCATAACTAGAGCCAGCCGAACTCATACGAGTGAGGATGAAATTGGTCGTGCCATTGACGATGCCCGTGACTCGCCGTATTCGTTCGCCGGCAAGTGACTCTCGTAACGGTCGCATCAGTGGAATTGCTCCCGCCACTGCGGCCTCAAACAACAGATCTACACCAGCGCTTTCGGCGGCTGCAAAGAGTTCAACACCAAAGTTGGCAAGAAGTTCTTTGTTTGCGGTGACGACCGGCTTGCCCGCCTTTAGGGCATCTAGCAATAGGCCTCGTGCCGGCTCGATGCCTCCCATGACTTCGACGATGACATCAATGTCGGGATCATTCACCACCTCGGCCGCATCATGGGTAAAGACACTCGCAGGCAACTTCACTGCGCGCTCTCGGGTGAGATTACGAACGGCCACACGCCGCACCTCAAGAGACAGGCCAGTGCGGCCCTCGATTTCCTTGCTGCGCTCACCAACAAGGGCGATCAGCGCAGCTCCCACGTTGCCACAACCAAGCACACCAACTCGCACCAAAGAATCTTTCATGCCCGCAACGCTATCGGCTCACTCGTTGGCTTCGAGTGGACCCTACTGGTCGAGTGCAATCAGATCGTCATACGTTTCTCGACGCACTACCACCCGAGCTTGACCATCACGCACAAATATCACCGGCGGACGAGGAACCTTGTTGTAATTAGAGGCCATCACATGTCCATACGCGCCTGTGACCGGAGTTGCCAAAACATCGCCAATTACCAAGTCGTCAGGAACCCACGCTTCGCGCACCACAAGATCGCCGGACTCACAATGCTTGCCAACAACAGTGACCGCCTGCGGACGCGGTGAAGAGGTCGCCCTTGGCAAAAAGGCCTCATAGCCGCTTCCATAAAGAACAGGGCGAGGATTGTCGCTCATGCCTCCATCGACCGAAACATAAGTACGTATACCGGGAAGCTCCTTGATGGTACCGACTCGATATACCGTGATGCCGGCGCTCGCTGCAATAGCTCTACCAGGTTCGACAAATAGGCGAGCTGTGATGCCCGCATCTTCACAGGCGCCAGTCAAGACCTGCGCCCATTGAGCAATCGAGACCGACTCTTCACCTGTCACATAAGCGACTCCGAGTCCCCCGCCAAGAGAAAGTTCGGGAAGATCAAGTTCGTGAACAAACGGTGCTATGCGCTCAATCGCCTTTGCAAAAGAGGCAAGCAAGAAAATGTTGCTGCCGATGTGAACATGCAGGCCAACCAACTCCATGTGCGGAGACTTGATTGCGCGTTTTGCTGCCTCACCTGCCGAACCACTCGCCAAGCCAAACCCGAATTTCGAGTCTTCCTGGCCAGTCATTACGTATTCATGAGTGTGAGCTTCGATACCAGGAGTTACTCGAATCAAAACCTTTGGAAGCTCGCCAACGCCTGCGCTAACCAAAGATTCGATGCGGTCGATTTCGTCGTGGCTGTCGAGGACGATTCGCCCCGCCCCAACTTGTAGTGCTTTGGTCAGTTCTTCTTCAGATTTGTTGTTGCCATGCATGATGATCGAACAGCCAGGCACACCGGCAGACAATGCAACGTGGAGCTCTCCTCCGGTTGCAACATCGAGCATCAATCCTTCTTCATATACGAGTGCAGCCATTGCCTTGCAGAGAAAAGCTTTGGTGGCATAGGTGGCACCGGCACCAAATGCCTCGAGGACCTGTTGGCATTGAGAACGCAGGTGTATCTCGTCATATACATAAGAAGGCGTGCCAAACGTGTCAGCAATTTCGACAAGGTCACAACCCCCAACCGACAAACGACCGTTTGCGTCAACAATGGCGGTTTGGGGAAGTAAATGAGGAGGAAGAGCGTTCATCTCAATAGCATTCACTTCGATGACGCCAACAATGCATTTACCCGATCTATCAATTCAAAGGGGTCAAATGGTTTGGTCACATAGTCGGAGGCACCTGCTGCCAAACCTCGTTCTATATCGCTCGCTTGTGCTTCGGCTGAAACCAACATAATTGGAATCGTAGAGGTGGATAGGTCGGCCCTCAGCGCTGCAGTGAGTTTTAGGCCATCCATATTCGGCATCATTACATCTGAAACGACCACATCAGGCCTCTGTTCTTTTGCCAAGGCCAATGCCTGTATGCCGTCTCTTGCTTGAAACACCGTGAAGCCTTCTAACTCGAAATTGATTACCAAGAGGTCGAGGATCACCGGGTTATCGTCAACAAGAAGTACCCGAGTCGTCTGATCCACAATCAGCGATGGTACCGCCTGAGACTTGTTGGCCAGACGAACGGCGATAGAGTCGCATAGCTTTGCCCTCGTAGCTCAGCGGATAGAGCATCGGCCTCCGGAGCCGTGTGCGGGCGTT
>CAYGGL010000042.1:12179-15395 GCA_964349215.1 uncultured Acidimicrobiaceae bacterium | reverse complement strand
ACTATCCTGCCTGGCGCAGCGGAGCCGGGGTTAGCGGCAAAGCGAGCTTTTGAAGCTAGAGCTTTCGCTTTGCGTTCTTGCTCTTTGCGGGCCGCTTCTTCAGCCTTGCGTTTGGCTTCAAGCGCTTGGAGACGAGCCAATTCAGCTTCAATCTGTTTCGAACGTTTCTTGACTTCTCCCAATGCTTGATCGGCATCTTGTTTGGCACTACTCAGGGCTTCGCGTGAACGATCCAAGTCTTCGCTCGTTTTGCGATATGCGTCCATCGTGTCTTGATAATCTTGAGTAACGATCTTGGATAACGCATCCACCCTGGCGGTCTCATTAATATCGCCTTTGGTCGAAGTAGACCCAGTCGAGTTACTTCCATTGATATAGCTCGACACGGCCATATCGCTTACTGCTTTCTTGAGCTTGGCGTGTCGAGCAGCAATTTCGGCACTTTGAGCCTCAAGACCCTTTATGTCTTCATTAAGTGAAGCCACGCGCCCTCGTGCCTTTGAGAGTTGGCCGGCGATCTCATTTGCCTTGCGCTTCATTGCAGCTATATCACCCTCGCCGGCAAAGGCGGGTCCTCCAGTGGCCAATAAGGCACAAGAAAGGAGCAGACCTAGAAAAACACGCATTCGCAGAGCATAACCGTCATAAAATCGTAATGAAAGCACCAGGATGTTTAAGTAGGTGAAATCAGCTCTTCTAGAAGGTCTTCAAGGGTGACAATTCCAACTGTTTGGCCCGCTGCATCGTTAACCACGGCAAAGTGCCGGTGTTCTCTCCGCATTTCCAACAAAATTTCTTGAAGGGTCTTAGTAGAAGAAACGATTAACATGCGCCGAATCGATGAGGCCGAAATAGGCCTGGTTCTGGATTCTGGATTAACGGCTAGTAAATCCTTTATGTGAATGAAACCAAATATCTCGTCAATATCACGCCCATAAACCGGCAAACGGGTATGGCCCGTTTCAATCGCGAGACTTTCAATTTCTTCCACCGTTGCGCTGATTCTCGCTGCAACGATTTGATCGCATGGGACCATCACGTCACGGGCCAAACGATCAGGAAAGCCAAGGGCTCCACTCATTAAACGGTGCTCAACTTCTTCTAACATCCCTTCGCTTCGAGATGTTGCGAGCATGATGGCTATCTCCTCATTGGTGTGAGCAACGAGCAGCTCGTCTCGCGGTTCGACGCCTAAAAGTCGAAGTCCAAAGTTGCCGGCATTGCTCAACAACACCACCAGAGGCCTAAAGACGGTCGTAAATGCACGCATTGGCAGTGCCAACCACATTGCACTCTGCTCGGCTTCAGCTATCGCAATGTTCTTGGGCACCATTTCACCTACCACCATGTGCATAAACACAACGATTACAAGGGCTCCAAGAAACACGACCGTGTGCAAGGCCGCATCAGGAACCAGGCCGTGCAGAACCGACTCCAGAATTTCAGCAACTGCGGGTTCTGCAACATAGCCCAACCCCAAGGATGCCCCGGTAATACCCAGCTGTGCTGCGGCAAGCATGAAAGATAGTTCTTGAACCGATCTCATAGCAGCAACAGCTCGAGCGCCTCCCTCTGCTGATAGCTGTTCTATTCGAGAGCGTCTTGCGGCAATAAATGCAAACTCGACGGCAACGAAAAACCCGTTGACGATAAGAAGAACGCCGGCAATAGCCAAGCTCCAGGTCATTGTGATCCGTCTTTGGTCTCGTCTTTTCTCTGCTCGCCCGCAAAGACCATCCTGACCGAGGCAATTCGTAGACGGTCCATCTCCATGACCTCAAGAGACCATGCCCCTTCAAGAACCTTTTCACCCACTACTGGAATATGTCCTAAGCGATCGAGCATGAAGCCGGCGAGGGTGTCGAAATCGCCTTCCGGAAGAACCCATCCGGTTATCGCTTCCAGCTCGTCTGAATGCAATCTGCCCTCTACGACATATGTGCCCACAGGAAGAAGCTTCGTATAGCGCGCCCTTGAATCGATCTGATCATGTTCATCTTCGATTTCTCCGACGATTTCTTCAAGCAAGTCTTCCAGTGTCACCAGTCCAGCGGTTCCGCCAAATTCGTCGACCACAACTGCCAGGTGTTGTCCATTGGATCTCAACTCAGTTAGAAGCTCTTCAAGACCGCGCCCCTCTGGAGTGAAGTGAGCGGAACGCATGATTGTTGCCACGGGAGTAATAGAACGGTTTTCGCCGGAAATTTTTAGAGCGTCAGATGCGTGAGCGACGCCGAGAACATCATCAAGATCATTTCCCACTACAGGAAAACGTGAGTGTCCACTGCTGAGAGCAAGCGATACAAGATCAGCAACCATTGCATCATTTGATAACGACAAAACATCGAGTCGAGGGATCAGAGCATCCGCTGCAGTCTTGTGACCAAACCTAAGAGTTGCAGATATCAAACTAAATGCCTCGGGATCAAGCGTTCCCTCTTCCCCCGAAGATCGAATCAGTAACTCAATTTCCTCAAGTGAGTGGATTGCACGTAAATCGTCTCGGGGTTCAATTCCCAAACGACGCACTACCCAATTTGCTGAACCGTTGAGAACAGTGATGACCGGACGAAAGACAAGGTTGTAAACGAGTATCGGTCCAGCCGCGGCCATAGCAATCGACATGGGGGAAGCGATAGCTAGTCCCTTCGGGATCAACTCCCCAATGACCATTAGTACTGCTGACACGACTCCCAAAGAAAGAACAATCAATACTGTCTCCTCTAGAAAACCAGGGAAGACAGATATGAGGGGTTCTAGTAGCTGAGAAAAAACAGGCTCGGCGATAAATCCTAAGAGCAGCGACGTAACCGTTATGCCTAGCTGGACTCCAGATAACCCATAAGAAAGACGACTGACTACCCGTCGAACCAGACGGGCGCGAGCGCCACCCGATTGTGCCAGTTGCTCAACTCGATCTCGGTTGACGGCGACAAAAGCAAACTCAGCAGCGACAAAAAACCCATTTATGGCTATCAGGACTGCAAGAGCCAAAAGTCCAAGAGCGGTATCGATAAACCCTCAGCCTCCACGCTGAATAAGTACACCTGTCAAAAGGATCATCAACAAAAACTGCTAGTCATCTAACGGGTTCGTCTTGTTGTTTTCTTAACTGTGGCTTTGCGCGCGGGTGCCTTACGTGCAGGAGCCTTCTTTGCGACAGCCTTACGTGCAGGAGCCTTCTTTGCGACAGCCTTACGTGCCGGTGCCTTCTTT
>CAYGGL010000042.1:0-12079 GCA_964349215.1 uncultured Acidimicrobiaceae bacterium | reverse complement strand
CGACAGCCTTACGTGCCGGTGCCTTCTTGGCTGGTGCCTTACGCGCAGGGGCGCGTCTAACCACGGGTTCTGGTTCAAACAGTGCCAGCTCACGATCAATCGCAGCCAACACGGAGCGCCTCTGTTGTCCTTGCTCTTCGACTTCTCTCAGACGCAAGAGTTCGTCTTCATCTAAACGGCCAAGAAGGTCACGCAACTCCGATATAGAAAGGTCTTCATAGCGGCTCGCTTCTGACGACTCAGCCCATTCCTCATCTTCTTCATCTTCGTATTCGTCTTCTTCTGCTTCCCATTCATCTTCTTCAAGATCTTCTTGATATACATCGCTCTCCCATGCACTGGGCACCCTGAGGGAAGTGAGATTGTCTTCTGACACTCCTACCCCCATAGCTGTCATCTCTGCAAAGGTGACATCTTCATCGGTAGTCGCCAAGCGATCCCTAATATCCTTGATGGCCGTCATGACCGCCAGGCGCTCTTTGGTCAAAGACTCATGGGCCTGAACTGTTTCGAGTTCATCGTCGTAGAGCTCTTTCAGGAGCGGAAGAATTTCCGCGATCGTGAGATCGTCGTAATCTGCAATTGGGAAGAACGGCTGTTCAGTTTGTTCCTGAGCCGTAGCATTCGCAGTTCCACCCGCAGATGCCGGCGAGTAGGGATCGGCTACCGGGGTCGTCATTGTGTTTGACCCAGCCACCACTGAAACAGGCTCCATCTCCCCTGGCATGCCAAGTGGTGGCGCCATGCCAGTTGCCGTGCCTCCGGGTGCAGATTTAGGCACAGACTTGCCCGTCTTGGGTCTAGTGGCCAGAAATAAGACCACTCCTGCCCCCAGGCTGCAGAGAATAGACAGATATATCAACGACAACCCGTCGCTGCTTAGAACGCCCAATATGAGCAACATCAACGCCAGAAGAACCAGGGCAAAACTAACCAATACGAGCACGGAAACGTCACCTATCTCTTGAGATCCTCGGAATGACACCCATCTAGGAGCACCTACGTACTTGGCAGCCTAGACAAACAAAGGGCAGCCTAGACAAACAATCAGCGACGCCGACGGAATCTAGAAGAAAAACCCTCATCGTAAAGATCGTCGTCCAGGAAACTTGGTTCTTCTTGTCTCTCCTGTCGATCTCTAGGCCCGAGAGGCTCTGCTTCAGTTACCGCTCTGCGTAGCTCGTCTAGAAACGGGTCATGGCCAGAACCATCAGCGTCAGACTCGAGCCTGTCAGAGGGCGATTGTGCATCTGAGCGAGTAGAAATAGTTTCGTGAGGGCCCGTGTCGTGTAGTTCACGGTTGAACTCATTTAAGTCACTAAGGTCGTACGCTGCCGTGTCGTCAAATCTAAGAATTTGTTCGGCGTTAGAAGGCTGAGCACTTTCCTCAACACTGTCTGCAGGACTCAGTTCAGTACTCGTCGGTTCTGTACTCGCTAGTGCATCAGAAGCCGGCGAAGGGATGCGAAGCGATTTCAACCCAGAAATATCGCTTAGCTCTGGGGGCGATCCCGCCTCAAGGCGACCAGATCGTTCGAGCCAACTCAAACCTTCTTTGAGTTCTCGCTGCAATCTCTTTCGATACTGAGTGACATAAGCATTTAGTCCCTCAACTTCTTCTTCTAATAGCTGACGCTGTTGAGCAAGAGTGCCAAGCACTTCTTCAACATGTCTGTTTGTTTCATCAACAATGTTTTCTGCTTGATGCTTGGCATCCAAAAGCAATCCTTGCGCTTGATGTCGAGCGTCTTCGATTGCAGCATCAGCAGTTCTTTGCGCCAAAACCAAAGTTCGTTTCAACTCATCGCCGCTGTCCTCACGTTCGCCAGATCGACGCTCAGCGAGATCGGCTCGTCGGAGAGCATCTCGAAGCTGAGACTGCAACCCTTCAACGGCAACGGCTAAACGTTCAAGGAATTCGTCAACTTCTGCACGGCTATATCCGCGCAGATTTTCGCGAAACTCGACTTCACGTAGGAGTTGAGGCGAGAGGTCCATGGCGCGATCTTAACCCTCAAGGAGCCCGAATGGGACGAATACAAGATTTTCCACTCGACAACTTCTCGGAAGTAAGAGGTTGATCATTAAACAGATATCAGCAACCGAGGAGGGGTTTGATGAGAAAGTTCAACAACAGCAGCACGATCATTGGAGAAAGATCAAAGCCCATACCGCCGACACCAACGGGGGGCAATATACGACGTATGGGCCCAAGGACTGGCTCGGTTGCGCTATAGACAAAGGACGCGGCCTGGGCGGCAACTCCCCCAGGATCGAGAGGAAACCAACTCAAAATGATGCGAACAAACATCGCAGCAATAAAAATATCAATGGCTATGCACACAATACCCATGGCTACAAACCTAGTTTCTTAATGATTCTTTTCATCCAAATATCTACGATCTTCTTCAGATATTTCGACATTTGAAGGCGTCAGCAAATAGACCTGGTTGGCAACTCTCTCCATCTGCCCGCTTAGTCCGTAACAAAGACCGCTGGCGAAATCGACGAAGCGGCGCGACAGATCTCGGTCGACTCCCTGAAGGTTCATGATTACCGGAGTCCCCGTCATGAAACGATCTGCTATCTCTTGAACTTCGTTAAAAGAATCTGGACTAAGCGTATGTGGCTTGGCGCTTATGGGAACTGGTATAGGCCGGACGGTACCTGTAGTTCCTGGAACTCGCATGTCGAGGGAAGCCCCCGAGGTAACGGTAACTGCAGAGCTAGGTTGATATTGATCACGGTTTAAAGGGCGCACTGAACCAAGGGGGCGAGAAGGCATTGACGGCTCGGCTGTAGTAAACCGCTGAGCAGAACCGGCGGAACCACCAAAGCCCGCGCCCGGGTCCAAGCTGGGATCTTCTCCATAAGGAGCGTCGTAGCTCACATCCTCGTACTCATATTCCTCATCGGGTCCAAGCCCTAGGTACAGCATTGCCTTCCGCCACATCGATGACATTTCAGATCTCCTTCGTGCTTTTCTAGTGTCGCACTTCTTCAGGCTGATTGCGGGGATCAAAACGCTGACCATACAACGCTTGACCGAGACGTAGCATCGTCGCTCCCTCTTGAACAGCGATTTCGTAGTCGCCACTCATGCCCATAGACCTCTCGACCAAGTCCTCGTCGTCAGCCAATTCTGCCAACAGACTAAAACAGGATCGCACTTTTTGCTCTGGCCCTCGTGCGGCAATAGTCATTAGACCGGCAACATTAAGCCCTGACTCACGGGCATTCTCGACCAAGGCAGGCACTTCGACTGGGAGACACCCCCCTTTGCTTTGTTCTTGGCTTGTATTCACTTCTATAAGAATGTTCGCGCCTGGGGCTCTGCGAGATAGTTCAGAGATAAGACTCATGCGGTCGACGCTTTGCCACAGCGAAACAATAGGTGCCACCAGTTTGACCTTGTTCGACTGCAAGCGCCCGATGAAATGCCACTCGGGTGACCCCTCGGCGATTCGAGCCTTTTCAAGAAGTTCCTGGGCATAGCTCTCGCCCATTTGGCTTAAACCAAGTCGTTGTGAGGCAGTCACCACCTCAGGTCCAAACCCTTTAGTGACAGCGATGATCTTGATTTTCTCAAGCTCTCCTCCAGCCCTAACAATTCGATCACGCACGTGTTCCAATCGCTCGCCGATGGTGGTCGAATCGATCATCGCACTCCATCATGATCGCCGGCGAAGGTCTGCACCATATTACTCAAGCCAAGCAACCAAGGCTTGACGTTGACGATCTCCCCGTTTCCTGTGCGACCAGTGCTGAGACGAACAGGCAGTACATATGTTGACGTCGTCGATCGTTTCCACTCCACTTCGGGCCAGTGCGATCTTCACCGCTGCAGGAAGGTCGAACGTCAAGGCGCCGTCGTTCGAGTTGCAGCGAACCTCTTGACCAAATTTCTCTACCAAGGGTTGGAGATCTTGATAGGAAAATTCATAACACTTCGAATGAATACAAGGTCCAAGAACTGCGCTAATCGGTCCATCGCTGAGCTTGCGCAATGCCTCGACAGCGTTACCCACGATCCCGCTTGCCAGACCGCGCCAGCCGGCGTGCACAACTCCAACTGCGCCTGGAGCCAGAAGCGCTATTGGTGCACAGTCGGCTATCTGTATCGCAACTGCTGCCCCTTTCACTGAAGTTACAGAGGCATCTGCTTTTGTGCCGGCAAATTCGCCTGGACTCCCAACAGTCACCACAGCATTTCCGTGGACCTGGTCCAGCCAAGTCCACGGAAGGCTTACAACTGTGGTTCGTCTTTGTTCGACATCTTCCGCGGTGATTGCCATATCTCCGTAACTGCAATCAGTGAAGCGGAAACGACAAACCTGAAAATCTACCAAGGGAGTTACTTCAAGAAAGAAGGAACGTCGAACTCGTCGTCTCCGAGATCAAGAGTTGATGCGAAAGGGTCATCTTGGGTGAGATCAAGGATCTCAGAATCGGACTTGCTTGAAGAACGACTGCGTCCCTCTTCCCAACGATCGAACCCTGCAGCGATGACGGTCACTCGCACTTCTTCACCCATGGCATCATCTATGACAGCACCGAAAATAATATTGGCATCCGGATGCGCCACTCCGTGGATGATCTCGGCTGCTTCATTAACTTCGAACAATCCCATGTCACTGCCACCCGTGATTGAAAGCAATATTCCCCGAGCTCCCTCAATTGAGGCCTCGAGAAGAGGACTGGAGATCGCTGCTCTTGCAGCATTGACGGCACGACCTTCGCCCGATGCATTACCAATGCCCATAAGAGCAGATCCGGCGTTAGTCAAAATCATCTTTACATCGGCAAAGTCGGTGTTGATGAGACCAGGAGTTGTGATCAGTTCGGTAATGCCTTGTACACCTTGTAGAAGAACTTCGTCAGCAGCCTTGAAGGCATTGAGCATCGAAGTTTTCTCATTTGAAACCGTTAGCAGCCGATCGTTTGGAATAACGATCAGGGTGTCAACTTTGTCCTTCAAATTTTGAATTCCATGGTCGGCTTGCACTGAGCGACGACGACCTTCGAAGGAAAATGGACGGGTAACCACGCCGATAGTGAGTGCACCAAGATTCTTGGCTATCTCAGCTACCACAGGGGCTCCGCCTGTGCCGGTTCCTCCGCCTTTCCCAGCGGTGATGAAAACCATGTCAGCGCCCTGAAGGGCTGCCTCTATCTCAACTCGGTGATCTTCAGCAGCAGCACGACCAACTTCAGGATCGCTACCCGCTCCCAGTCCACGGGTCACTTCCTGGCCAATATCTAATTTAAGTTCAGCATCGCTCATCAGCAGTGCTTGGGCATCGGTGTTAATGCCTATGAACTCGACGCCCTTCAGGCCGGCATCGATCATGCGATTTACCGCGTTAACGCCGCCACCGCCGATACCAACGACCTTGATTACAGCCAAATAATTCTGTGGATTGCCGACCATGACTACTCCTCGGGGATTCCCTCTACCTCTAGTAAAGGTTTATAGTTATGTAAAGCTCTTGTAGTGGTTCAATAAGATAGCCTAAAGATTAGGTAATGGTCAAGAGATTCTTTTAGCGTCGTCTAATTACCGAAGGAACACCAGGAACCCTGACGTCGAATACTGCGACGTTTTCCGTACCCACATTAGATAGAAGAGCAGTTAAATCAAGGATTTTAGCGCTCAAATCGGCAGGGTTTCCGAAACGAACCTCGACCTCTTCTTTGCCTTCAGCATTACCGATAAATGCCAGGAGAGATCCGTCCTCTTGATGCACTACTCGCGATATTTGACTCAGGAGGGTCTCGGGAAATGTCGCTACCAGGCCAACTGATGTCTTAGCTTTTGAATCGATCACCTCACCAGGTTTTCGGGTGGTCTCAAAACCCTCTATTGGAATAACTCCCACAACATCTGGAATTGCCTGCAGAAGACGAGCCTGTTTATCAACAAGAACCCATCCTCCTCCTCGAACCCGGACGGCGGCTATTGGAGATCTCTCGCTCACCTTGAGCCTTACCGTGCCTGGCCACTCCGTTGAAACTTCAACATCCTTTACCCATGGAATAGCCAGAACCCTGGTACGAACTTCTTTCAAATCTCGACTGAAGAGGGGATCTCCCTTGCGCAACTGCGAGGCCTTCTCGATATCCAAAGGACTCAGATGCGCAAAGGGCAGGCTTTTATTAATTGGCTCGGTTCTTATGTGGTCGAGATCTAATAGTGGAGATTGAAGAGCCCCCCATAGGCCCATACCTAAAGCCACCAAGATCCCTAAGGTCGTGACAACATAGAGACGTCGCCTGCCTCTTGACCGGAGTACTTCAATTCTTCTGGCGTTAATCCGAGGATCAATCTTTAGTTTGTTCGGATCTGAAGGCTCTTCAGACATACGGGGGCTTTCAGTATCCTGTCATTTGGGAGATTAGGTCTTCGTTAAACCCGAAAATACGCAATTCAGGTTGAAGTTTGATTCCCATAGACGACTCAACGCGTTTGCGAACCTCGGCTATTAGATGAGCAACGTCATCGGCAGAGCCACCTGGATCAGCCTGGATGAAATTCGCGTGTTTCATCGACACCTCAGCTGAGCCAATGCGAAGACCCTTGCAGCCGGATGCCTCTATCAGCCGACCGGCAGAATCACCGGCAGGGTTGGTGAAGACTGAGCCGGCATTTTGCCCACCAGGTTGATTTTCTCGACGCCAACTCACCACGGAGTCAATTTCCGCTGATGCGAGATCTGCATCACCTTGCGCCAGAGCAAAGGTAGCTCGTAGAACGACTTGGGTGCTAGCTATATTCGAGTGGCGATATCCAAAGTCACACATCTCGCCGGTCATGTCTTTATCTTCGCCCGTTTCGAGATCAAATAGATGGACCTGACGCAAAACGGATTCGATGTCAGAACCATGTCCACCTGCGTTCATCTTGATCGCTCCACCTACAGAACCTGGAACCCCAACCGCCCATTCGAGACCATGCAGTCCCTTTGATGCGCTCTTTCGAGCTAGGACTGGGAGCGGAACTGCACCACCGGTATGAACTTCTATTTGCGAATCTTGCGCCGGGCCCTTGCCTGAATCCTTTTCTAAGGATCCAAAATCAATCGAGTTATAAGTCTCACCCAACATGATGGCCAGGCCCTGAAAACCTGCATCTGCAACCAGCATGTTCGATCCTCGTCCTATGACAAGTACCGGGAGGGTGCATGTGGTTAGAACCCTCGACACAAGCGCCAAATCTTGTTGGCCTTCGATCACCATAAACAGCGCAGCAGCCCCCCCCACTCGGTAAGTGGTGAGAACACCGATGGCCTCATTAGGTCGGGCTTTGCCGGCGAGTATTTCGGTCGCCTTCGACAGCGCATGTTCTATATCGCCTCGGTCTCTGGTCATGCGCTCGCTTTAAAATGCTCGATCAATTCATCTGGCAAGGTTGTCAGGTCTCCTGCGCCCAGGGTCAAGCAAAGATCACCCTCTTGGAGAACTCTATATAGATAAGAACTCAAAGCGACTCTGCCTGGAATCCATTCAACCTGCAATTTCGAGCCGCTTTCGCTTATCCAACTTTCAATGGCATCTACGATCAATCTCCCGCTTACCCCTGGAATTGGAGCCTGGCCGGCTGGGTATATATCGGTAATAACCAATATGTCTGCATCACCAAATACGGAGGCGAATTCGCCAGATAGCGAAGCTGTTCGGGTATAACGATGCGGCTGAAAAACGCACACCACTCTTTTCCAGCCCCCAGAACGTGCTGCCCCAAGCGCCGCTTGTACTTCTGTTGGCAAATGTGCGTAATCATCAATGAAGTCAATTCCCCCAACGCTTCCGCGGGTTTCAAATCGCCTGGCAACCCCTGCAAAGGAGGCAAACGACCTGGCGATTGATTCGCTCGAAGCTCCCAGGGCCAGGGCTGCTACTGCTGCGCCTGTTGCATTGCGAACATTGTGTAAACCCGGCATCGGAAGATGGAAGCGTCCAACTTCACGTTGATTGGCGGGATCTGAGTTGTCAATAAGAGTGAAGTTCGTATGCGCACGAGCCAGTTCAACATCTTCTATGCGCCAGTTGGCCAACTCAGTGGTTCCATAAGTTAGACAGGGCTTGACTGAATTAATCTCGGCCACGATTTCGCCGGCAATCGGATCATCAATACACACAACACGGGTTACGGTCGCTCCAAGCAGGAATTCACCAAAAGCTTTTCGCAACGCGGCAAAGCTCCCGTAATGATCAAGATGGTCAGGCTCAACGTTGGTGACAATCACCGCATCTGCATCGAGTTCAAGAAAGGTGCCATCACTTTCGTCTGCCTCGACCGCAAACCAACCATCGCTCCCCCATCCAGCTCCACCGCCAAGGCCATGTACATCTCCTCCGATGATGAAGGAGGACCCCACGCCGCTTTCGCGTAAAGCCATTGCCAGCAAAGCAGTGGTTGTAGTCTTTCCATGAGTTCCTGCAACTGCAATGGTCGGGCGCGTTGCACAAATTGCAGACAGAATCTCTGCCCGACGGAGAACTGAAATGCCCCGCTCAATGGCAGCCACAACCTCGGGGTTATCACGAGAAATTGCACTCGAAGTTACGACAAGATCGGAACCAGCAATGTTGATTGGATCATGAACGATCGATATGCGCACGCCTATGGCTTTTAGTCGTTCAAGCACAGGAGAGGGAGACATGTCACTGCCAGAGACGACATGGCCCATTGACACTAGAACAGTTGCAATGGCGCTCATACCTGAACCGCCGACGCCAATGATGTGGATACGTCTTATTTTGGAAAGATCAAGAGTCGTTGAGGTAATGGAAAGATGCTAATCGTCATAGCCGCAGGCGGCACTGGCGGCCACATATACCCGGGATTGGCCCTGGCCGCCGGGCTTCGAAAAATACGACCTGACGTGCAGATACTCTTTGTTGGGACACCCCGTGGTCTTGAAAATCAACTCATCCCTGCTGCCGGCTACGATCTAGCCCTTATAGATATGGTGCCTTTCACTAATAAAGAGGCGATTCGTCTTCCGCCCGCACTCACCCGCTCAACTTTTCAGTCATGGAAAATTATTCGGGCATCAAAGGCGTCTGTAGCAGTGGGCATGGGGGGTTATGCCAGTCTCCCTCTGATGCTGGGCGCAAAACTGGCACGAATACCCAGACTCATCCATGAATCTGGAGCTATACCGGGGCGAGCTAACTTGGTCGCAGCTCGGGTTTGTCCAAATGTTGCTCTCGGGTTTCACCAAGCAAAGCGATCTTTTTCTCCACGAGCTATTACCCGCACCGTGGGCATGCCGCTCGACCCGTCCTTAAGCGAATTCAACCGATCAGAACTAAGACAAGAAGCCAGGCTTGCTTTTGGGCTGAAAGAAAATATGTCAATGGTGATGGTCAACGGTGGCAGCCAAGGGGCAGCGACACTCAATGCACTTGCCGTTGGTCTTGCCGAACGTTGGCGTGACAGAGATGACATACGCATTTTGCTCAAAGCAGGTGCTGCCCATGAAGAAAAGGTCGCTGCAGAGCTGAAGGAAAATGGCGGAGAAAAAGTGGTGGAACTTACTCGTTATATAGAACGAATGGACCACGCTTATGCCGCCAGCGACTTCGCCATTTGTCGTGCGGGGGCGGGAACCATCTCAGAACTTGCAGTTGTAGAGCTTCCCGCAATACTCGTTCCATATCCTTATGCGCCCTACGACCATCAAGCAGTAAATGCCCAAACCCTTGTAGATGAAGGCGGAGCCATCATGATTCGTGATCACAGGGCTTTGCCAGAGATCGTCGCTCCTATTCTCGAAGAAAAACTTAGTGATCCCGCTGGACTCATGGCCATGCAACGAGGTCTGCGTGCCATTGCCCATCCAAATGCTACTACTGAACTAGCTGAGTGGGTTTTAGAACTGGCGGATCAATAATGCCGAGCAAAGGGATTAACCCCCACTGGACTGTATTTAACAATGACACGGCGCGAGATGCGCTGGCACAAATGCACCTCAGCGGACTCGGAGTGGCAGCAGTTATAGATAGCAACGGAATCGTTTTAGGCGTCGTTACCGATGGAGATATCCGTCGAGCCGTTATCTCGGACATTGACCTTGCAGTTCCAGTTATTGAAATCATGAGTCGGACACCGGCGATCATGAGTTCGTCTGCGGGCGACAAGGAAATCATCGATCTCCTTGAATTGCATCACCTCGATGCCGCTGTGATCGTCGAGAACGACAAGCTTGCAACCATACGAAGTCTTGTCGAACTTTGCCCCACGCCGCCTCAGAGCCGAACCGCTGTGGTTATGGCAGGTGGAAGAGGACAGCGGCTACAGCCTTTGACTGATCGAGTTCCCAAACCCCTTTTGACCGTGGGCAATACGACCATCGTTGAACGGCTCCTTATGGGGTTGAATGCAGCGGGGGTTAGAGATGTCTTCCTCGCCGTCAACTACAAGGCCGAGGTTTTCGAAGAGAGGCTCAAATCAGGCGATGCCTACGGCGTGAAGATTTCGTATTTGCATGAGCACAAAAAGCTTGGCACTGCCGGGGCTTTATCATTATTGAGCCCTGCTCCCTCCGAACCTTTTTTGGTGCTTAATGCCGACATGGTCACCACGGTGAACATGGCTCGAATGCTGGAATTTCATGCACAACAGGGAGCGGCTCTTACGGTCGCTTCATTTGATCATCACATTGCAATTCCTTATGGAGTATTGACTCTTGAAGGCGACAAAGTCATTGGCCTTGAAGAAAAGCCAAATCTCTATAGTCGCTGCAATGCAGGCCTTTACGTACTCGATCCCAGGGTGATTGAACTCGTTCCACGCAACAGTGCTTTTGATATGCCGGCTCTGGTTCAAGCGGTTCTCGATAAAGGAATGTCGGTATCTACATTTCCCATCATCGAAAAGTTCTTTGACATAGGTAGCCCCGCCGAACTTGAGCGAGTATTGCTCTACTTCGCTACGGGCGAAGAGGATTGAGGACTAAGAAATGACTTCATGGAAAGCTCGACGAGTACTGGTCACAGGTGGCGAAGGTTTCATCGGTTCAACCCTCGTAGAGAAATTGGTGATTGAAGGGGCCCAAGTGCGAGTGCTGGCCCATTACAACCTGTTTGGAAACTATGGTTGGCTCGACCCAGAGATTCATAGAGAGGTCGAAGTATTGCCAGGCGATGTAAGAGATGCAGAGCGGGTTTTCACAGCTGTCGACGGTTGTGATGTGGTGTTTCATCTAGCCGCTCTAATTGGTATTCCATACAGCTACCTGGCTCCTGATAGTTACGTGCAGGTAAATGTAACGGGTACTCAAAATGTCGCGAACGCATGCAGGCGCGCGAATGTCGAACGTCTTGTTCATACCTCTACGAGCGAAACCTACGGCACGGCACTCAGCGTGCCGATCAACGAAGACCATCCACTGCAGCCACAGTCTCCTTACTCTGCTTCAAAAATAGGTGGAGACATGATGGCCCTTTCTTATTTTCATGCTTTTGAACTTCCGGTTGCAGTAGTTAGACCGTTCAATACCTATGGCCCGCGCCAATCGACGAGGGCAGTCATACCGACGATCCTGGCTCAACTGCATGGTGGAGCGAGCGAGATAAATCTCGGCTCGATAACCCCCACTCGTGACTTCACATATGTTGATGACACAGCAGCCGGTTTCATGGCCGTGGCAACATGTGATCGAGCCATCGGCCAGGTGGTAAACATCGGATCAGGGACCGAGATTTCCATTGGTGGCCTTGTCGAGTTGCTGATCAAAATCACCGGTAGTTCCGCCGTTATAAAGACCGACGAATCGCGTATCAGGCCATCTGGAAGCGAGGTCGAGCGACTGTTGTGCGATAACACTCGGGCAAAGCAGTGGGCTGGCTGGGAACCGCAGGTTTCATTGGATGCAGGGCTTAAGCAAACCTCTGAATGGATCGCTAAAAATCTTGAACGCCTTCAAACCTCTGGTTATGCAGTCTGAAAATGTCTAGATAGCGTGGGGGCATGAAATCCCCCATCAAAATATCTTGTGCAGTTACTTCTATATCTTTACTTGCCGCTTGCGGTGGCGGAGATGCAAACAACGGTGGAGCAAGCCCCAGCGGC
>CAYGGL010000041.1:0-15440 GCA_964349215.1 uncultured Acidimicrobiaceae bacterium | reverse complement strand
GTCCTACACGAACCGATGAGCCGATCGAGGCGGCAGGATGAATGACCGTTGCATACCGAGAGTTGGGGATAGCCAGAGACGAGACGAGTTGTTTTCGCGACCAATAACGGTCTGGGCGAGCCGTACAGAGCACAACCTGAGTGTCGGGAAGGTTGTGGAGCTCTGACGTTGGACCCAGTACCGGAGTGCCGCTGACCTGGGCACCTTGAGGTAGGCCATCATCCAAGAATCCAAGCAGATTCCACCTAGGCTCTACTACGTTGCATGCCCGAACGGCTTCGGCGGTTTCTCGTCCCAATCCGCCCGCTCCTATAAGAACTAAGTTTTCCATAGGTAAGTGATCTTTACGGAAGGTTGAATAATGTTGCGAGTCGGAATCATAGGATTGGGATATTGGGGGCCAAATCTGGCTCGAAATATAGCTAGTAGTTCAGAAACTTCCCTGCATGCATTGTGTGATCGCGACTCCGAGCGTCTCGCTCGCTTGGGTTCTCAATATCCGAGCGCTAAATGCCATACGGAGGTTGTCGATCTCCTAGGCGACCCCGACCTTGATGCCGTTGCTATAGCTACTCCAGTCCATACACATTTTCCCCTTGCGAAGGCGGCTCTCGAAGCGGGTAAGCACGTATTGGTCGAAAAGCCATTTACATCCACTTCTGATGAAGCTAAGGAACTCATAGAACTGGCTGCAAGACTGAAACGAGTGATCATGGTCGATCACGTCTTTCTTTATAGTCCTCCGGTTAAAAAACTCGCATCACTATATGAGAGCGGAGAACTCGGTGAGCTTTTGTTCATCGACTCTGTACGAATCAACCTCGGCCTATTTCAAAGTGACGTAAATGTACTGTGGGACCTTGCTCCACACGATCTTTCGATCATCGACCATCTCATCGGTCGTGCCCCCGTTGGCCTAAGCGCATCAGGTTCTTCTCATGCAGGTAATGGTCTCGCCAACGTTGCCTATGTTCATCTTGATTATGGCGATGATCTCTTGGCCTCGCTCCATGTGAACTGGCTTTCACCCGTAAAGATCAGACACTTCTTGGTGGGAGGTTCCCGCAAGAGCGTTCTTTATAACGACCTCGACGCGTCAGAGCCTGTGAAGCTCTATGACAGGGGTATTGACCTCGAAGAAGATCCTGAAGGTCGAAGGGCGGCATTAATATCGTACCGATCAGGCGATGTCCTCTCCCCAAACATCGACAAGTCGGAGCCTCTGCAGAACATGATCAATCATTTCGCAACCTGTATTGAAACTGGCGCTTCGCCCGTTTCTGGTCCAGATCAAGCCTTACGAGTGGTCAGCATTCTTGAGGCGGCAGATCTTTCATTGGCAAAGGGTGGCTCATACGTAGAGGTGCGAGGTGCCTGATGACGTACAGCTCGGGGCTGGAACAACCGTTCATGCTTTGACCAACCTCTATGGCTGCAAACTTGGCGATGACACTCGGGTGGGCCCATTTGTTGAAATTCAGCGAGGGGTTGACATTGGGTCTCGGTGCAAAATTTCCAGCCACTCATTTATTTGTGAAGGCGTGACGATAGAAGACGAGGTCTTTATCGGCCATCACGTATGTTTCACCAACGATCGCATGCCACGTGCGACAAATCCTGATGGGAGCCTGCAAGTGGCCGATGATTGGAATATGGAGCGAACACTGGTGTGTAAACAAGCAAGTATCGGGTCAGGCTCTGTCATCCTTCCAGGAATAACAATCGGAAGAGGCGCATTGGTCGGAGCGGGTTCGGTGGTGACCCGTGATGTGCCGGCTGGGGCGGTCGTAGCCGGCAACCCTGCTCGAGTGTTATCTGCTGGGATTCCGTCTGAAGGAAGCGACTCTTGATGAAGGTTCCATTTGCAGATCTTGTGAGTATGCATAAAGACCTTCAAGCTGGGTTCGATGAGGCGATAGAAGAAGTCTTCAATGCCGGTTCTTTCATTCTCGGCCCGGCAGTCGAACAGTTTGAAGAGTCTTTTGCCAAGGCGAATGGGCGTGAGCACTGTGTGGGTGTCAATTCCGGTACTTCGGCGCTACATCTGGCTCTTTTGGCAGCCGGAGTTGGACCCGGTGACGAAGTAATAACCACGCCTCACACGTGGATCTCAACCTCGTGGGCAGTCAGCTATTGCGGAGCTACTCCGGTCTTTGCCGACGTTGATCCCAAGACTGGAAATCTTGATCCGGCGGCAACAGCCGCGGCTATTACACAAAAGACAAAGGCTTTATTGCCCGTTGATTTATATGGGAATCCCGCTGATCTTGTGGTTTTTGAAAGTTTGGCTGAGCAAAACGGCATAGCGCTTGTGGATGATGCCTGCCAAGCGCATGGCTCTCGTTTGGGTGATCGCTTGGTCGGTTCATTCGGCACAAGTGCCTGTTTTTCTTTTTATCCTGGCAAGAACCTTGGTGCTGCTGGTGAGGGCGGTGCAATAGTCACTGATGATGCCGATATGGCAGCTCGCATGCGACGCCTGCGAAATCATGCACAAGCAGGAGCACATGAGCATGTTGAGATTGGATACAACTACCGAATGGAAGGGCTGCAAGGGGCAGTTCTCGGGGTTAAACTTCCTTACCTCGATGGTTGGAATAACCAACGTCGCCAAGCTGCTGCGGTTTATAACCAAATGCTGGAAAGCATCGAGGGTGCAATGGCGCCGATCATCACTCCTGGCGCCGATCCCAATTGGCATCTTTATGTAGTTCGGGTAGCTAACCGAGAGAGTGTTGCAACTCGGATGCAGGAAAATGGAATCGACGTCAGATTTCACTATCCGACCCCCGTTCATTTGCAGCCCGCGTATTCATTTCTTGGTCACACGCGTGGATCTTTCCCAGAGGCTGAGCGCTATGCCGGCGAGTGTTTGTCGCTTCCGATGTATCCAGGTATTACACCGGCTCAACAAGAGCGTGTTATCGAAGAACTGGCTTTAGCTGTGGAGGTGAGCACATGAGTTCTGACGTGTTGGTAGTCGGGGGTGCGGGATTCATCGGATCTGCACTTGTTCGCGAATTGGCCCAAAGCCGCAAGGTTCGGGTTTTAGATGATATGTCAACAGGAAAGGCCTCGAACGTTCAGGGGGTGGACAACGTTGAGTTGGTCGAGGGATCACTGCTCGATCGTGCTCTCGTCGCTGAAACTTTCAAAGGTATCGACGTCGTCTTCCATCTTGCGTGTTTGGGTGTTCGTCACTCGATTCACTCGCCCGAGCAAAATCATGAGGTAAATGCAACTGGCACGCTTCAGCTATTAGAGGCTGCTCGCAGTAGTGGAATCTCTCGATTTATCTATACGAGTACTAGCGAGGTGTATGGCACTGCTACTTCAGTGCCAATGTCCGAGAGCCATCCCACGCTTCCTCACACCGTCTATGGCGGGTCGAAACTTGCCGGCGAAGCCTATGTGAGGGCTTATCACTGCACATATGGAATGCCAACGGTTGTACTTCGGCCCTTCAATGCTTATGGACCACGGTCGCATCACGAGGGTGATAGCGGCGAGGTCATTCCAAAGTTCATACTGCGTGCCATGAACGGATTGTCCCCACTGATCTTTGGTGACGGAACTCAGACGCGTGATTTCACTTATGTGCAAGACACTGCTCGCGGCATTGCCGCTGCCGCTGTTGCTCCAGAGGCGGTTGGACAAACTATCAACTTGGGAAGTGGTTCAGAGACCCTGATTTCTGATCTTGCAGATCTTGTTCTCAACGCAACTGGTCGTAGCGATGTAAAGCCAGAGCATCGACCCGAGCGCCCAGGTGACATCCTTCGTCTTCTTGCAGATTCGAGCCTTGCAAGCAAGCTCTTAGGTTGGCGCCCAGCGATTGATCTAAATACTGGAATCACCAAGTTGTTGGAGTGGCACAAAGAACAGGGAACCGATTGGGAAGTGATGCTGACCGAAGATCGCGAACGTAACTGGGAATCTCCGAGTTCATGATCCCTCGTTATGTAATCGCCCGTCCTGAGTTGGGCGAACCCGAGTGGCAAGCCGTTCGTGATGTCATCGAGTCGGGTTGGGTAACTCAAGGTCCAAAGGTTTCAGAGTTTGAGCGTGCAGTCGCCGATTATTGCCAGGCTGATCACGGCGTCGCCGTGTCGTCTTGTACTGCTGCACTTCATCTCGCTTTGGTATGTGCAGGCGTAGGCCCTGGCGACGAGGTAATCGTGCCATCTATGTCGTTCATAGCGACAGCCAACGCAGTGGTTCACGCAGGGGCAACTCCTGTGTTCGCTGAGGTAGATCCAACTACTTTCAATCTTGACCTCAGTGACGCCGAATCTCGTATTACCCCTCGGACCAAAGCAATCATGGTCGCTCACCAACTTGGTCTTCCCGCAGACATCGATGGATTTGTTGAGCTGACCAATAAACACCAGTTGAGTTTTATCGAAGATGCAGCCTGTGCAATAGGTAGTTCATATCGCAACAAGCCCATTGGCTCGCACAGCGCTTTCGTGTGTTTCTCATTTCATCCTCGCAAGCTCGTCACCACTGGCGATGGAGGCATGATTTTGACATCATCAAGCGAGCACGCAGAACGCCTTCGAAGACTGCGCCATCACGGCATGACAGTTTCTGACCTTGCTCGTCATCAGGCGACAGATATTGTTCGTGAAAGTTATGACGAGGTGGGTTACAACTACCGCCTTACCGACTTGCAAGCTGCCGTTGGAATCGAACAACTCCGTCGTTTGCCAGCGATTCTTACCAAACGAAAAGAATTATCCGAGTCGTACAATCAGGCTCTAGCCAACCATGAAGTGATTCGTACTCCGGTGGTTTCACCTGAAGTGGACTGGAATGTTCAGACCTATGCAGTGCGTCTTGATGGATTTGATGCCTCTCGCCGTGACTCGGTTATGAGAACTCTTTTAGGGGCAGGCATTGCCACTCGCTCAGGGGTCATGACGGCGCATCGAGAGCTTGCATACACCCACGGAAAGGGCCCGATCTCGCTTCCGCTATCAGAAATTGCAAGCGATACATCTATTGCTTTGCCATTGCACGGCGGCATGACAAATGATGACTGTCAGATAATTTCTGCGGCTCTTGTGGCAGCCGTAGAAGAGATTCGCTGACTTTCAGTTATCAGTGCCAGCTATGAAGTGGTGAAGACCACGTCGACCCAATAGTTGGTTGCCTTGGGAGAAGCAGTTGCAGGGAATGCAGGCGTTGCACTGTATTTGTAAACGCCATTTCCTCCGTCTACTCCGGCCTTCAAAGCATGTAGTGGTGGGCTATCCACACCGGCATTTGTGAATGCATTGAGATCGGCTGCATAGGCGCCAGTAGTGGTGTGATACGAGACTATATATGTGGTGTTGGCTGTAATTGCGACAGGAGATGAGAACGTTACTTCTTGCCATCCCGAAGCGGTTTCGCCCGTAAAGACGGCCTGAGCGAGCAGCGCTCCACCTTTTTTCCAGAGACTTGCAGTACGTGTACCTGCAACATTCGCACCTCGGTAATAGCGAACTCCCGAGATGAATCCATTCACATCTGAGCGGAACTTCAAGCCGATTTCAACAGCGGCGGTGTCATTGGTCTCAATGTGTGCAGGTGCACTGCTTGGTGCCCAGATCGTGCAAGGACATGCCGAGGTTGTAAAAGACCATGTGACAGGTGCAGCCAGGTTGTTGCCTACAGTATCTAGCGCATTGGTAATCGACGCCGTATAGGTGCTGTTTGGTGCAAGGTTGCTTGTTGGGTTAAGCGTGGCTGTTTTGGTTGCGCCATCGTAGGAAAGTGACGCCGGAACCACATTGTTGTTTGAATCTTTGAGTTGTAGATCGATACTTGCAGCTTGAATTGGTTCGTCGAACACAGCAGTCACATTGATCCCATGTGCGACTCCGGTTGCACTCGGCGCTGGTGTTTGTGAGGTGACCTGAGGTGCAGTGACGTCCCCAGGCAATCCTCCATCAATGTTGACAGAGCGAGAAACAGGTGCACCCAGGTTGAGAGAATCATCGGCAGAACGAACCTTCAAGTTCGCAGCACCAGACGTCGTTGGGGTCCAAGAATAGGTCCAGTTCTCACGCCCTGTTGCGGGATGCCAAGTGGCGCCATTGTCTGTAGATACTTCGACCGCTCCGACTCGCCCGCCAGAATCAGAGGCGGTGCCAGAGATCGTGACTGGAGTATTCAGATCCAGATTTGCACCATCTATCGGAGACACAATCGATACGCTCGGAGCGAGACTGTCACTAGTGGCAGTTGCCGGCGTCAAAGGTGCAAGAAGAGTAAATGGCTGTACTCCCATGTCCGCGAAAAGGTTGACCGTTGCCTGTTGCATGCGTTGATCAATAGGAGGACCACTGCGATCATGGTTGGCATCAAGGCCCCATGACCACTGGATAGTGCCTGCACCGAATACGAGCGCACCGCTCGCATGGCGATACATGGTCAGGCGATGTATTGCAGTGCCAGGCCCATAGGTACAGCAAAGGTCTTGAATACGGGTCTGCACATCGACAGTGGTTGTCGAGAATGGAACGAGACCGGCAGGACGCAGTCCATTGTCGATGTCTTCATCCCATTCATAACCAAGTGTGCCGGCAGGGAAGGTGGCCACTTCACCTGACGCCAATGTGGCAACTGAGGTATTTCGCCAAAGTCGCAAGAGTCCATCGACTTGGGGAACAGTAATTGAGGCGGCTTGAGGTCCGTTGACTGTGAATAGCGTTCCGGTTAGGGCATTCTCAGGCCTTCCTCCATCGGAGGGTGGGCTGAATCGATTATCCCGCCAGGTTCCTGTCCACGCTGGGTCAGGATCTATCTTGGCGTTTGCCTTGGATTCTTTATAGGAAACGAGCGTGCGATAAGCGGTGGCCGAAGCCGAGATGCTCTTTTCCCACCTGGTCTTCCAGAAAACTTCATTACCGCTGAAGAAGGCCATGTGAACACCGGCATCGCGTGCCGCCTCGACATTGGCTCGCTGTGGTCCAGACCAGTACTCATCGTGTCCAACAGATAAAAATACCTTGTGTTCGAGCAATTCAGCGCCACGGCGGGCCGTGTCAATGCCAGAGGTATAACTCACGTCATAGCCGTTTGCTTCAAGCCAACGAACCATCGGGTACTCAGCGTTGAAGACCCAGTCTTGTGGAGCAGTGGAACGCACAGTAAAGGGACGGTTGTAGCTGACCTTTGTTGCCCTGCCGTCTGAAGTACCGGTGGCGGTACCTGAATAAAGGTTGTTGCCTCCGAACTTGTTGTAGGCCTGCCAGGTGGTATCAGAAGTTTGGAACAACAGCTTTGACTGGCTGGTGTCATTGCGGACTACGAAGACGATGTGATTGGCGCCGGCAGTGCCGTCTTCGCGGACGATTTTGGCAAAATATATTCCAGATACTGAGTTCGAAGGGATGGTCCATTGGCCAGAAACTTTCCAGTTCCCGCAGTCGACCAACCCGGTAGAGGCCTCAGTTAGACAGCTTGGTTGCGTTTGGGGAAGAGCCGCCGTGGGTTGAACGGTCTTGATCTTGCGGGCACCTGCACCGGCATAATAACCCATGCGGTATATGTCGAAGCGGTAATTGTTGGAAGTGGTCTTGACTTTAAATTGAACCACTTGACCGGGCGCATAGCTGATGTCATTTGCAAACCCGACGATGTTCGATGACCCCGTACCAGGCACGTCCCACTGAGTCTTGGGGTTACCCTGCTTGGAATTCTCGCATGCGATGACACTTTGTATAGGTGCATCGCAAGGAGTCGCAGCATTGGCAGTGGGCCCTAACACAACAAGACCAGTTGCGGATATGGCGAGAGCCACGAACGGGCGAGAGACGGTCAATAACGAACGCTTAACGCTCCGGGGAATATGCATACAGATCTCTATTCTATGGAGCCGCCTGAGATCCCTGTCAGGCGGCTGACAGACCTACTACTCTTAGCCCCCGTGACCGATTTAGTAGATGAGGGTGGCGAGATTGTTGAAGGGGTTTGGACTCGGACAGTTCGTCCAGCAGGTGTCCCTTCCCCCGATATTCGCTATCGCCCAAAACTTAACTTGTTTTCAGCGCTCAGGGAACTGTGGCATGACCGTGAGATGATAAGGAGTCTTGCCGAGCGTGAGATGCGCGCCCGATATAAGCAGACTTTTCTTGGGATCGCTTGGGCGGTCATTACGCCATTTCTTTTAATGGTCGTATTTACGCTGTTTTTTAAGCGAGCAGTTCGGGTCGATACCGGAGGTGCGGCTTATCCGTTGTTTGCATACTTAGGCCTTATGCCTTGGAGCTTCTTTTCCACCGGAGTATCTCAGGGGAGTGTCAGCCTGATAGCGAATGTTCCACTTCTCAACAAGGTCTATTGCCCAAGAGAGGTATTTCCGTTAGGAAGCATCGTTTTGGCAATAGTAGATACCTCCATTGCTCTTCTGGCCTTGGTAGTCCTTTTCATCTTTGAGGGAACTGCGCCTACGGGGACGTTTTTTTACGCCCCCTTATTTCTTCCGATGTTGTTTGCATTCACAATTGGAACAGTGATGATCATGTCGTCGGTCATGGTTTATCTTCGTGATTTGCGCACTACCTTGCCTTTGGCTCTACAACTTGGGCTCTTTGCCACCCCCATCGCTTACAGCATCAACTCAGTGCCAGAGAATCTGAGAACTCTTTATGTTGCGGTTAATCCGCTAGTGACAGTTATCGATGGATTACGTCGCACAGTCCTATTCGATCAGGCCCCCAACTGGCAATACTTTGGCATTAGCTCTGCCACGGCCTTTTCAGTTCTCATATTTGGCTATTGGATTTTCAAGCGTCTGGAAGGTGGCATAGCCGATGTTGCCTAACGGTTCTATTAGGGCCGAACACATTTGGAAGCGGTTTAGGGCAGACAAGCGATTTTCTCAGCTCCGCTATGAGATAAAGCACCTCAGATCCCGCATACGTGGGGGTTCAGAGGAAGATTGGCGCTGGGCTCTTAAGGACGTGAACCTAGAAGTTTCTCCCGGTGAGGCAATCGGATTTCTCGGATCAAACGGGTCCGGTAAATCAACTCTTTTAAAAGTTTTGTGCCGAGTAATGCAGCCTCATTCAGGCTCCCTTGAGGTCACCGGCCGCGTTGGGGCTCTAATAGAAGTTGTTGCAGGCATACATCCCGACCTATCGGGTCGAGAGAATGCTTTCTTATACGGAACTTTGCTCGGACTTTCTCGTCGAGACGTTGCTGCCCGTTTTGACGACATCGTAGATTTTTCTGAGGTGGGCTCGGCCATCGATCGCCAAGTCAAGTTCTATTCAAGTGGTATGAAAATGCGGCTCGGGTTCTCAGTAGCTGCATTTCTTGAGCCAGATGTCCTACTTGTCGATGAAGTTCTTGCCGTTGGAGATGCTGCGTTTCAACAAAAATGTCTTGAACGTATGCGAACCGTTCTTCATGATGGCACCACTTTGGTATTCGTTTCCCATGATCTGGCCGCCATGGAAGCAACGTGTAATCGAGCGATATGGCTACGTGATGGTGTTGTTGAAATGGAGGGGCCGATAAGGCCACTACTTGGGGCATATAGAAGGTCTATAGAAGAGACCGCTGGTACAAACTTTCATGAAGGCGATCGAGCTCAGGTTCTCAGCATCTCTACAAAGGGCCCCGATGGGGTGAGCGCTCATACCAATAAAGAGCTGCGAATCACTCTGAAGATTCAGGTACAAGAAAGCGAACCGGCTAGCGCAATATATTTCGGTATCAGTGAAGGTGCAGCCACACCTATTTTTGTTCTTCGCAATGAGATGACTCTCGAGGCTGGAACAACAACCATCGAGTGCACCATTCCAAAACTCCCGCTTCCTCATGGCCACTACTACCTATGGATGAGTGCAACTGATAAGGAGAACGAAGACCTGGTCCCATGGCACCCTGCAACTCCGTTGGATGTGATTGGCAGTTTTCTTGATCCTGCACCACAGGCGGTTGTGCGACTTTCACCTGTTTTTGTAAACGCCCAATGGTCTGTCCCTGAGCACAGCTGAGTATCTGGGATGGCTCCAATTAGTCGCCTCAAACCTATATATAGCAAGGGTCGGGGGGCAGTTTCTCGTCTGGTAGGTGCCGCCGATCGGCAATTGATGGCAATGCGCCATCAACGTATGAGACCGACATTGTTGGTAAACGACGAGGGCCCTGGTGGCCCTCTTCTCGTCGTTGTTGGAAACTCCAACAACGATTTCAGTCGCTATCTGATAGAGATTCTTCGGGCAGAAGGTATTAACTGTTTCCGAGTTGTCTCGATAGATCAGATGACTTCTGAAGTTCTCGCAAACCATAAAGTCGTACTTCTCGCAGCACTATCGCTTTCAGCCCAACAGGGTGCAACGTTGACTAGCTGGGTGGAAGGTGGTGGCTCACTGCTTGCAATGCGTCCCGATCAGTCGCTCGCGTCTTTGCTTGGGATTGAACCCATGCAGAGAAGTCTGGTCGAGGGTTATCTCAAAGTAGATGCAACGTGTCCTCCTGGTGTAGGTATCACCAACCGTGTGATGCAGTTTCACGGAGTAGCTGATTGCTATCGGGTAGTCGATGCCGATGTTGTGGCAGAGCTGTTTGCCGACAGCGATACCCCAACTATTTTTCCCGCAGTTACTACGCGGTCCTTAGGTGAGTCAGGTGGACGGGCAGCAGCATTTACATACGATTTGGCTCGTTCGGTTGTCTATACCCGCCAGGGCAATCCTGCTTGGGTGGGGAAGAACCGAGACGGTGATTTGCTCAATCGTTCTGATGACCTCTTCTTTGGTGCCGCCGAGGGAGATGTTCAACGTGATTGGGTTGATCCTGATTTGTTAGATCTTCCGCAAGCAGATGAGCAGCAACGGTTGATGGTTAACGTTTTACGTCATCTATGCGCAGAGCACACGACTCTTCCTCGTTTCTGGTACTTACCCGATCGAGTTGTTGCAACAATCGTGATGACGGGCGACGACCATGCTCTAAACGGTACGGCCGAGCGATTCAACGATTATGCATCACTCGATACCCCCTCCTCTGAAGGGGGTTACTGGGAACAGATCCGTGGAACTTCCTATGTCTATGCGCATAGCCCAATGACTGACAAAGAGGCCAAGGACCTTGAAAATAAGGGTTTTGAGATCTCATTGCACCTCACGACCAAGGGAAAAGAATATGACCTTGGCTCCCTCAGTCGGGCTTATCGCCGACAGCTCAAACTTTTTCGCAAGCGTTACCCAAGTCTCAGGTCTCCGAGAACGCACAGGACCCACTGTGTTGTTTGGAGCGATTGGTCAACTCAAGCCGAGGTAGAGCGTTCGTATGGGATTCGTCTCGATACCAACTACTACTTCTATCCAGCCCCCTGGGTGGCGGGGCGGGTTGGGCAATTTACGGGTTCGGGAATACCCATGCGCTTTGCCTCGACTCAAGGTGAAGTGATCGATTGTTATCAAGCAGCTACGCAGCTGACTGACGAGACCAATCAAGTTTTTCCTGAAACCATTACGGCTGTCCTTGACCAAGCCTTTAGTAGTAAAGGGAAGGCAACTGTCATTACGGCGAACATGCATACGGACCTCGGAGCATCGAGTGGTTCAGATGCGATTGTGGCCGAGGCCTGCCGACGCGACGTCCCTGTAATCAGTGCAGGCCAACTACTTGACTGGTTCGATCATCGATCGGCATCGTCTTTCAGCAAGATCGAACGAGACGGTGACCTTCTTAGATTTTCGATCTCCACCCCGCCCGAATCGTTGGGCCTCACGGCTATGGTGCCTCTACCGCCGGGATTTAACAGAGCGAATTCAGTGATGTGCAACGGCTCAGCTGTTGTCTTTACAACTGAAGAATTTTGGGGTGCTCCCCACGCTGTATTTTCAGCACGCGTAGGGAATTATGAGATTCGTTGTTCTACTGCTGCGACACGTTCAAGCGCTGCGGCAACCGAAGTTGAAACAAAGCCAGCCAATAGGCAGAAGACGAGTTTTGTTTCCTTTAATGATTTCAGCGAAGGAAACCATGAGGGAACAACATTTAGCAATGTGCGAGGCGGAGCACTTATTTTGACGCCTGGCATGTTGTTAGAAGATCAAAGGTTTGAAGTTTCAGACGTGAGAACTACGTTGTCTCATACTTTAAACGGCGGCGGGTCGCTTGAAGCAGAGGTCTCATTCTCAGGATATCCAGACCAATGGGTGGGGTTGGTTGCTGATTGCGGTTTATCTAAATCAATCACTTTTTCCGTTGACACATCACGAAAGCTCAACGCCGTAAATACTGTTGGTGACAACAAAATCGTCACTCCGATTCCCGGCAACTGGTTCGATGCGCCGCATCGTTTTCGAATCGATTGGGATCCGGGTTTGACGCTATTCGGGGTTGATGGACGCACACTTGCCGAGCACCGTATTCAGCTTCGTGAACCGCTATGTCCGACGATTGGAAACTTAGGTTCAGGGCCCGCCTTTCATGTCGCTTGGCTTCGAACCTCCAACTTTGCGCTCTCGGGAACCTTCACCTCAATAGTTCATGACATGGAAACGTCCAGTACTTGGGGTCATGCAACTCTCACCTCACCTGCGTTGACAATGACGGGCGCAAAGCTAGCAGTGCGAAGCGGCGAGTCTGACAAGCCAGATGAGTCTTGGTCTGCGTGGATCTGGCCAGGAGCATCTGGTGAGCCCATGAACATTAGAGGTCGTTACTTGCAATACCAGGTTCAGCTTCTGACAGCTTCGTATCGCTGGACTCCAGAAGTTATCGGGGTTTCGATCGAACGTAGCTCATGATCATTCGGGTTCCTTCGTAGGCGGAACCGACCCAATACAAGACATTCCCAGCACGATCCATTACTTCAGCAGGACCTCGACGCAAGAGAACTGCCTTTGAGAGTCCGATGAAACGATTAGCCGATCGTGCCCAATGCAAAAGTGTCCTTGGCATAAGGCGAGAAAGTGGAGGGCGTCCTTGAGCCACTACCTCCATGGCGACGGCCGAGCGCCCTTGAGCGAAAGACCGCCGAAGGAGCCACTTCTTTTGCACACGTTCTTCGAGAACGCAGTGATGAACGATTGCATCGGGAACGTAAACAACTAGTCCACCCGATTGAGAAACTCTCAAGAAGAGATCGCGCTCTTCTCCTGAAATCAGATTGTTCCCACTGCGGCCCAGTTCAATTGAAAACCCCCCGATGTCCACCAGAGTCTTTCGATCAATAGCCATGTTGGCGCCGTAGGGATATTTGGGGAATTCAAGAAGCTGAGGCTCATCACCCAGATCGAGACCAGAATAAAAACTTTCCTGACTTACAGGAACCCATCTTGGACGTTCGATGGGCCAACGAAGGTAGATTCTTCCGCCGGTCGCAATGGGCGATGGGTCTTTGGTAAATGACCTTAGATGTGCTTCCAAAAATTCAGGTTCAGCAATTGCATCATCGTCGAGGAAAACTACGATTTCCCCCTCTGATTCCTTGGTGCCTCGATTGCGAG
Source organism: uncultured Acidimicrobiaceae bacterium (assembly GCA_964349215.1). Lineage (GTDB taxonomy): Bacteria > Actinomycetota > Acidimicrobiia > Acidimicrobiales > CADCSY01 > JACOTK01. The sequence continues at coordinate 1,977 of CAYGGL010000041.1, read as the reverse complement.
CATGCGATAGGCCCTGTTTGTCTTCGTATATGTATTTCAAATTCGAAATAGCAGGCAGAAGTTCTTTGATGACCTCGGGTGTTGCATCTGTAGATGCATTATCAACAACGATAATTTCAAACTGATCTGTCGGAATCGTCTGATGAGTTAGGCTCTCAACGGCAAGTCGTATGTAGTCGACTCGGTTGAACGTGCAAATTACAACACTTGCTTTTACGCTCAACGGATGATCCTCACGAGCTGAATGGTAGTCGAGCCCCACATGCATGTATCCATATGCGCATTGACTTATCTCCGCCCCGATGGTCTGGGTTCCTTATTGGCAGCGTTGAATCATTTGAATGTTCCAGACGGCGTTGAGATAACGGTTGTTGTGGTTGATAACGACGAACAAAGATCAGGAGAGTCGATTGTCGAATCAGCGCGAGCAACTCTTGTCTTTCCTATTCACTACAAAGTGGAAGAGCGTCGTGGAATTTCCCAGGCTCGCAACACAGCAGTTGAAACGGCGCTTTCATATAAGGCCGACTTTGTGGCCTTCATTGACGACGATGAAGTTCCCGATACCAGCTGGTTGAGCGAGCTAGTTAAGATTCAAGAATCTGAAAACGCTGATGTCGTCACTGGCCCTGTGCTTTCGAAGTTTGTCGAGCCACCCCCTGCATGGGTCGAGAAGGGGGGATTTTTTGACCGTCCCCGCTTTCCAACCGGTACAAGAATTAACTATGCACGTACCAGCAACGTTCTTATAGCTTCCAAGTGGCTGAGTGACCCCTGGCCTCCCTTTGATGAGAGCTACGGAATGACCGGCGGAGAAGACACCCACTTCTTTATGCGAATTCGGCTCAACGGCGCACATATCGCTTGGGCTGATGAGGCTATTGTCGCTGAGGAAGTGCCGATTTCTCGTATCTCTACTAGTTGGATCTTACGTCGTGCATATAGGCGGGGAAATACATTGAGTACATGTCTCCTAGATCTTCAAGATTCATGGCCTCGGCGGGCGAAACGTGTTGGGGCAGCGACTTATGAGGTTCTGGGAGGTCTGGTACTTCTGGTAGTTGGCCCATTCAGGGGCAAAGCCGCAATGATCACCGCTTTACAAAAGGTGGCTTATGGCGCCGGACTCGCAAGCGGACTAGTAGGTATGACCTATAAGGAATACACCAAGACCCATGGTAATTAATGGTAGATACTGATTCCGTTACCTTGTTTTTTGCTCTCTTGGCGGTCATATCCCAATTAATAGTTTTGACTGTCGTTGGCCTTTTTATCGCTGGACGCCTCGACGTATCCGTGAGAGAAGCACTTGGTCCTCAGGCTGTTCAGCTAGCAGTCATCGTTGCAATAGTTGCCACTTCGGGCAGCCTTTATCTCTCTGAAGTCGCACATTTTATCCCATGTCGACTTTGTTGGTACCAGCGCTTTGCTATGTACCCGCTGGTTCCAATCCTGATCCTGCTTGCTTGGCTCAAGTCATCTACTCTCGGGCGATTTGTGGTCGTCATTCCCTTAGTTGGGGCTTCTATATCCGCGTATCACATGGTGATCGAACGCTTTCCGTCGCTCGAATCTTCGACATGCGACCCAAGCAATCCATGCAGTCTGATATGGGTTGAACGCTTTGGGTATCTAACTATCCCTACGATGGCGTTGTCAGGGTTCTTATTGATCGCAACCTTGCTACTTGTCTCTAAAGGCCCGTCCTGGAACTAATGGAACAAACGAAAGGCAATCGTTACTCATGACTGAACAACGCTCAACACGTCCCTTTCCTCTCGTTCCAGTCGCTTTGTTGGCCCTTGTATTGGCTGGAGTGCTTGCATTCTTCCTTTCTGCCGGCAATGACGGCGATAACAACCAAGCCAAAGTTGACACCACTAGTTCCGCTAATTCAGCCTCTTCTGGCCTCAAAGAAACTCAGGCGGTTGAGGTAGTTGGCGATGATCTGGCGCCATACAACGACCAGAGCGATGG
>CAYGGL010000040.1:0-15921 GCA_964349215.1 uncultured Acidimicrobiaceae bacterium | reverse complement strand
GGCACGCTTTGTTCCACAGCAATGAAGAACGTTGGGTCGTCTCGCAAGGTCGCAGCTCTCGCGAGACGTTCGCCGACGAGTTTGCCGGCGAACTCCTGATGCCGAGCGAGGGCATCCGTCGCTTCATGGAAGAAGCCGGAATGGCGCCGCGGATCACGGACCCGGTCGATGTGATCCACATCCAACGGTATTTCCGTGGATCATTTCCTATGACGCTGGTCCGGCTGCGTCAGATGAACGCGATCACTGGCGCGACTTACGACAACCTCAAGCATGATGTCCGTCCCGTTGCCCTCGCGCGATCACTCGGGTATTCGATCGATCTTGAAGAGTCTCAACAGGACGCTGAACTCTGGCGAATACGGCGATTCCCTCGTTCCTTCCTTCGAATGCTGCGCGACGCAGTGGTTCGCAAGGTGATGACGCCTCCCACTGCTGCATCCTTCGCCGGACTTGCTCTCCCCGATCTCGTTCAGATCCTTGGCCAACCCCTCGGAGATGAACAGCCCGAAGAGATGGGAACGGAGTTCGCCGAGTTCGAGGCCACGGGTGTCATCTGAGCGGCGTTGTATCGTCGACACGAGTGTCCTGCTCTACTTTTTACTAGTCGAGAAGGACGCTCTTCTCCTCGATCTACTTGCCAACCCGATCGCTGTGCCCCTCGCGGTCTACGACCCGGACGACCGAGGTTTGCCCGCAGAAGCTCTCCGGCACTCCGACTTGCTCTCGGAGATGCACCAAGCGATCCGGCACTACGAGATCGTGGCGCGCACTGGCGGTCAACCCCCGGTCTTGCTCGAACGGGTGCAGCGCGTCCACGAGCTCTTCGACTCGGGCCATCTGCACGTCGTCGAGATGACCAACGAAGAACTGGAAGTGTCGGCGGACCTGCAGAGTCGCTCGGGTGCACGAGCCTATGGCCTCAAGGTTCCCCTGGGTCCTGGTGAATCAGCATGTGTTGCTATCGCTTGGAAGAGAAGCTGGACCATCGTCACAGACGACGAGGCCGCCTTGGTTGTTCTCGACCGGATCCACGGCGGTAAACGAAACTACCCATACGAGCGCATCCGCAAGCTTCTAATCCGCGCGGGCAAATCGCGTCACATCACGAAGGAGACTGCAAACTTGCTGCATCACCAGATGTGTGATCTTGGGTTCTGGGATCGGGGAACGCCGTTCCCGCCCTCCTGACCAGGCTTGGGCGACGACAGGTAGGTGAACTGGGTGAGGGCGGCTTCTCAGGGCAACATATTCAATGCGGCAAGTTTTGTCTGGACAACGCTGAAATGGCGACGATCAATCGTTGCGACATCACTCATGCCCAGACGCTCGGCCACTGCAATGACAGAAGCGTCAACCGTCCCAAGCGGAAGATCGCTATATTGCACCACCAGCTCTGCGATGCGCATCCAGTCGGGCGCCGCGACCGGCTCGGCGATGAGGTTGCCGGCAGCGAAATCGCCGAGGAAACGGGCTTCAGCATCGACGCCCAGTCTGGTACCGATCAGGTAGACCACCTCGGTAATAACCAGAGTCGGCACGATTAGAGGTCCGGGGTGTGTCTCGAACAACTCGAGGCTTGCATGATGGTGGCGGTCATCACGATCGACATAGGCATATAAAGGGCCTGCGTCGATGATCAGCCCTATGAGCCAACCTCACTCGCCAAGATTTCCTCGATTCGCTCAGAAATGTCGGCGCATCCACTTGCCCCCGCCCCCGCCCCTATGAGCGTGCGCTTGCCTCGCGGAGCGCCAAGCAGTGTTTCGATCGCTAGGCGCGTGAGTTCTGACACCGTTACACCTCGACGTTTCGCTTCATGTCGTAGCCGGGCGTCAAGATCGTCAGGAAGCTTGACTGTGGTCCTTTGCATGTATGCCAGCATACTGCCAGTAGGCCGGTCGTCGATACCGACGTTGCCGAACTTCCAGTTGCCGTGTAGCAACGACATCGAGCCGCGCTGCCGCCCGTGGGGCCAGCCGGGACATGACCTAAGGCCGGCCACCCGAGTCAGGGTGCCGTGCGCAAAGCGTCGCGGATTACCGGGTCGAGCGAATGTTGCGCAGGAAGCCGGCCGGCGACAGCCTCGACGAGTTCCGCATCCGACAGCTCGGCGTTCGCCTCGCCCGAGCGGATCACATTGCGCCCGTCTACCACATCAACTTCAACGGGCCTTTTCGACTCCACAAGCTCAAAGCGCGAGTAGCACGCACGCCACTTGGTTCGTTCGGGCTCATCGGCGGGCGCTATCGACACACCGATGTCGTCTGCGTGAATCGCCAACTCTGAGGCGAAGTGGAACGCCTGCCACCCGACGGGGTACGGGCCGACCATCGTCGAAAGCAGTCCGTCACGCCCACGCTCTCGCATTCGGCTTCGACAGTCAGCGTCGAGAGAGCGCCACTCATCGAGCACCTCTATCGCCGGTCGATCTGCGTAGTTGTCGATGAACATCGAGTTGAACCCAGCGACATCTGTGGCGCCGGCCTCAAGTGCCATCTTCATCACCCTCGCCAAGTCGTCGTCAAGGCATGCCTGGGCATAGATCTCAACGCTCAACAGGTGCGAGAGCATCTCTCTCGTGGTCCACCCTTCGCAGCGCGAGGGACGTTGCCACTGCAAATCGTCCAGTCCCTGAAAGTGAGCGTCTAGGCGCGACGCCTCGCGATCGAACGCATCGAAGGGGTCAAGTCCACGCAGCTCAGAGTCGTCAGGCGTATTACTTGCGTCCATTGGAATACCTCCTGGTGCTGATCGGCCAACTTTGTGATCGACGCCGATCAGAAAATCATAGAGACCATCTCTAGTGGTCTGTCGCCAAAATGGCGGCGACGGCTTAGCGCCAGCGCTATGGCGTCACGATCCACCGATCCTTCGCCCGCCTATTTCGGGGTGATAGCCACTCGAACGCCGCGGAGGGGACGCTTTCCTGGTCGGTCCTTCAATGGACCACGGTACTCGCGGGCTGTGTCGCCGAGATCGAGAGTGAACGTCAGCGAGCCGTCTGTATCTGCAACTACTTCTTGTCGCATGCGACGATTGCTGATCTGATAGGTCTTTCCCGCCTTGAACTTACCGGGGGTCGTAACCGTTACCAGTCCCCTGCCCGCCAGGTGTATCTCTTTACCGTCTACGACCAGATCGGTGAAGGTTGGCTCACTCCAGCTTGTGGTCAATTTCCACCCCCAGACTGAGAACGATCGCTCGCCACTTCGATAGCGGAAGGAACTAGGGACCGGTCGATCTTGTTGCAATGCGGCCATGAGCATTGGAAGAGAACGCTCCAGTTGGCCCGTGAAGTAAGGCCCTGTATGAAGACCCGCACCATAGAAATCGGTGGTCACATCCACGTCGAAACGATTGAGTTGGTTAACAAAGCTTTTGCTCATCGCCAGGGTTCCGGTCTCTAAGGTGGTCACCAGAGCGAGCTTGGGTTCATTTGGATTGAGCCCACCAGGATTGAGCCCACCAGGGCGCCGTTCTTCAGCAGTGGGCACTCCGTTGCCGCCTCCTACGCGCAGCTCAACCTCGTCGAGGTTCGAGGCGAGATCGGCAGGATTGTGTGCCCTCCATGTGACTTCGCCACTTCCTTTCGGCCCCCAGATAGATGTGAGGTCGATTGGAGCAGCCACTCCAGCGATTCCGGCGAGAGATTGCACGCCCAGCGGATCGGCCAAACCAATATCGAGTGCGCCGCTGATCGATGCTGCCGCTGCGAACATGTCGGGGTGACGCGCGGCATAAGACATGGTTCCGAAGCCGCCCATTGACGCCCCAGCTATGGAGTATCGCCCGTTTGCGTTGTAGCGATCTTCAAGAATTTGTCGCAGCTCAACAAGGTGATGGGTCTCATACGCCGGAGTGGGACCGTTGTTGTTGTGATGCCAGTTGGAATAAAAGCCTGCCTCGCCGCCATCAGGCATGATCACCAACACGTCATAGGGTGCAAGCATCTCGGTTAGTCCTGGCTTCTTTGTCCAAGTGGACTCATTGCCCTTGGCCCCATGAAGCAGATAAAGAACGGGACGGGAGCGGTTGGGGTCTTGATCCCAACCGACAGGAACGAGCAGGCGAGCCTTGATCTCGCCACCCATAGCGGGCGAATCGATGGTCAGCTCATGAAGCCGCGGCCCGATTACCACATCGGAAATGACCTCGGCCGGTGCCACCGAAGTCGAGGGGATGGTCGCAGCATCGGCAAGGCCAGATGCGCTGAACACCGCCAGTCCAACGATCAAAAGGAGGCATGACAAAAGGAAGGATCGAGGCTTGTTTCGTTTCACAGAACCAGAGTACGTTCCCAAACAAAGTGACGCAAGTCACGTTTAGTACAGATCTAAGGCCCAGTTAGCCCCAAATTAAGGGTAAAGGCCCAACTCAACTTTCTATAGTCTATTGACATAGAAACTGTAGTTCATGTATACCATGGAGTATAACTTCAGAGGTATACCAATCAGGGGGATATCAAACCCGATCTTCCAGATCCGATCCAAGGGGGGCCACAATGAGCAATTTGCAGCTTGAATACACACGAGAGGAGTTGCTTGCGACCGATGCGATCGACGAGCCACTCGTTCTCTCAGGCGTTCGCTGTCACGGCGGGATGCGCTCGGATAGCTCGTATGTGACACCACGCACTCGCTTTCGCAATCCCGCAATCGACGCGTGGAAGCAGAACCATCTGGAGCAGTTCGGAGGCGACATCTTGCATGCGCCACTTGAGACCTGGCCCCGGAACTATCCCAACGTGGAGCAGTCGAAGTTCTTACTTCGCAACGGCATCCGTGAGCCGATCATTGCCAACCTGACCCGCATCGGAACCGTCGAGGGCTTTGGGGCGATGCTTGGATACTTAGGTCTTGACGACATGCAGCGCTTCTTCGTCGAAGATGTTCGTGGCACCGCGATCGATCATCTTTCAAAGGGCCTACTGGAAGCCCATGGGCGCGACGAAGGGGGATGGGAGAAAGAAGCGGGGCACAAGCACATGTGGTACGTGGTGCGTGACATCGCATTCGAGAACCCACTCACCGAAGATCAAACGGCGCTGATGATGGAGCGCCTCGGAGTTGGCGGTGGTAGCGGCAGCGGCAGCAGTGATGTTGGTGCTGCTCGCGAGCGCTTCATGGGTCGTCGCATGTTCGACGACCTAGATATAGGCCTTGAGATGCTTCTGTCGATGACCACCAGGGTGCTCTTCATCGAATGCAAGGCGTTTCACGTGTTCAACTGGGCTCAAGAGTTGCTAGCTGACAACGACCTGGTTGCAGGAGAAGGCAGGGCTCCGGAGTTGGTGAGCTACATCCTTCGTGACGAGATGCCTCATGTCGGCTATGCACAAGTGGCGCTGACCGAAATGCAAGAACGCACCTTCAAAGGGCTCTCTGGTCGGCACTACTCAGGCAAAGAGATCATCGGGTCGCTATGGGACTCTGCCCTCTCCGATTCGATGGGTGTGTTAGAGGATCAGAACCGGATGTTCGTGCTTGGCGAAGTCGAGCGTGCCCTTGAGACTAAGCACAACGGAGCGGAACTTCTGGAAGAGTTCCACCGACTGGGCGACATCCGTCCAGGTACGGACGGAACCTTTGGTGGGGTTGACGCCAAGGTGAACACCTACTGACGGATTGGTAGCGGCGTTGTTTAAGGGTTGTGTGCGAGGCTGTGGCCATGGCACAAAAGGTGAGGGGCGTCATTGCCCGTGCGGCAAAACAGCCCGTATCTATTGAGACCGTTATCGTCCCCGACCCTGGGCCCGGCGAAGCCGTCGTTGACCTGCAGGCCTGCGGGGTCTGCCACACCGACCTTCACTACCGCGAGGGTGGGATCTCGAACGACTTTCCCTTCCTGTTAGGCCACGAGGCGGCGGGGATCGTTGAGTCGGTGGGCGCCGGGGTCGAGAACATAAAACCGGGTGACTTCGTGATCCTCAACTGGCGAGCGGTCTGTGGCAACTGCCGCAGCTGTCGTCGAGGCAAGCCTCAGTACTGCTTCTCTACCCACAACGCCACCCAAAAGATGACCCTCGAAGATGGCACGGCTCTGTCACCCGCGCTTGGCATCGGGGCGTTCGCAGAAAAGACCTTGGTCGCCAGCGGCCAATGCACCCCTGTGAACCCGGCCGCCTCACCCGCTGCGGCTGGCCTGTTGGGCTGTGGAGTGATGGCCGGACTCGGCGCGGCGATCCTCACCGGCAACGTGCAACCGGGCGACTCGGTGGCCATCTTCGGCTGCGGTGGCGTGGGCGATGCCGCCGTGGCAGGTGCGCGCCTTGCCGGGGCCGCCAAGATCATCGCCATCGACCTCGACGACCGCAAGCTCGCCTGGGCCAAGGAGTTCGGCGCCACCCACGTCGTCAACGCCAGTCACCTCGACGCCGTCGAGGCCGTGCGTGATCTGACCGATGGTTTTGGCGCCGATGTCTGCATAGAGGCAGTCGGCAACCCCCACGTGTTAGAGCAGTGCTTCTTCGCCCGCGATCACGCCGGCACCGTGGTTCAAGTCGGTGTACCCACGCCCGACATGCGCTTTCCCGACATCGCAATGATCGATTTCTTCGGCCGCGGCGGTGCGCTGAAACCGAGCTGGTACGGCGACTGCCTGCCCAGCCGCGACTTCCCGATGTTGATCGAGCTTTACCTGCTGGGCCGTCTCGACCTGGACCGGTTCGTGTCTGAGACAATCGGGCTCGAAGAGGTCGAAGTCGCATTCCACAAGATGGAACGTGGCGAGGTGCTCCGCTCAGTCGTGTTGTTCTAGTTCAAACGAAACAACAATGAGGGGACTAAAGCCTCTGGCTTTCCTCTTTGCCGATCCAATACGTTCATTTTCTTAGGAGCTTGATACAAGTTGGCGAAAGGTGGAGATCATGCATGCAAGTGTTGGAGACCGACTAATAGTAAAAGGCCACATCGTTGGAGAGGCCGATCGAGATGCCGAGATCCTCGAGGTCCACGGTGACGATGGGCAGCCGCCATATCTGGTTCGTTGGGACGATGACGGCCATGAAGGACTCATTTTCCCTGGCTCAGATGTGGTCATAGAGCACTTCCCTTCGCACAAGTAGCGTTTTGCGCATCGATGTAGAGAGCGCCAGATCGACAGTCTCAGCGGGGAGCTTTCCTGATCAGACCTTCGAGGCAGTCGTTTTCGATTGGGATGGAACTGCCGTGCCTAATCGGCGCATCGGTGCCGAGCCCGTGCGACGGCGAGTCGAGGCGTTGTGCAGGGCCGGGCTCGATGTGGTGGTGGTCAGCGGCACACACATGGCCAACATCGATGAGCAGTTAGGGGCTCGTCCATCTGGCCCAGGACGTCTTTGGCTCTGTATCAACCGAGGGTCTCAGGTTGCAATGGTCGGCCACGACGGGCCCAAGATCGTCTGGGAACGCAAAGCAACTACCCAAGAAAACACTGCTTTGGACCGAGCGGCCTCATTGACAGTTGAGCGCCTCGAAGCTTACGGATTGAGCACACGGGTTGTCTCGCAACGTATGAATCGGCGCAAGATCGACCTCATCGACGACCCTGACTGGAGTGACCCCCCCAAGGCTCAGATCGCCTCTTTGCTCCACGCGGTCAGCAAACGCCTAAGTGATCATGGGATCTCCAGCTTGGACGCTGCGGTTGCCATCGCCGCCCAATCAGCCCAAGACGCCGGCCTCGACGACCCGCGAATCACCACCGATGCAAAGCACCTGGAGATCGGGCTGACCGACAAGTCCGACTCTCTACGCTGGGTGTTGAACGATCTGAAAATACGTGGCGTCGGCCCTGGACTGGTTCTCATCGTGGGCGATGAGATGGGCCCACTTGGAGGAGTACCCGGCAGCGACAGCGCGATGATGATTCCCGAGGCGACCCGGTCAACCGTGGTCTCAGTTGGCGTAGAACCCGAAGGAGTTCCAAAGGGCGTCTTGCACATACCTGGTGGGCCAGAGATGTTCTTGGGCCTCTTGGACAACCAACTGGCACGCCGAGCCACAAGGCGTGTTCCTTCCCTGGACCTTGACCCGACATGGACCATCAAATGTGTCCAGACACAGACCGAGCGCCTCGAGCGGGTTCGTGAGAGCCTGCTGGCCGTCGCTGATGGACACTTCGGAACTCGATGCTACAAAGAGGAGGACGGCGCCAGCTCAAATCCCTCGGTGGTCGCCGCAGGCATCTACAACGATGCGAGCGGCATCGAGAGTTACTTGTTAGGTCCTCGCTGGGCGGACCTCGAACTAACTGTTCAAGATGAATGGCCAAGCGAATGGACTCTAGATCTGCGTTCTGGCGTTGTGATACGAACCATTCGCGATACTCACGGCCAAGTCGTCTTTCGCTCAATGCGCTTTGCCTCACTGGCAAAACCGGGCACGATGGCACTGCGAGCTGAGGGCTCTGAATCTGATCTCAAACCTGGACCATCGCTCGTCATTCCCCCCAACGTCAATAGTGACCAGGGAGTTACGGGCTCCACTTACTGGGCATCGACGATGTCGAGTCGTGGCGGAGGCATAACAGCGGCTGCCGGCACCACGGCACACAGCGCTGCGAGGCTGCGTCTGATCGAACGAATTGCGCATTATGTCGGCGATGCAGACTCCACACCGAGCCCGACTGACGCATCCGAGATGCTCGAAGACGACCTAACGGTGGGCTTCGATCAGCTCCTTGCGCAACAACGCCACACGTGGGCCGACCGTTGGGAGCGTGCCACGATCAGCATCGAGGGAGATCCTGATGCACAGCTCGCAGTGCGCTTTGCACTCTTTCATCTCATGGCTTCCGTCGGTGATGATGGCGAGGCCGCAGTAGGTGCACGTGGACTGAGCGGGCCTGCTTATGCAGGCCATGTTTTTTGGGATGCCGACATCTTCGTGCTTCCGTTCTTGGCGGCAACGCATCCCCCAGCTGCACAGGCCATCTTGGCCTATCGCCTGGCGCGAATTGAGGCAGCGCGCGCCAACGCCATTTCCAACGGTCATCTCGGGGCACGATTTCCTTGGGAGTCCGCGACCACCGGCGAGGACGTGACTCCCACGTCAGCTCAAGATGCCCATGGCGAGACCGTCGCAATACGCACGGGCCAAGATGAAGAGCACATAGTTGCCGATGTCGCGTGGGCTGCTTGGCACGCAGCTGCATGGACGGGCGATAGAAATTTCCTTCTTGGGCCTGGGCGTGCACTGATCATCGAGACCGCCCGATGGTGGGCGTCTCGAGCAACACGCGATGCCGATGGAACTGCCCATCTGCGTGGAGTGATTGGCCCCGATGAGTATCACGAAGACGTTGACGACAACGCGTTCACAAACGGCATGGCAGCTTGGAACCTGCGCAAGGCTGCAGAACTGGTGGAAGCGATAAAGGCTGAGGGCAAACCCGGCGTGGTCGAGCTTGGTGAGGTCGAGCTTGGCGAGCTGGAGGATTGGCGAGCACTGGCGAACTCTCTCGTTGACGGATATGACGCCGAGACCGGGATCTATGAGCAGTTCGCCGGGTTTCTAGAGCTGGAGCCACTGATCATCTCCGAGATCGCATCGCCACCTATAGCCGGCGATGTCTTGCTCGGTCGACAACGGGTGGCAGGGTCACAAATCATCAAGCAGGCCGACGTTTTGATGTTGCATCACCTCGTACCCGAGGCCTGCGCTCCCGGTTCACTTGCAACCAATCTTGATTTCTACGCCCCACGCACAGCACATGGAAGTTCCCTTTCGCCGGCTGTTCATGCGTGCTTGCTTGCTCGAGCGGGGCGCGCCAACGAAGCTCTGGAACTGTTTCGTCTTGCGTGTCGCATCGACCTTGACGACTTGACCGGAACAACAGCGGGCGGTCTCCATCTGGCATGCCTGGGGGGAGTTTGGCAGGCCCTTGCGTTCGGCTTCTTAGGACTTCTGCCAAGACCAGATGGCCTTGTGATCGATCCACATCTTCCCGATATCTGGGACTCGGTGACGATCGCCGTGGTCTTTAGAGGAGTCAAGGTTGTGATATGCGTCGAACGCGATGCGATCACTGTCAATCCCGACGACGAGATCAGTGTCGTAATAGGTGAATCTTCTCCGAGTGTCGTCAAAGCTCCCGGCAAACGGTTCGCTCGCGCAACTCAACACGCAATGCAACACCCAGTAAAGGAGGAGTCGTCATGAAAATGATTGCTGCGATAGATGACAGTCCCGTGGCACAGCCCGTGCTCGACACAGCGATTGCACTCGCAAGATTACTGGACCTCGAGATCGATGCAGTGCACGTCACCAACCGGGGAGGAACAAGCGCATCGGGGCTCGCCGGGGCCGCGGGTCTCACGATACGCCAACTGACCGGCAACCCAGTTGACGCGCTCGCCGATGCTCTAAACGATCCAGACGTCGCAATCGGGGTCGTGGGCGCGAGAGGTCACACAGGAGGTCCCCACCCTGCTGGTCACGCAACCCTTGCCTTGCTTCAACGAACTGGTACACCCCTTGTGGTTGTCCCGCCCGAGCTTTGCCGTCCAGCCTCAAAGAGAATGGATCGCATATTGGTGCCTCTGGACGGCTCTGTCGATACCACGACTGCTGTGCAGAGCTTTGTGACGAACCTGTCGAGCGCAGGTGTCGAGGTAATAACGCTGCACGTCTTTACGCGAGACACTGTGCCGCGCTTTATCGACCAGACTCAACATGGCCTTAAGGCGTGGACCTCGGAGTTCAGTGCCCGCCACGATATGGGGACCTGCCCCAGGCTGGTCACCCGGTCGGGATCACCAGGTCAGTCGGTGATAAACCTTGCCATTTCTGAAGATGTCGACATGATCGTCATCGGCTGGTCACAGAACCTCTTGCCTGGTAGAGCACAGGTTGTGGCCGAGGTGTTGGCACAATCATGTGTCCCCGTGCTTCTCGTACCAGTCAGCGGGCATTCGCTGGACAACCAACCTCTTGACGACAACGACGCCGACAAAATTCGAACCACCGCATGAGATCAGGCTTCGGGATTAGATCAGGCTTCAGGGTTGGCCGGTCCACGCGATCCAAGACGAGCGGCGTACACAGCTGCTTCAGTGCGACGGTGCATTCCGAGCTTGGCCAAGAGGTTCGACACGTAGTTCTTAACGGTCTTCTCGGCGAGGAACATACGCTCTGCTATCTGGCGATTGGTCAGTCCCTCTGCCAACAGATCGAGAATCCGACGCTCCTGATCACTGAGGTGACTAAGTTCAGAGGCCTCCTTTTGACCTTGGCGAATCCTCTCCATGACTCTTCCAGCCATCGCAGGGTCAATCAGAGACTCGCCTCGCGCCACCTTGCGAATCGCCCCCGTCAGATCATTTCCCTTGATCTGTTTCAACACATACCCAGCCGCACCCGCGACGATCGCGCTAAACAACGCCTCGTCGTCGGCGAACGACGTGAGCATCAGACATTGAAGTTCCGGCATGCGTTCACGTAGAGAGCGACATGCTTCGACTCCGCTCCCATCAGGCAGTCGAACGTCCAGGACGGCCACATCGGGGCGCAATGCCGGGACACGGCTCAGCGCCTCTTCCACCGTTGCCGCTTCGCCTATGACGCTCAGACCCTCCTCAGACTCGATCAGCTCTCTCAACCCTCGACGCACGATCTCGTGGTCGTCAAGGAGAAACACCTTCACGTCTTGGGAATTAGCATCTCCGGCTTCGGACTGCTCATTGAGATCGGCCATGGGCGCCATTATGGCTCGTTCTGACACGCAACACAGCACTTGCACTTGCACTTGCACTTGCCCACTGCCGCTCTGTCGACGAGCTCAGGCAGGCGGCATACGACGACCCGAGATGATCTGAGTGTCTATGCGGATGAAACGAGTCTCGCTGACTCCGACAGCCCAGGGCCGAAGATCCAACTGCTCGGCAGCCTCCAGGTCGGACCCGGTCATGATCTCCGACGCCTTGCCCACGACCATGACGCTCCAACCCGAGTGCCGCTCATGATCGAAATCATCCACCTCAAACGCCACGATGCTGTTGGTGAGTGCAGCAGACAGTTTCATGCCGGTCCCGGTGCGAAAGACCACATCCTCACCCAGGACAGCGAAATTCACCGGAAAGATTGCAGGAAGGGCGTTCATAGAGACAGCAACACGGCCAATCGAAGCCCCCGACAGCAACCTCAAGCACTCCTCGCGGGCCAACAACTCCAACCCATAACGGTCCACTCGGACCTTCTGCTCACCAATAGTCGTCATCGAACACCTTCGGTTCCCCGCCAGTTTCAGCGAACCCTCCCAGATATCGTAACTAAGTGAGTCACATGAGCCATGAGGCCAAAGGTCCCGATAGCCAGGGTCCTCCTCCCCCACTTGCTCCCCCACGTGGCCCTTTCGCCGCCCTGATGGCATCGGGCATGGTCGGTACCGAATCGAACGAGCCGCCGGCGGTTGCCGAGACTCATATATCGGTGGTTTTCTTCGTCGGCGATCATGTCTACAAGGTCAAGAAACCGCTCGATTTGGGGTTTCTCGACTTTCGCACCAGAGAAGTGCGCGAAGCGGTCTGCAAACGAGAAGTTGAGCTCAACTCTCGCCTGGCTCCCGATGTGTACCTAGGCGTAGTCGATCTGGTCGGCCCCGACGGAGCGCCCTTCGATCATCTTGTGGTCATGCGGCGCATGCCGAGCGAACGACGACTCTCTACATTGGTGACCAGCGGTCAAGACGTACGAGCAGAGTTGCACTCCATTGCCCAGACCCTCGTCGAGTTTCATGCCCATGCCGACACATCGAAGGAGATCGCCGAGGCGGGAACCATTGATGCGATACGGACAAACTGGGAGAACAACAGCGATCAGCTTCGTAGCCTTGTCGGCTCGTTGAATGATCGAAGGGCTGAACTCGACTCGGACATAGTCGACTCGATCGCTTCGTTGGCTCAACGCTACATCGCCGGACGCTCTGGATTGTTCAACCGACGAATAGCGGAAGGCAAAGTCCGAGATTGTCACGGTGATGTCTTGGCGGACGACATCTTCTGCCTTGCCGATGGTCCCCGAATCCTCGACTGCATCGAGTTCGACGACCGACTGCGCTACGGAGATGTGCTTGGTGATGTGGCCTTTCTCGCGATGGACCTCGAGCGACTCGGTGCACCAACGCTTGGCGCGGATCTACTGGAGGATTACCGAAACCTGGCGGGTGACTCTTACCCCGCCACGCTCGCGGACTTCTGGATCGCATATAGAGCACAGGTTCGTGCCAAGGTTGCTGCGCTTCGCTTGGCCCAGGGAGACCCTGGCGCCTCCGCCGAGGCTGACCGCTTGTTGAAGATGGCACTTGCTCATCTCAAACGCTGCCAGCTCAAGTTGGTCTTGATCGGTGGCGCACCCGGTACTGGGAAGTCAACACTGGCCAAGGAGCTCGCCGAGCGTCAGGGTTGGATACTGATTCGATCCGACGAGATAAGAAAGGGCCTCGTCGGATTATCTCCCACCGATCGATCGGGAGCCACTGGCAAGATCGAAGAGGGAATCTACGATCAGGCAACCACCCAAGCCACTTATGAGAACATGTTGACCCAGGCGCGCACAGCCCTCGGCGACGGGACATCGGTAGTCCTCGATGCAAGTTGGAATGACGCTCACCTCCGCGCCTTGGCAGCAGCGGTAGCGGCCGACACGAGCAGCGATCTCATCGAGCTGTGTTGTGAGGCACCGCTCGATGTGACGATCAAGCGAGTTGAGATGCGATCAGCACGCAACGACGACGCTTCCGACGCCTCGACCGAGGTGCTCGAAGCGCTCAGGCATCGCTCGCCTTGGCCCAGTGCCACCGTGATCGACACGACATGGACACTGGAAGACTCGATGACCCAGTTGATGAACATGATCGACCGCGAGGTGCTCGGCACCTAGTGGTCTATCGCCTCCCTCGTACTGGGGATGGGGTGACCTACCGGACCAGTACGGCCGCCGGGTGGGCGGAGGACGATGGCGAGTCGCCGGTACCGGCTGACCCGAAGCGCACCGACCTGCCACCGTTCTTCCACTGGTGGGGCACCGGTGCCGATCGCTACCCGGACTGCCGGCTGGGGGCTCCACGATTGACGATGCCAGGCGCGCTCCGACGGGCCATTCGGCTTGGAGCCCGAGTTTCGCCAGCTTGCCGCGCTGACGCCGATGGTCGCTAACGGAAGGCGGGCGGAGCCGTCAATATCCTTCGACCGGCTCGAATGGGTGCTCAAGGTACAACCCGATCCCTCCGCCGATGGGCTCTAGCCCAAGACGGCTCGCTCGCTGGTTGAAGCACATGTTCGAGATCATGCCGACGAAGTAGGCCAAGGGATCGCCGGCGTCGGTGAACTGCAGTTTCTTCCACCGCCGCTTACCGTCGATTTCGCCCAGGAACCAGAATCCCCGATCTGCGATGCACATAGCGGAAACGATCCCAGACCCGGGGTTATGACCACCGTCACCCATAGCCTCGCAGAGGTACTGGAGTTCTTGGTCTTTGGCGATCTCGCTATCGAAGGACATCAACATATTCAACGTGCCGAATACGTCCGGTGTCTTCTCCGGCTTCGCCGAGAGCTTGAGGTTGGCGATCTTGTCAGAGGTGCTGACAAACGACTCGAGGTCTTTTTTGGTCAACTTGGATTTCACCTCGATACGACAGAGCGCGCTGTCGTAGAGGTAGACACCGTGGGTGGACTGTGGCGAGGCCAGAATCGACGGCGCCAGGAGGGAATCGAAGATCACGATGTCCTCCTGCCCGGCATCCATGACCTGCTGCTGATGATCAACGATGATCCCGGTTCCACATCCCATGGATGCCGGTAGCCAAGGCAGCAGCAGGTTGTTCAGGAATAACTCGCGGAAGCGGCCCTTTACGCCGGGATGGCCAACCTGCCTCTCGTGCGCGGCGAGATCAAGGACATGGCGGCTATCTGCCCGTAAGCGCCCGAGTATGTAGTCCGTGCCCACCACCTCAGCGTACGGGGCCGCTTCCCGAGCAGTGACCATCTCGCGAATTACGCGGGCACTGCGCCGATCGAAGTATCGAGCGGCGACGTGATTCGTCACCGCCTTTCTCGTCGCGGGAACCGGCAACTCAACAACGCGATCCACCTCGCCGCCCACGTCCAAGCGATCCGCCCCGGCCCAGGCCGCGACTACATCAACCGCCGCATCGCCGCCGGCAACAGCCGAGCTGAAGCCATGCGGCTTCTAAAACGACAGATCACCAAAGCCATCTACCGGGCCCTCACCACCGACGCGCAACGCGCCCCCACCACCGCCGCTTGACATAGAGGCGCTATGAGGTCACTTGCCGGGCGAGGCCGTCTGGGTGGTGGTCCCGCCTGAAGGGCCGACAATTCAACGAAAAGACACGTCGGTCAGTCACACACGGGGTCAGACCTGACCACGGGACCACCACCCAGATCATGCTCCAGATGACCGCCTCACGGCGGTAATCACATAATGGCTGTCACACACCCTCATTATGATTTGTGGTGATGAAGGGTTCGAGACTTTCTGTTGCAGACATACGGGCTGGGCTCCAAGACCTTGTCGCTTCTTTGGATGTCGCAAGTCTTGAACCAGATGAAGCAACTCGGTTGTTAGAAGAGTTCTCTGTGGTCAATAAATCAAGCTCTGCTGCGATGTCATTGCTTGCATTGCGAGTAAGCGAATGTGGGGTATCTAAGCGCAGCGGTGAACGAAGTGATGCCGATTGGTTGGCCAAAAAGACCGGTGAAGCTGTTGGGGTTTGTCGTAGTGCTCTGGAAACTGCAAAGAATCTGAGTTCTTCTCCTAAGACTGACGAGGCATTTCGAAATGGTGAGCTTTCTTCTAAACAGGCAAATGCCATTTCATCTGCTGTTGTCGTTTCTCCCACAAGTGAAGACTTGTTGTTGAAAGTGGCCAAACATCAGTCCTTAAAGGATCTACAAGATCAATGTGATCGCATAAAGGC
>CAYGGL010000039.1:0-15950 GCA_964349215.1 uncultured Acidimicrobiaceae bacterium | reverse complement strand
GAGACGCGCATCCCTTCGGCCTCAAGTTGGACAATCACAGCGCCGAGAGCATCGACTCCACCGGTAACAGAAGAAACATTAAAGTCTGTCAACGCAGCTTCTACTGAAGTTGCCGAGCGAATTGCCTTGCATGCGGCGTCGATCATGCCATCACCTTCTGAAGTTGCCTCGACTCGATCACCCTCACGAGTGAGCACAACAGTTGCCTGTGGCACGCCAACAGTTCCTCCGCTTACCTTCAGCGATTCCAGCTCATAACCCTGTGCCACATGGCCACCGATCTCTTCGGCCACAATGGCTTCGAGGTCGGCATCGGTAAGTTCGACTTTGCGATCGGCCAGTTCTTTGAATCGCTTGAACGCAGCATCGAGTGCGGGCCCCTGAAGACTCAGGCCCATCTTGTTCAATGTGTCGGCGAATGCATGACGTCCCGAATGCTTGCCCAATACGATCTGGCTGCCCGACTGTCCAACAGAGCTGGCATCGATGATCTCATAAGTGCTGCGCTCGGCAAGCACACCGTGTTGATGAATGCCCGATTCATGAACAAAAGCATTGCGGCCGACAACAGCTTTGTTGTATTGAACCGGATACCCGGTGAGACGAGCGACCAGGCGGCTGGTGCGTGCAAGTTCTTCGGTATTAATGCGAGTCTCAATTCCGGGGAACTGATCAGGCCTGATCTTCAGAGCCATTACAACTTCTTCCAGGGCTGCATTCCCGGCACGTTCGCCCAATCCGTTAATGCACACCTCAACTTGGCGAGCTCCCGCTTGAATGCCGGCCAATGAGTTGGCCGTTGCAAGACCCAAGTCGTTGTGACAATGGGTAGAGGTGATGTAGTCACCCTTAACTTCACGGCGCACATACTGAATAAGCGCACCAAAATCCCACGGGATGCCATAGCCAACCGTGTCGGGGATATTGAGAGTATTCGCCCCCGCGTC
Organism: uncultured Acidimicrobiaceae bacterium; assembly: GCA_964349215.1. Classification (GTDB taxonomy): domain Bacteria; phylum Actinomycetota; class Acidimicrobiia; order Acidimicrobiales; family CADCSY01; genus JACOTK01. The sequence goes on along the minus strand of CAYGGL010000039.1, from coordinate 15,003 downwards.
AACAGCGGCTTGTAGAACCTCGATCATGAAATCAAGAGGAGTACGGGTCGCATCTTGGGGTGAGAACTCGACGTCATCGGTGTGAGAACGTGCTCTTGCTACACCAGAACGAGTCTCAGCCAAAACCTGTTTTTGATCCATCTTCAACATGTGTTCCATATGTTGAGGGCTTGTCGAAATAAACACATGGATTCGCGCCCGTTGTGCGTGGCGAACGGCATCCCAACAGCGGTCAACGTCAGCCAATTGAGTTCTGGACAAGCCACAGATAACAGGACCTTCAACCTGTTTGGCAATCGCTTCGACAGCCTCGAAATCTCCCTGACTGGCGACTGGGAAGCCGGCTTCGAGCACATCGACACCGAGGCGAGCAAGCTGTTCTGCAATTTCAAGCTTCTCAATGGCATCCAAAGAGATGCCTGGCGATTGCTCGCCGTCTCTCAAGGTGGTGTCAAAGATCGTGACATGTTCAGTCATGTCAATCGCTCCAGTCCTCGTCAAATATCGAAGGGTTAAACATTGCTATTCAAACACCCAAGGGCTAACTATCCCGCCATGGCGTGAACAGAAACGATACCTGGAGCTTTGCGTAATTCGTTGAGTAATTCAGTCCCAACTTGTTGATCAGTGGCTAAAACCATCAATGCGGCATCACCTTGGGACGAACGACCCACATGAATATCAGAAATATTGATGCCTGCTTCACCTAACGAAGAGGTCACAAGACCAATCATTCCCGGGCGATCATCGTTGCGAACGACCAGCATGTGGCTTGCCGGTGGCACCTCAACCGTATGGTTATCAAACATGACGATGCGGGGTTCACTTCTAGGCCCGGCAAGCGTAGCGCTCATGCTATGGCGGCCACCTCGAAGAGTAATGAGATTGACGTAGTCCTGCTTCGAAGAAGTCTTGGTCTCACGAACCTCAATCCCCCGCTGCTCGGCTATTTGGGGAGCATTCACGTAGGTAACCGGCTCGTCCAGTACTCCGCCGAACAATCCCTTCAGCACCGATAGCGACAAGATACGGGTGTCGTAGTCGCCAATTTGGCCTTGGTACTCGATCTCAAGGGTGTCAGGCACGCCTCCCTCAAGCGATACCAATAGCCGGCCCAGACGCTCTGCCAACGGAAGGAACGGGCGCACAGTCTCTGATGCTTCCGAAGCACTTACGTTCACGGCGAAGGGAACAAAATCGCCGGCGAGAGCCAAGACCACTTGTTCGGCAATAGTCACACCCGCCTTATCTTGGGCTTCGGCTGTACTCGCACCTAGGTGAGGAGTGACAACCACTTGATCAAGGGCAAATAGAGGCGACTCAGTCGTAGGCTCGGTTGCAAAAACGTCCAAAGCAGCACCTGCAATGAGTCCCTCGGAAATGGCCTCGGCCAGTGACGACTCGTCGACGATTCCCCCGCGGGCAACGTTGATGACACGTAGGTTTGGCTTTGCCTTTCGAAGAAGCTCTTTGTTGATCAGCCCTGTCGTCTCAGGAGTCTTTGCTACGTGAATGGTTATGAAATCGCTCCGGGCCACCAGGTCGTCGAGATCGAGAAGTTCAATACCCAACTGGCGAGCCCTCTCAGCCGATACGTAGGGGTCATAGGCAACCAATTGCATTCCAAAAGCCAGGGCACGCTGTGCCACCAACGACCCGATGCGGCCCAAGCCAATAACTCCGAGAGTCTTTCCGTAGAGCTCAACACCCTCCCAGCGTGAGCGCTCCCACTTGCCCGCCTTTAATGCGCTGTGCGCTTGTGGAACGTTTCGCGCCTGAGCCAACAGCAATGCCATTGAGTGCTCGGCCGCAGATAAGACATTGGACTGAGGAGCGTTCACCACCATAACGCCCTGGTGAGTAGCGGCAGCCACGTCGACGTTGTCAAGACCGATACCGGCTCGACCGACCACCACCAGGTCAGACCCCGCAGCAAGTACCTCTGGGGTCACCTGAGTGGCCGAGCGGACAATCAACGCATGAGCACCAACGATTGCCTCAAGTAGCTCAGCGGGTGAAAGCCCGAGACGGACATCTACCTCATGGCCGGCCTTGGCGAGATAGTCAAGACCGGTTGGAGCAAGTTGTTCAGAGACGAGAATTCGGGCCATCCCCAATGGTGGCCTCGTTAAGCAGTTTTGCCAAACGGCTGATTCCCTCTTTTATGTCGTCGTCTGCCAAAGCAAATGAGAAACGAGCGAAACCAGGAGCACCAAAAGCCTCTCCGGGCACCATTGCCACTTTTGCCTCTTCCAGAACGACGTCTGCCAATTCAGCAGTAGAAGAGATCTTGCGTCCTCGAATGGTCGATCCCAACAGCCCTGCAAATGACGGAAAGGCATAAAACGCTCCCTCAGGCTGCAGACAAGTCACTCCGTCAATCTCATTGAGCATGTTGACCATGAGCACACGACGACGATCGAAAGCCTCACGAAATCTAACCACGTCATCAAGACCACCTTGAAGCGCAGCCAACGCCGCATACTGACTCACATTGGCCACATTCGACGTGGTGTGCGATTGGAAATTTGATGCGGCGGCAACAATGTCATACGGAGCAATCATCCACCCAACTCGCCAACCGGTCATTGCATATGTCTTGGCCACTCCATTGACCACAATGCAGCGTTCAAATAATTCACTCACTTTGACCGGCATTGAAGAAAACGATGCCCCGTCATAGGTGAGGTGCTCATAAATCTCGTCGGTAATAACCCAAATGCCGCGCTCCAAAGCCCATTGGCCGATCGTTTCTACCTGTTCAGGCGTATAAACAGCCCCCGTTGGATTAGAAGGCGAAACAAAAATCAATACCTTGGTGCGATCGGTAAGCGCCGCTTCAAGTTGGTCGATGGTGACCCGAAATCCAGTCGTTTCATCCGTTGGCAACACAACTGTTCGACCGCCCGCCAGAGCAACGGGCTCAGGGTAGGTAGTCCAATAAGGGGCCGGCAGCAGCACCTCGTCGCCTGGGTCAATCAGGGCGGTTATCGCGTTATAAATCGCATGTTTGCCGCCATTGGTCACCACCACGTTTGAAGCGCTTATCTCCAATCCCGAATCACGCATTGTTTTTTCTGCAATCGCAGCGCGCAGTTCTGGTAATCCTGGTGCAGGCGAATAACGATGGCTGCGTACGTCACGACAGGCTGCCACTGCTGCTTCGACAATGTGATCGGGTGTCGGAAAGTCAGGCTCACCAGCACCAAAGCCAATCACTGACTCTCCAGCCGCCTTCAGCGCCTTGGCCTTTGCGTCAACGGCCAAAGTCGCCGATTCGCTTATAGCGCCAACTCGACTGGAAATTCGTGAAAGATTTCTACTCATGAAATTCGCTCCTTCAAGGTTTCACTCGCGATAGTGGCACGTCATGAGTACTGATACACCAACTGTTCGCATTCCAGATGATCTCGTTCCCAATGACGGGCGTTTCGGATGCGGCCCATCAAAGGTCCGACCCGAAGCTGTAGAAGCACTGGCACAGGTGTCTACGACGTGGATGGGCACGAGCCATCGCCAGGCTCCCGTCAAACAAGTTGTCGCATCGGTGCGCAATGGTCTGACTGAACTCTTTAGTGCCCCTGATGGTTATGAGGTCATTCTTGGCAATGGCGGAACCACGGCATTTTGGGATGCTCTCAGTTTCGCGATGATCAATTCCACCAGCCAACACCTGGTATTTGGTGAGTTCTCATCGAAATTTGTCGAAGTCGTAACAGCTGCTCCTCATCTTGGGGCTCCACAGGTCATAGAGGCCCCTTACGGAAGCTATGCGGGGCCACAGGGTCGCCCTGGTGTCGATCTCTATGCGCTCACGCACAACGAAACCTCGACGGGAGTAGCAGTGCCCATTTTGCGCCCTACCGGAGCCGACGCTTCAGCAATCGTGGCTGTCGATGCCACGAGTGCTGCAGCTGGTCTTCGCGTCAATCTGGCTGAAACCGATGTTTATTACTTTGCCCCTCAAAAATGTCTTGCAAGCGACGGAGGGCTATGGCTGGCACTCTGTTCACCATCTGCCATTGAACGCATTGAGCACATCAAATCATCGGGGCGTTGGATGCCTGCATCGCTTGATCTTTCAATTGCACTCGAAAACTCTCGCAAAGACCAGACTTACAACACTCCATCGCTGGCGACTCTTTTTTTGATGGATCAACAGCTCCAATGGATAAACAGCAATGGCGGACTCGATTGGTCATCTAAACGCTGCGATGAATCTGCGACCATTCTCTACGGATGGGCAGAGAGACAGAGCTACACCACGGCATTTGTTTCTGATCCATCTCTGCGCAGCCACGTTGTTGCCACAATCGACCTTGATTCAAAAATTGACGCTGCCAAATTGTGCAAAGTCCTTCGAGCAAACGCAATAGTTGATATTGAGGCCTACCGAAAGCTCGGTCGCAATCAAATTAGGGTCGCTTTGTTTCCGGCTATTGAACCCACGGACATTTCGGCATTGTGTGCATGCATTGAATACGTCGTAGGAACTCTGAGCTAATGAGTTAAGGAACTAAGAAATTAAGGAGCAACGGGGTCGCTGTCGCGGCGTTGTGGAATTACAACGCGAGCTGTCGTTCCGCCGCCTTCTCGAGGAACTAGGTCGATGGCTCCTCCAAGTGAATCGACCAGCCCGGCAACAACATAAAGACCCAGGCCTAAACCCTCATCTGATTCTGCGTTGAACAAAGAAACACCGCGCACAAACGGAGTGAACAAAGCAGGTAGGTCCTCGGCATTAACCCCAGGCCCCCGATCAGAGATCTCAATACAAACATCAGCGCCATCGCGAAATGCCTTGAGTTCAATCGCTTCGCCATCAGGACCGTAACGAACGGCATTGACCAACAGGTTGACCAACACTTGGCGCATACGACTTGGCACAGTCTCAAGTACCAGATCATCTGGAACGTCAACCTTCAGACAGGCCGGATCAACTTGTGTCACCATCGAACGACAAGCGTCACTCACGATTTCCGCCAGGGAAATTCTCGTGAGTTCTACCCGATGTGACCACGGATCACGACCATTGCTCATGACAAGAATGTCTTCGACGGTTTCATCGAGCTGTGTTGCCTGACGTAAAGCAACCTTCAACAATGATCTAACCGTGTCGGGCGGCAGGTCGGCTATAAGAACTGTTTCGATAGTGCCAATTATCGAAGTCAAAGGAGTGCGCATCTCATGAGCCAAGAGCTGGCGAATGCGACGCTGGTCTCCAACAGCCTCCCTGTGTTCATCAAGAGCCGCCCTGAGGCAGTCAATGGTGTCTGAATAAGCAGCACAAAGAGAAACAAGGCCGGCAAGATCTTCTGCCGTTGAAACTGAATGGTTCGGCTCAGTAGGAAGCATCACTAGTGTTATCGGGCAAATAACATGCACTCTTAAGCTATTTAGCTGGCTTCATCCGCCCAGATATGCGGCTTTTAGTTTCGGATCCTCCAGCAATTCAGAAGATGATCCGCTGGCGATTATGCGCCCTTGTTCCAACACGTACCCGCGATCTGCGACCCTCAGTGCCAAACGAGCCATCTGTTCGACCAACAATATAGTTGTGCCCTCTTTTGCCAATGAACTCACGATGTCGAACATCTTGGCTACCAAAATTGGGGCAAGACCAAGGGATGGCTCATCAAGCATGAGAAACGAGGGTTTAGCCATAAGCCCTCGTCCGATCGCCAGCATTTGTTGTTCTCCACCAGACAAAAATCCGGCAGCTTGATTCTTGCGATCGCCTAAAACTGGAAATCTTTCGTAAACCATCTCAAGATCCGCAGCTACTTCTTGGGACTGTCCTTTGCGACTATACGCACCCAGCAAAAGGTTGTCTGCAACTGTCATTGCGGGAAATATCCTGCGCCCTTCTGGAACATGAGCCATTCCAAGACGAGCGATTTGATTAGAGGCAAGAGCCTCTATGCGTTTTCCGTTAAATAGAACTTCACCACTTGTTGTCTTCAGTATTTCAGGCATGCCTGAAATAGTTTTTAATGTGGTGGTCTTTCCTGCTCCATTGCCACCAATGATTGTCACCACTTCACCTTTATGGACGTCAAGACTGATTCCGTCCAGTGCCTGAGCTGCCCCATAGGAAACTGAGAGGTTTCTGACAGAGAGAACTACCTCACCTTTATCAACAGGGCCTTTACCAACAGGATCTTTACCAACAGGCATCTCGCTCATGCGCTCGCCTCCTGGCCCAAATAAGCCTCAATGACCCTAGGGTTAGCTTGCACCTCGCTGGGAGATCCTTCAGCGATTTTTTCTCCAAAATCAAGAACCGAAACCCTGTCAGATACGGCCATCAGTAAATCCATATGGTGTTCGATTAGAAGCGTAGTGATCCCACAAGCTCGTATTTCACCTATCAACTCGCCAAGTTGTGCCACCTCGCCGGGGTGCATGCCGGCTGCCGGCTCGTCAAGCAATAGCAGGTCGGGCTCTGACGCCAGTGCCCTGGCAATCTCAAGGCGACGCAAGTCGGCGAAAGGAAGGGCACCGGCCAAGTCGCCGGCTCGTTTCTCAAGACCCACGAAGGTCAACATCGAATATGCGATATCGAGCATTTGACGCTCGGAACGACGGCCAAGGCCGCTCAGCGCTATCGGCAAGGGGGTGCTGTGGCGTGAGTGCGCACCCACCATGACATTGTCAAGAACGGTCATGCGGCGCCATACCTGAAGGTTCTGGAAGGTCCTGGCCATTCCAAGACTTGCACGGGCATTGATCGAAGAATTTGTAATTTCTTTGCCTTCAAAGACGACTTCACCCGATGTGGGTTTATAGATGCCGCTGACAACATTTACAAAGGTGGTCTTTCCTGACCCGTTCGGACCGATCAAAGCATGTACCGAACCCTTCGCAATGCTCATATCAAGCGATATCAAAGCAGCAAGGCCCCCAAAGCGCTTGTTAAGCGCAGATACCTCGAGTAACGAATCTGAATTACTGCTATCAGCATCCTGGGTTGAAACAGGGGTACGCGTTGAAAGAGGAGTGCGTGGCTTTGGTCGAGCAGTAGTCGTAATTGCCTGTGCCACCGCAACATTGCGGTTGATACTGAATCGAGCAATCAAGCCCCTAAGTCGGCCGATTATCCCCTCTGGCGCGAGGTAGACCGCTACGATTCCAAAAGCACCATAGATCAAAGTCGTGTAGTCCTTGAGGCGATCCTTGGCCAGATCAAGCCCAAATCCGAGTGTGGCTCCTATCGCTGCGATGATCGGACCCGCTATGCTTCCAGCCCCGCCGACGAAAACCATTACAACCAAGCTGAAGGACTGGCCTGTATCAGCCAGTGAAGGTGAAACAGAAATGCGCTTTTGAGTTGCCACCGCACCTGCAAGAGCAACGATTGCCGCTGAAAATGAGAAGGCGACAACCTTTACCCAATAGGTATTGATCCCAGATGCTTTGGCCGCAAGCTCTGACTCCCTAATAGCCATAAAGGCTCGGCCCCAACTGCTGTGAACGAGGTTTCGACACAGCCACAGGCTGATCAACAAGGTCAATATTGAAAGGAAATACAGACCTCTAAACGGATCGCCATCGGCAAATGGAAGTTTCTCGGCAGCAATGATTCCCTCGAAGGGCACACCCTTTCCGGCAGAACCTCCGAAAATTCCACTCAGTGCAATTGACAATGGAGTCATCAGCGACCCAAATGCAAGGGTTACAACTGTCAGATAGAACCCACGAAGTCTTCCGCACATGAGAGCCAGAACGACACCGGCTAGCCCACCAAAAATGAAGGCCACTCCAAAGCCCAGCCAAGGGCTCAGTCCCCATTCGATGGCCCAAACTCCTCCCGCGTAGCCGCCGATCACAAAGAAGGCAGCGTGCCCAAGAGACAGTAGGCCCGTATAGCCCATCAAAATGTTGAGACCCAACGCTGCCGTTGCCAAAAGCAATGCGTCTGCTCCAAGCGACATCCAGTTTCGATCACCCACAAATTTCTGGGCGTACAAAACAGACAGCACCAAAAAAACAGCGAGTGGCATAAAACGGGCGAAGCGCTTAACCATTGGCGAAGTCAAACTTTTTCCACCTTTGACTGGCCGAAGATGCCATTGGGTCTGATGACCAAAACGCCAAGGAACAAGACAAAGATCACAGTGTCTTGCCAGCGAGCGCCCAACCAAGGGATTGTGGCAATGATCGCATTGGCAAATCCAATTAGATATCCACCCACCATTGCGCCCCTGGTAGAGCCCAACCCACCTAAGACTGTTGCGACAAAAGCTGTGAGACCAAGGGCAAGACTTCCCTGAAACTGAACGCCTCCAAATCGCGGAGCAATGAACACCGCTGCCAGGGCAGCCAAGGCACCGGCTAACGCAAAGGCAAATGTGACCATAAGACCGGTATTGATTCCCATGAGCGAAGCAGCCTCACGGTCTTGTGAAACAGCCCGCAGCGCCCGGCCTAACATCGTTCGTACTTGAAGTAGCTCGAAGCCAACCATCAATACGACTGCCACCGCCACCAAGGCAATATCGCTCGCACCGATTGACACGTTCGAAATAACGCTTCGCTCCCACCCAAATAGTGAACCGATGGGAGCCGGTATTGCTTTGGACAAGTTGCCAATGGTGATACGTACGAGTTCAACAGCGATGATTCCGACTGAAAAAGTTGTAAGAATCCAGCCCATATTGGTCGCTGGATCAAATCGTCCGAGAGGTCGAATTGCCAAGACCTCGATCAAGACCCCAGCTCCTGCCATGAATACCACCGCAAACAGGAATGCCACCAGAAATGGAAGTCCAAGGTGACCATCATCCCAAAAAGAGAAGGTCACAAACCCTGCAACTGCGAGCATTGAACCCTGGGCAAAGTTGACGATTCGTGTCGTCGCAAAGACGAGGGAGTACCCAAATGCAACTAGTGCGATTGCCGAACCAACGGTTATACCAGATACAAAGATCTGCAAAAGATCAGTTATCACAGGCTTCCGATCGTTTAGTGAATCTTGCAGGTCTTCTTCATGACAACATCTTTACCAAGATCGCCTGGCGGCGTCTTTGCACACTGAGTGCCCCACCCCTCGGTAAGGATTTGATCAACCTCTTTCGACCACTTCTTGCGGTTATTAGCAAGAGTTGGCCTAGGCAGTAGAACAGGACCGGCATAGCCGTCGGCCAAAACCTCTTTCCACTCCCTGCCGTTTTCATAAGCAGGGTCGGTCTTGATCGGCGTCTCACGCTCAAGCGTGTAGAGAACAACGTCGTTTTCTTCGAATCGTAGATTCCCATCCTTGAATCCGTAAGGAAGCGAAGAAAATTTCTCCAGCTGTTTTGTACTCTGCAATGCCTCGACCATATCTGGGCCCTTGGTCGAGCCGGCGATTGCAACAGCTTGAAGAAGTGCCCAAATGCTGTCGGCAACGATCTCTTCGCCTCCCGTGGTGACCTCGCCTGATGCTTTCTTAACCCAATCTCTCAACTCATAGAAGGGGCCTGAAGTCAACCCAGGGAGATGCCACGCTGTAATTGAACCTGCCTTGGCAGATACGCCGGCCTTTTCTGCCCACGTCTTTTCACCCGTACCAGCAGGAGACCCAATGATCTGGGGATGCCACTCATCACTCAATGCAGCGTCGAGATCTATGTAACCCGCCCCTGCATCATCCATCTGCTTGACGAAAGTCCCCGAACCTTCAGCTAGACCCCAGAAGAAAACCGCCTGTGGCTTGTTCCTGCGTAGTGCCTGAATATGAGGGCCAAATTCGTTGGAGAAGAAGTTGTAAACCTCGACCCCTGTGTTCTCTATACCGAGGCGCTTGCATTCTGTATCAAAGGCTTCCGCCGCTTCCTTGTTGCCAGCCAAAATGTTGTCATGCACGAAAGCCACCCGCTCATAACCGCGGTCCTTGGCTGCATATTCGACGAGTGGTCCGATCAACATCTTGACCGGAATACCTGTCTGAAAAATGTTTGCCGGCCCCTTTGGATAGAGCTTGTTCAAAGTAAACAGGTCTGTACCCGACATAATGGGAATGCCATCGCGCTGGAACAATGGCAGCAATGACTCAAAGCCGGGTGATCCGAATGTGAAGATTCCAATCAGGCCATCGGTGCCGGCCAAATCGTTGTAGGCCTTCTCGGTCGAGTCCGACTTTTCGACTGGCGTGTCGATTGTGATGATCTCAAGCTTTCGGCCCATGAACTCGTTGTTCAGTTCCCCCAGTGCGCCTGCAAGGCCCCGATTGGCTATGCCGCCAAGAAACCCACCAAGGCCAGAGGTCGGCATCATCAATCCGAGTTTCAATACATCTGGAACAGACTTTGGCAAAGTCCCCGATGTAACGGACTTACCACCAGTCGTCTCAGTTGGCTTATCGGTTTTCTTAGCTGTCTTCTTGTCATCACTACAGGCGGCCAAAAGCGAGCCGCCGACACCAGCCGCTGCGGCTACAAAACCAGCTCGCCTAAGAAATCCGCGGCGATCTATGCCGGAATCATGCTCATGATTGGTCGAATCTGTCTGATCGTCGCTCACCGAAGACCCCCTCTAGGGAAAATCAATATCGAGTAACCAATACCGCTAGTCGGCACATTGGCCTTGACAATGAGCTTCGCCTCTCAAGAGACAGATATCAAGGACCCTCCTAAATTGCGAGGATCCTTGATCAGATAAAGCTAATCAGATCATCCCCCGCTGACGTCTTGAACACGTTGGCGCCCGGCGGAAATCCAAGGCATCATCGCTCTCAGTTCTTCGCCCACTGCTTCGATCTGATGAGTCCGGCCTTTTTCTTGTAGAGCTTTGTAATTAGCCCTACCGCTGCGGCTCTCTTCAACCCACTCCTTGGCAAATGCGCCAGAGCGAATTTCTTCGAGAATGGCTTTCATCTCAGCCTTTACACCGTCGTTGATAATGCGAGGACCACGAGTTAGGTCGCCATACTCAGCGGTGTCGGAGATTGAATAGCGCATTCCACTGATTCCCTGCTCATACATGAGATCGACAATGAGCTTGAGTTCATGCAGACACTCGAAATAAGCCGACTCGGGCTGATATCCAGCATCGACCAAGGTTTCGAAGCCGGCTTGCACCAATGCGGTAAGTCCGCCGCAAAGTACCACCTGTTCTCCGAAGAGATCGGTTTCGGTCTCTTCGGCAAATGTGGTTTCAAGCACACCCGCTCGGGCTCCACCGATCGCAGCAGCATATGAAAGAGCAATGTCGCGGGCCTTGCCGCTTGCATCTTGAGCAACTGCAATTAGACAGGGCACCCCGCCACCTTCGGTATAGGTACGCCTCACTAAATGACCTGGTCCCTTGGGAGCCACCATCGCCACGTCCACACCAGTAGCTGCCACGATCAGGTCAAAGCGGATATTGAAACCATGCGCAAAGAAGAGTGCGTCGCCCTCTTGAAGATGGGGAGCAATAGACGCCTCATATACAGCTTGTTGTTCGGTATCCGGTAACAGAATCATGATGAGGTCGGCTTCAGCTGAGGCCTGATCTATAGAAGTAACTTTCAGACCGGCGGCGGTCGCCTTGTTAACAGAAGATGATCCTTCACGAAGACCAACACGGACATCAACACCTGAATCCTTCAAATTGAGGGCATGAGCGTGACCTTGCGAGCCATAACCAATAATGGCCACTTTGCGGCTGGCCATAATCGACTGATCTGCGTCCTTGTCGTAATAAACACTTGCCATCTCGATATTCCTTTCCCAAGGGACTGCTCCAAGCCGTCCGCTTCTTTCGTTTGGATCACTTACTAAAATTTAAATTCGCTTCTTTAGACTGCCCTTGAACTCCCAGGTCGAGCGTGTAGCGGCGATTCCCGCTCTAATCGAGGCAATGCCACTCGACCCGTCCGCTGGAGTTCAACTATGCCAAAGGGCCGAAGCAATTCTTCGAAATCATCAATTTTGTTTGGGTCGCCATCGAGCGAAACGGTCATTTCGTTATGACCAACACCAAGGATACGCCCTTCAAAGATTTGCACCAGTTCCACGACCTGGCCCCTTGTCTCTATGGGGCTTCGAACAGTGCACAAAATCAGCTCTCGTTCCACTGAATCTATGGGATCAAGTTCGCTGATCTTCACGACATTGATGAGCTTGAAAAGCTGTTTGGTGATTTGTTCAAGTGGCGAAGACTCGACGTCTACAACGATGGTGATACGACTGAAATCTTCGTCATCTGTTGGTGCAACTGCCAATGAATAGATGTTGTAACCACGCCTGGCGAACAGATTCGCAACCCGTGCCAACACTCCGGCTTTGTTCTCCACGAGTACCGAAAGGGTGTGGTGTTTATACTGGCCCGACATCAACGGCCCCCGAGTCCGTGACGGCCCTCTTGGAATGGAGGAACAACGATCTCGTTATTACCCAAGCCAGAAGGAACCATCGGGTAAACCTTTTCACGAGAGTCTGTTCGAAAGTCAACGACAACCGGTCGGTCGTCAATATCGTTCGCCTTGTCTATGACCGATTGGACCTCTTCAGGAGACTCTGCCCTAAGTCCAACACAGCCCATTGCTTCGGCCCAGCCAACATAATCAGGCAGGTCAGGTGACAGGTATACCTCTGAGTACCGCTCGTCATAGAACATCTCTTGCCACTGCCTCACCATTCCCAAATATGCGTTGTTTAGAATCGCGATCTTCACAGGAATGCGCTCACTCGCAGCAGTAACCAATTCTTGAGCAGTCATCTGGAAACAACCATCGCCGTCTACTGCCCAAACGACTCGATCTGGACGGCCAACTTTGGCGCCAATGGCTGCGGGAACGGCAAAGCCCATAGTGCCGAGACCTCCTGAGTTCACCCAGGTATAGGGATGATTAAAACGCCAGTACTGACTGGTCCACATCTGATGTTGTCCAACTCCAGAGACCACAATCGTGTCATCGGGAGTCGAATCACGCAGATGCTCGATGACCATTTGCGGCTTAAGCTGATCACCTTCAATAGCCGGCTCGTATGCGTAAGGAAACTTCTCTTGCCATCCGCTTATGGTCGCCTTCCAAGAAGAACGGTCAGGTGATTCGGATCCACCTGCAATGAGGTCTCGAACCGCAGTGACCAGTTCTTCAATAACGAGACGACAGTCGCCGACAATAGGAACATCAGGTTTTCTGACCTTGCCCAACTCTGCAGGGTCTATGTCGACGTGAATAACCTTAGCCACGGGTGCAAACTCATCTACCTTGCCGGTGACACGGTCGTCGAAGCGGGCGCCAAGAGTGATCAAGAGATCGGCTTGTTGCAATGTCGTAACGGCTGTGTAATTGCCATGCATTCCGGGCATTCCCAAACAAAGACCATGATCGTCAGGGAATGCCCCTCGTGCCATAAGGGTTGTGACTACGTGGATATCGGTCATTTCGGCCAACTCCCGCAGTGCTTCGGCGGCCCTTGCCTTCAAAATGCCACCACCTGCGTAAATAACAGGGCGGGAAGATTCCACAATCAGCCGAGCTGCCTCTTTGATCATGCGGGGGTGCCCACGCAAAGTCGGTTTGTAGCCAGGCAGATTCACGGAATCGGGCCAATACCAATCCATCGAAGCATTGGAAATATCTTTTGGAACGTCTATCAGTACCGGACCAGGCCTTCCGGTGGTAGCCACATGAAATGCCTCTTTCACAATTCTGGGAATATCTTGTGCGTCCGTCACGAGCCAGTTGTGTTTTGTGACAGACATGGTGATTCCAGTGGTGTCACATTCTTGGAAAGCATCAGTGCCGATCGCCGAATACGGCACCTGGCCGGTCACCACCACCATTGGGATCGAGTCCAAATAGGCGTCGCACAATGGGGTCACGATGTTGGTCGCCGCCGGTCCACTGGTCACCATGGCAACACCAGGACGGCCCGTTGCATGTGCATAACCCTCTGCCATGTGGCCCGCACCCTGCTCGTGGCGCACCAGAATATGGCGAATTGAGCTGTCAATAATTGGGTCGTATACAGGCAAGATGGCCCCGCCCGGAAGGCCGAACATGACTTCGACGCCTTCCATCTCAAGACTCTTGATTAGAGCTTGCGCTCCGGTCAATCTCATGATTCTCCTGTAACAGTTAGGTGGCTAATTCGATTTTGTTGGGCCAAAACTACGACGACCCCCCAGTTTGGGAGGTCGAAAGGTGCACACGCCGAAACGACGTGCGCTAAATAACTACGAGAAGCAAACTGCGATAAGACACCTAACAAGTCTCGCAGTTTTGCGTCTTAGTCGCAACCTGTTGAAATTTACTAAAGAACTTTACTAAAGAAAGCGTCACTTCCAGCCGAGCATGACAGTGATGCATAAGACTCGCTTGATGGTGCGCTTCGGCGCGGTCACCTTTGCCCTGCTTGCGATACTGGGAACTGTTATTTCGCGCTCAGTCGAAAACACGATTCTTAATCGAACTCTTGAGTACTACACCCAAAGCGTCGAAAACATGATGGTTCTGATGACAGACAAGCTCATGACCGCTGAGGACTTCAAGGCCGATCAGTTAGCTCCCGAAAAGGTGGCCATCATCAACTCGCTCTTGGGAGAGTTCACCTTCTTGGGTGCCGAGCAGCTTTCTACGACGCTGTACAACCCTAGAGGCATCGTTATCTACTCAACTGATGCAGCTCTGGTGGGCAAGAAGGCTCAGCTTACGAAGGCTCAAAAGGAAGCGCTTGGCGGGGTCACATCTTCTCGTTTCGTTGAAATCCCAGAGGTAAACGCCAAAGGCGGAAATGTCATTCAGTACACATTGCCTCTCAAAATCAAGGGTGAAGTTCTCGGGGTAGCTGAAGCCAACACGCCTGACTATGTCATCACGGTTAAGACCGAAAGAGATCTCAAAAAAATCCGGAGAATCCTTATCGGAGGAATGGCCCTGTTCTGGGTGGCACTCTTCCCCATCGCATTGCGAGTTGCACGGGCACTGCGCAAACAGGCCGAAGAAAACGAACGTCTGGCAATGCACGACCAGCTCACCGGCCTACCCAACCGCAACCTCTTGAAAGATCGTCTCGAACAAGCACTTGC
>CAYGGL010000038.1:0-16105 GCA_964349215.1 uncultured Acidimicrobiaceae bacterium | reverse complement strand
CATTCCGGGGTAGCTCAATTGGCAGAGCAAACGGCTGTTAACCGTTAGGTTCTCGGTTCGAGTCCGAGCCCCGGAGCTAGCATCTTGGAAACTCACAAAAAGTCCAAAGATGCGCTCGCGGGGCGGTAGCTCAGTGGTTAGAGCAGCCGACTCATAATCGGCCGGTCGTGGGTTCGATACCCACCCGCCCCACGGATCTTCAACTCTTACATTCAACTCTTACATTCCCCTCTCGTTTTTCTTTCCTTCGGCGCCCTCCCTTTAGCGCTCCTTTCCAAAATCCTAAGATCTTTATTCGGGGCGCCGATAGGTCTTTTTAAGAAAGTTGTGTAAATGCCAAAGGGGCAGAGAGATGAATCCTCGAGTAGGCGGACTTACGAACCTCCAGTGGGAAGGCGTTCAGCTCGCAGCCGCTTATTCGGCCGCTTTCTTTGAACAGCGCCAAGAGGATGCACTGCAGATCATCGAAGGGGCTAGCGCTGAGCAACTTGGAGAAGGCGCCCTGTTGTTAACCCTTTTGCTTATGAGCGGACAAGCCGCAAGCAACGCATGCTCGCCGGCTGACGTTGCCCGAGGATGGGCTTCATTGGCGGCAAACTCCGCCAACACAACCTGAGATACCTAGGGCTAACCGCCGTCTAGGTAGTCGCGCAGCTTCTGGCTGTGATCGGGGTGACGAAGCTTTTGGAGCGTCTTGTTTTCGATCTGTCGAATACGTTCTCGGGTAACGCCAAACTCACGACTGACTTCTTCGAGTGTTCGGACTTGACCGTCCCCCAGCCCAAAACGCATACGCATCACTTGCCGCTCACGATCGTCCAAATTTTCCAATGCGTCAGAAACCGCGGCATTCAGTAGTTTTTTAGCCGTTGCGTCCCCAGGCGATTCAGAAATAGTGTCCTCGATGAAATCGCCCAGATGGCCCTCATCACCCTCACCAACCGGCAGATCGAGCGAGACCAGCTCTTGAGATATCAGTTGGAAATCGATAACACGCTCGACTGTTAAATCAGCCCGTTCGGCAATCTCTTCAAACGTCGGCTCGCGTTCAAGCTCTTGATGAAGCTCACGCTGCACTTTGGAAATCTTGTTAATTAATTCAACAACATGTATTGGAATGCGAATGGTTCTCGCCTGATCGGCTATTGCACGAGAAATCGCCTGACGAATCCACCATGTCGCATAAGTGGAGAACTTGAAACCACGCTGATAATCGAATTTCTCCACCGCTCTCATCAAACCGATGTTGCCTTCTTGAATAAGGTCCAAAAAGAGCATTCCTCGGCCGTTATACCTCTTGGCTATAGAAACCACTAGTCGTAGGTTTGCCTGGATAAGAGCCTTCCTGGCCGCAACTCCATCTGCTATTTGAGCAACCAGTGTCTCGTCGACAGACTCATTCGCTATATCGGCAAAAACTGCCTCTGCTGCCCTGCCGGCGGCTATTCGCTTGGCCAATGCCACTTCTTCAATTTGGCTCAGCAAAGGGACTCGGCCGATCTCTTTCAGGTAAACACCTACTGGGTCGAATGAATCACCTGATGAAAAACCGCTATTTCCAGTCTTGCGCTTCGCCTGCTTTGGACTCTTGTCAACAGTTGGTTGTTTTTGAAGTTTTTCAGCTACCAATTGCGCTGGTTCATCGCCTTCACCTTCTGCAGCCACAGGTTCTTCGGGGTCAACAACGATGTTCTGGCCGGCCAACAGTTCGGTAATTGCCTCAATAAATTCAGGGGTTGGTTCTGGAGTTCCAAGAGCTACCATTAGCTCATCAACCGTAACCATCCCATCGGTCTTACCCATGGCAATGAGGCGACGGAGTTTATCGATCGGCAATTCATCGCCTAAAGGAGATGAGGGAATTTCACCGTTCATGATTCTTCTTCTTCCGCCCACTTACGTAGAAACACTACCAACTCATGAATCAGTTCACTGCTAGGTGTTGTCGTTCTCAGCTGCTCGACTCTCAGCGCGATCCAAGCCATTTGAGGTTGATATACCAATGGATCATCGGCAGCTCTCACCTTCATCTCAAGTAAAACCATCACACGCCGTATTGCTTCATCGACAAGCCTGGCAATCGCGTCAAGGGCCTCGACGTCAGCGTCTTCTACCGCAAGGCGCCCCAGCAGCTCGGCAATTTCAGGATCGGCGTTGGCCAATGCCTCATTGAAAGTCTTGGCTCCAACGAGTGCCCTAAAGGCTCGCAAGTGCATCTCGTCTTCAAATAAAACCTCATCTAACAGCCCAACAACCTCTTCAGGGCGCTGGACCGCAAGTCGCAGTGCCATCAACGAAGGTCGGTTGTCTCCCGAGTCCATGGTGGAGGGAATCTGACTTGGTGGTTGTTGTCTGTTCCTATTTGCAGAACTTGTTTTTGATTGAGTCAATAAGTTCCTCAAATAGGTGGGGTCGGTCCGACATTGATCTGCCACCTGCATCAAATACTGATCGCGCACCATCTGGTTTGGATGTTCGGCCATAAGTTCAACAGCCGCATTAGCCGCCTTGGCCCGACCTTCTGGTGTTGAAAGATTGGCGGCCGCCAAAAGTCTCTCTAAGCGAAATCCAAGAAAAGGCATCGCTTGGCTCACCGCAGATTTCAATAATTCAGGTTCGCGTTGCGATAGTTCGCCTGGGTCAGAGCCCACAGGCATAGCGGCAACAAAGACATCGACGTCGTAGCGCTTCTCCCATTCATAGAAACGCTCGGCTGCATTTTGACCTGCAGCGTCTGCGTCAAAAGCAAGCACTATGCGCCGCGAAAATCCTTTAAGCAATGCCACGTGTCTCTCAGTCAAAGCGGTTCCACAAGTTGCGACTGCTCTGCCGATTCCAATCTGTGACATACCGACCACATCGGTATAGCCCTCACAAACCACCACTTCCCCACGTTCAACAATCTCTGCCTTGGCCCAGTTCAGGCCATACAGCACCTCGCTCTTGTCATAGATTGCAGTAGCAGGTGAGTTCTTATATTTGGGGCCATCGGTACCTGGCATGATGCGTCCACCCAAGGCAACCGGGTCACCTCGAACATCAAAGATTGGAAAGAGAATACGAGCACGAAAACAGTCCTGCATGCGATTGCGGCGATTCAAAAATCCAAGTCCGGTATCGCTTAAAACATCATTTGGTAAATCCAATGACCGACAGAGCAGATCCCAGCCATCCGGCGCCCAGCCAAGTTTAAATCTACGAACGATGTCTCCGTCATAGCCGCGTGAACGCAAGTATCCCCGTGCCCCCGCGGCATCGGGATGGTTCAATAGCCGCTCGTGATACCACTCGACGGCTTTGCCCATGGCATCGATAAGCACCGAACGCCTTCTATGAACACCGCTTTGTGCCTCGTTGTCATAGCGGAGCTGAATATTCGCACGTGCTGCGAGCATTTCAACCGCACCGGCAAAATCAAGGTGGCTGGTCTCTCGTACAAAGGTGATCACATCACCCTTGGCTTGACAGCCAAAGCAGTAATAAAGCCCCAGCTCGGCGTTGACCGAGAATGAACCGCTCTTTTCGGCGTGGAACGGGCAAAGACCGACCCAACGAGAACCAGAGCGACGTAGTGCAACGTGTTCACCGATGACAGCTACTACATCAGTTGCCGTCCTTACTCGCTCGATGTCCTCGCCAACGATGCCCACGAATTACGCCTTTTCATTCGCCTCTACCCGCAGCGAGGCCACGACTGAAATAGTCAAAACTACAGTTATCACCACCAACGAAGCCCATGTTGGCATGTGATAGAAGCTCGAAATCAACATTTTCACGCCAACAAAGGCAAGGATGACACCTAGCCCGATATTTAGATAGCGAAAACGATCTGCCATCCCGGCTAACAAGAAATACAAAGCTCGCAATCCCAAGATCGCAAAAGCATTAGAGCTGAACACAATGAACTGTTCTCGACTCACTGCCAAAACAGCAGGAACTGAATCGACAGCGAAGACGACATCGGTAGTTTCAATCATGATCAGAACAGCGAAAAGTGGTGTGGCCAACCTGCGTCCGTTTTGGCGCGTAAATAGTTTCTGACCGTCAAGTTCATTGGTCGAAGGGACCACCCTTCTCACCAAGCGCAAAGCAAGATTGCTTTCGGGATGCACTTCAGCTTCGTCGTGATGAGCAATCTTCCAGGCGGTGTACAACAGGAAGACTCCGAAGATGTAAAGCACCCATTCGAAGCGTTCGATGATTGCGACACCACCAAATATAAAGATTGCTCGCAATACGAGGGCGCCGAAAATACCCCAGAACAGCACACGAAATTGATACATGGCCGGCACGCCGAAGAAGGTAAAGATCACTGCCCAAACAAAGACATTGTCGATCGACAAACTCTTTTCAATGAGATAACCAGCCAGATATTCACCCCCGGCTTGGCCCCCCTGCCAAAAGAACATAACGAGAGCAAAGGACAATCCGATGCTGATCCATACAGCGCTCTCGATCGCTGCTTCCTTGAATGAAATCTCGTGAGCCGAACGATGGACTAATAAAAGATCTGCCACAAGAAGAAAAACAATCAGCCCAACAAGCCCTAGCCATGCCCAAAGTGGAACATCAAAACTAACGAAATTGGCAGAGTCTGAAGCCGTTGCGGCAAAAATCGAGCTAACCATGTCCTCAGCGTAGTTGGAACGCCATTGAACCCTGGCTTCTTCCAGTACTCAGTGTGTTTTGACTACGTCAGTTGAGGCTTACAACTGGCTCATTGCTCAACACCATAGAAGTAATGATGTCTTCTATCTGGTCAGGATCCTCAAGAACCAACATATGACCGCCATCGCTCACTTGAACCAAATTAGAACCGGGGATACATGACACCACTTCTCTCGCCAGCCACGGTGGCGTCAACATATCGAAGCGACCTGACACCACTGTTGTCGGAATATCGAGACCACGAATACCTTGACGTAGATCCATCGACTGCATAGCGGCCAAAAAATCCTCGCGCACAGAAGGGGGGCAAGCCACAAGAGTGTCTCGGGTTAACACCAATTGACGACGGGTCACGTGCTTTCCAAAGGTCGCCCTGACCAAGGCATGGCCAATCGAGCTCCTCATGACTGAATTGATAAATGGCGCCGCAATAGCTTTTTGCATCATTGGGCCCAATGGACCAAATCCAAGTCCATTTGCGGCGGTCGATACCAACACCAGACCACGTGCCCGCTTCACCAAGACATCTCGGTGATGAGCAGCGAGAGACAAGACGGTCATGCTTCCCATCGAGTGGCCAACCAAAACTGCGTCTCGAATATCGAGTTGCTCGAGTATGGCGGCCAAATCCGCACCCAGACGAGCCATCGTGCATCCATCAGAGCCTACGGTAGAAGAACCGTGTCCCCGCTGGTCATAAAGGACGACCCTGTGGCCTGAGTTGATAAGCCTGTGAGCCACGGGAGCCCAAACTTCGCGACTACCAGTCCAGCAGTGGGACAAGACAACAGTTGGGCCGGAACCCGCAATAGTTATCGCAAGCTCAGCTCCGTCATCTGTAATGATCGTCATCGATTCGCCGCTCGGAATTACATATTGCTCGGGACTGTTGGGGTCCTGTGCTTGATCCCAACGCTGATCAATCTTTCGAGCGCCAATAACTCCAGTGGCAATCAAGCCCCCTAGTTCAACGCCCCTTTTGATGAGTTTAAAAGCCATTAGCGCGGACCTCCTCCGGCAATAAGTTGTTGTAGAGCAACTGGTCCGAAACGATGCAAGTACCACCCTGCCCATGATTCGAACCCAACGGGAACTACGGCTCGATTTCTCTGTGTCGCATCAACTATTACCTTTGCAACAGTTTCAGGCTTGTGACCACGTCGAAATGCAGTTACAGCTAACTTCTGGCGTGCCGGGTTGGCTTGGCGTCCGAGGAACCTGGTCGAGTCGATAATTGGCGTGTTGATGACCCCGGGACAGATTGCCGTTACTCCAATGCCGTGTCTTCGCCAATCGGCACGAAGGCATTGAGATAAGGCCAACACCCCGGCCTTGGTGGTCACATAACCCACTTCGGTGGCCGTTGGCACATAGCCCAGACCAGAAGAAAGATTTATAACACGGCCGTGGCGCTTCTCGAGCATGGGAATGCCGAAGAGTGAGCAGCCATTGACAACTCCATCGAGATTGATGCTGCGAATCCAGTCCCAATCTTCGAGTGTCATGTCAGCAAAATTTCCAGTCATGCCTACGCCGGCATTGTTGACTACAACGCTGAGAGGGCCATGTTGGGCGTGTATCTCATCAGCCAAGGCTCTCATTGCGAGTCGATTGGCAACATCAACCGTGTACGGGGTCGCATCGCGAGCACCTGCCTCTAAGCAAGCCGCAGCAGTCTTCTCGGCTTCATCGCTATGGATATCTGCGCACAGAACCCAAGCCCCTTGGTCTGCGAATTCAAGAGAGGTTGCACGACCTATGCCACTGCCCGCTCCTGTAACCAGAACGACTGCCTTATGAAGCTCTATTGGTCTAACACGTGCCATCTTCATCCCCCTTGCTTTGTTGACTCTTTAGGGCTGGTCACAACTTCATAACTCGCCATGTCGAAATGACGAGCTCGATTGCGAAAACGAAATGTGTAATCAGGCCATAGTGTCGTATTTCTTCCCTCGGCGTCCAGATACCAGCTTGCGCAGCCCCCAGAATTCCATACGGTTTTCGATGCCCTGCGCTGCACATCATCGCTCCAAGCTTCAAGAGCGGTTTCTCTCACTTCGATGCTCGCCGCTGCGATCTCTTCCATTTGATGGAGAGCGTCGATCACGTAGCCGATCTGCGCCTCGATCATGTAAACGAGCGATGTATGGCCAATTCCAGTATTTGGACCAGCAAGAAGAAAGAGGTTCGGAAAACCATGGACCGTGGTGCCCATATACGCCTGGGCTCCGGTCTTTGACCACTGCTGATTGAGAGTGCGACCGTCGACACCTCTTACTTTGTCTGCGATTGGATTGTCGGTGACATGAAAACCGGTTCCGAAAATAATGGTGTCCACCAGATGTTCAGTGCCGTCTTTGGTAACAATCGACTGTGGACGAACTTCTTCGATCGCATCGGTTATCACCTCCACGTTGTCTCTTTGTATCGCGGGGTAGTAGTTGTTCGACAACAACAAACGCTTGCATCCTGGACGGTAGTGGGGAATGAGCTTCTTTCGAAGCTTCGGATCCTTAACTCGGCTTCCTATGTAGAGGGCGACTGCCTTTTCCAAGATCTGCAAAACACGCGGGTTATGTACTAGCAGCACCGCAAATATCTCGCGACTCCAATACACAGACTCTCTGATCAGTCGTTGAACGATGGGGAGTCTTCGATAGATCTTTCTTTCAAAATTCGTAATTCGACGGTTGGGGTGAGGCAACACCCATGGTGGAGTTCTTTGAAACACGCTCAACTGCGCGACGACTGGCTGAATTTCAGGTATGAACTGAATCGCCGATGCGCCCGTCCCAATTACTGCTACTCGTTGGCAGGCCAGGTCGTAATCATTGCGGTATTGAGCCGAATGGAAAGTGACTCCGGTAAATGTTTCAAGACCGGCAATATCTGGAATAGCCGGCTCGGCAAGAGGTCCATTTCCGAGAATCACAAAATCTGAGGTGAATGAGCCCGATGAGGTTTCAAGCCTCCAGTTTCTCGATTCAGTGTCCCAGGCAATATCAACCACATTGTGGTTGAAGAGAATTTTCTCAAATACTCCGTACTTTTCAGCCGTACGTTTTAGGTAAGCATAAATTTCAGGCTGAGGAGAGTAGGTCTCGCTCCAGTCGGGATTCAGCTCGAATGAGAAAGAGTAAAGGTGCGAAGGCACGTCACATCGACACCCCGGGTAGTGATTGTCGCGCCAAGTTCCTCCAAGCTCAGAACCTCGTTCAAACACTGCATAATCGATGCCCTCACGCTGTAGAGAGACTGCTGCACCAAGTCCGGCAAATCCAGACCCGACTATTGCGACCCGCACATGGTTAGGTGGAGGAGTAATGGACATTACCGAATGGTAATAAAGGATGGCCGATCACACCAGATAGACCAGACGGTAAGTCAGTTCAGCACCAATAACGTGATGGCAAAACCCGTGAGGATCATTCCGACTATTTGGGTCTTACTGCAGCGCTCCCCCAGCAATACGATTGCCAAGACGACAGTTGCTGCGGGGTACATAGACGTCAGCACCGATGCCACAGACAGAGCGCCCTGGCGAGTTGCAACCAAAAAAAGTACGGCAGCAGTCACGTCGAGTGCCCCGGCAAAAAAGGTGCTGGTTCGAACTCCGGGGGAAGGAAGCAAACTCTTTTCCACTATCAAAGCTGTGGCCCCCAACAGAACAACTGAGCCAACTCGTGCAGAGAGCAATGGCCATACCCCGGTATCGCCGCCGGTGCGATCGAGACATACATAAAACATTCCAAACCCAATTCCCCCGACCAATGCGTAAATGATCCCGGGCTGGTGAATCAAGCCGTCAATCGATGAAAGAGTTTGGCGACTTTTTGAATCTTCCGGCACCATTGCGATCAAGATCACCGCTGGGAAAGCTATTCCAATGCCCAATAAAGCCAAGTTTCCGATGGTATCGCCACCGAGCAAACCGGCAGCCACAGGAATAGCCGCAGCCATTGCAGCCGTCACAGGAGCCACGACGGCCATACGTCCTACTGCAAGACCCCGATAAAGCAAGAGGGTCCCTATGCCACCACCCACGCCACCGCCCAGGCCCCACAAGAGATCAGGTATTTCTGCGCTCGACTTAAGCAGAGGCGAAAACATAGTCAGGGCGATCAATCCCACCATGTGTGCTCCTACAACGACGCGCAAGGCCGAAGATTTCCGACTCGCTATCCCTGCCAGATAATCAGCTGAACCCCAACTAATAGCAGCCAACAAAGCCAGGGGCGCTGCCAACGCACTGGAGTGAGGCATCGAGAACCCAAACTCGCCCGTTGTCGGTTCCGCGAAGAGAGCAGCGACGATACCGGCAAGAAAAACTGCCCCCACGGCACTGGCTACCAATCGCCATTGTTTTTCAACAGCAGTTGCAGCGTTGTTAACCAGTAGAGGTATCACGTTCGTAGTCTATGAGAGGCATGCTCTATCCAAGCGGGACTCCACATATCAAGGACTGCGCTCAAATGATCAGCTCATGGTCCTCAGTCGAAGTGGAATACAAACCCCGGCACACGACGCACTCATTGTTGGATTCAGAA
Organism: uncultured Acidimicrobiaceae bacterium; assembly: GCA_964349215.1. GTDB lineage: Bacteria > Actinomycetota > Acidimicrobiia > Acidimicrobiales > CADCSY01 > JACOTK01. Next base: position 6,890 of record CAYGGL010000038.1, on the reverse strand, counting down.
AACGCAACGAGGCGGGTTCTTGGTTCGCTGTCTGTTGAGCACAGAATCTTCCCCACCTCAACTCCAGTCATCCAGTCCAGCTCGTTGAACTTATTGTCCGCAACCACCCGGTCTACAACGGCTGATTCGAGGACTCGACCAGGCGAATAAGAACTGAAACGGGTGACCATGTGCCCATCGAAAACTCTCCAACTCTGGCCATCAATGAAACCAACCACATAGGCGCCAAGCTCTCCGTCGAGGCGAAGGGTCGCGATCTCTACCGAATTAATCTCATTATGAGCAGCGATGACCTGGTGCCAAAATACCTTCGCGGCGGGATCGTCAAGATCACTTGAGCGGCGCTTTAAATGGTCTCTACCTATGTGCGCCTCGGCCAGTTCTGGCAAGATTCCTGCGATTACACTCGGGTCAGTTTCGAAGCGAATCTCAACACTGATTCCCATCTCGGCAAGATTCTGATAAGCACGACGAATCTGTTTACGCATGTTGCGGCTCAAATAAGAATCGGAGCTTGCACTGCTGTTTGAAAATGTCACTCGCGGAATGCGTAGGTCGCTAAGCAGATGAGAATGAGCCAGCTGATCCGCCAGGAAGGACGCCACGGGGTCGTTGTGAGGGAGTTGTTCAAGCTCCAATTTCCATCTTGAGGGGATTGAATCTAAAGCATCTTTGATAGTGCGGGCGAGCACCTCTGCAGATTTCAAGTCTCGACTTGCAAGGCGCGTGCAGGAACTTCCGCCATGACCAATGCCAACAACCTCAAGAGCATCGAGATTGAAACGTTGTGCCAAAAGCGCTGCGGCTTCGAGAGTTCCTGATCGCTCACTTCTTACCAAGACCGAAAGGGGCTCCCATGTGTTGTGTGCTTGTGCCCAAACGCCTAACCATCTGCTCCTTGCCATGATCGGCACTTGAGCAAATGAGTGAAGATCATCTAAATCGGCACTTACACTCTCAAACGCCTCGAGGCCATGAAGAACCTCTGTCTTGAATTGAGCAACACCCGCTGCTGGAACAGCCGCCTCTTCAGCCGGATCACTTTTGCGTAGTTCCAACTCATCAAAGAACTGCTCTATAGCCCGCGACGGTTGGGGCTTGGAGACACAAAATCCCTGACCGAAATCACACCCAAGCTCAGAAAGGGCAGAAAGCTGGTCAGCCTTTTCTATACCCTCCGCAACTGTTTCAAGCGAAAGAGCTTTTGCCAGATCGATGATTGAACATGCAAGCGCTACTGCTGTGTCGTTGTTGCCAAGATCCGAGATAAACGAACGGTCAATTTTGATACTGTCCACGGCGAAACGTCGCAGATAGGAGAATGAGGAATAGCCGGTTCCGAAGTCATCAATAGCAATCTTGACTCCCAGACCTTTGAGCTCTTCCAAAATCGACGCCCCAAACTCTGCATCGTGCATCAAGACGCTCTCGGTCAATTCAAGCGTGAGATGCCCAGGTTCAAGCCCTGAGGCTTTCAGGGTCTCAAATACTGTCGCTACCAGATCAGGGTCGTGGAGTTGGCGAACCGAAAGGTTTACACAAACTCCCAGATCAGCGCACTCATGTCGCTCGAGCTGCCAAACCTTTACTTGGTGGCAGGCCTGCTCAAGGACCCACTTCCCAAGTTTTACAATTTCACCTATCTCTTCAGCTAATGGGATGAAATCAAGAGGAGAAATGAGGCCCTGAGTTGGATGATTCCATCGCAAAAGAGCTTCTACTGAAACTATCTTTTGACCATTCATCTCAAAGATGGGTTGGTAATAGACCTCCATCTCACCACGATCGAGCGCTGTTTGAAGATCGGCACGAAGCTCAAGGCGTCTGACGCTTTCCTCATACATGCCCTGTTCAAAGAACTCGAAGCGCCGCTTACCCTTGCCTTTGGCGGAGTACATTGCAACGTCTGCATTGCGCAGCAGCGTCTCATAGCCGCTTGAGTCCAAGCGCCCCACGGCCACGCCAATACTCGCTCCGCAAACCACTTCGCCACCACTTAGAACCACTGGCACATCAAGTGCCTTTACGATGCTCTCGGCGACCTCTATTGCATCACTTTCAGATGGAAGGTTCTTAAGCAGAATGGCAAATTCATCACCGCCCAATCGGGCCACAACATCGCCCGGGGACGAGCAATTTATTAAACGTTGAGCAACCTCTTTAAGCAGTATGTCACCTGCGTTATGGCCGAGCCGATCGTTAACGGTCTTGAAATCATCGAGGTCAATGAATAGAACTCCCAATAGTGAATCCCCATGGCCTTGCTCAAACACTTTTTCAATCTCTTCTGCCAGGAGCACTCGATTGGCCAGCCCTGTCAGACGGTCGTGTAAGGCATCGTAGCGAGCACTCGCATGACTGGCCTTGATGGTATTCAGGAGCAGCCAAATTCTTCCCAACACCAATAGGAAAAGTGCGATTGAGGCTGCGGTGGCCACAACCTGATCTATGAGAGTTTCTGCTCCCCACAAGAGGTTGACGACCGGAACGTTGATCGTTAAGACCGCAAGGACGCCGAGACGGCCAGGAGTGAGTCTTCCAGGTTGTTGGGGAGCTGCCTCGGCGGCTTCTCCCATCGAGGGATGAAGTGCTGCGCAGGCAAATAGCGCATAGAAAAGCATCCAGAAAAGATCGATTAACCCACCGGTTTTAAAGGTGCCCGCCAATGTTGTGATCGAATAACCAACGTCTGCAACCAAGAGAAAGATCATGCTCCCGATCATCAACGAAATGGAGGCTCCCTTGAGACGTATTGCAAGCGCGAAACGAGCAATGGTTGTAAGCAGGGCAATATCCATAACTGGATAGGCAATCGATGTAATGCGAGCAAAGTTCGACATGGAGTCATCGACTATGTACGAGTCCATGACCAACACCCACAAAACTGCGAATACCGACACTAAAGTAATACCGGCATCAACAAGGCCCGCTGTGTCACGTCCAGGCGAGTGAGCCCTGATCAATAGCAAAATTCCAGTAATGACCAGCGGATACATTCCAAGATAGAAGAGATCAGCCGGAGACGGGAACGCTGATATGTGCAAGATGTCATTCAGCACGTAATACAAGACATCAGCCGTCAGAAAAGACGTCATGCCGGCTACAAAGAAGTACCAAGCCTTAGGTGTTTCTGGGCGGTTACGTCGGATACCAACCGCCATGGTGACGACCGCAGCAAGGCCGAGGCCGTTATAGAGAACCAGCTTTGAAATCGGAGTTGTCGGCAATAGAAAATAAGCCGCTGCCACAGGCGCACATAGGGAGAGATAGAAAATCCAGGACTTTCGCGACATGGCTTATTGATCGCCATATTGTCAACTCACTTAAGCTTTAATCAAGATTTCGTTCACTCAGCGTTAATTTCCCCGTCAATCAAACACTGTGCGGCAATCAATCTAGCTATGGGTATACGAAACGGTGAGCACGAAACATAATCGAACCCAGCTGCCACAAATAGGGCAATTGATGCAGGGTCTCCCCCATGTTCACCACAAACCCCGACCTTCAACTCAGGTTTGCTCATTCGTCCCCTTGCGGTTCCCAATCGAATCAGTTCGCCAACACCCTCGACATCAATTGTCTCGAATGGATTGTCCGCCAACAGGCCGGCCTCGAGGTAGGCATTCATGATCCGTCCCTCGACATCATCACGACTGAAACCCAAAGTCATCTGCGTCAAGTCATTTGTTCCAAAAGAAAAGAAATCAGCCACTTCGGCGAGTTCGTCAGCCATAAGCGCAGCACGAGGGGTTTCTATCATCGTACCGATAGTTATATTCAAACGAGACCCAGCGTTTTCCGACACCTCGATGATTACCTCTTCAACCCAACTTCTCGCCAGAGCAAGCTCTTCTCTGCTGATAGTCAAGGGAATCATGATCTCGATAATGGGTTTACCCTTGACCTTTAGGCGTTCACAGGCCGCAGCGACAAGTGCTCGAACCTGCATTGCGTAAAGTCCAGGTTTAATCACACCAAGACGAACGCCTCGTGTCCCCAGCATCGGGTTGACCTCTCGCCAAACTTTTGCTGCACGCAACAAGTCGGTCTCATCTTTCGAAAGTCCAACCGTTGCCTGTTTCAACATCAGTTCTTCAACGTCTGGAAGAAATTCGTGTAGTGGCGGGTCAAGCAGGCGAACATTTACAGGCAGTCCGTCCATTGCTTCAAGGATCTCCAGGAAATCTGATTTTTGAGCCTCGTAAAGAGCCTGAAGAGCCTTCTCTTCGTCATGATGCGACTCGGCCATAATCATGGCCCGCACAATAGGAAGGCGGTCCTCGCGCAAAAACATGTGCTCAGTTCGACAAAGACCAATGCCTTCGGCACCAAAGGCTCTGGCTCTCTTTGCATCTGCAGCCGAGTCTGCATTTGCTCTCACCTGAACTCTCTTGGCACGAATCTTGTCTGCCCAGTTCAAAATAGTTGCCAATTCAACAGGTGTTTCTTGGGCTTCGAGGCCAAGAGCGCCTAGGAAAACTTCCCCCGTTGATCCGTCGAGCGAAATCACATCGCCTTCATTTACATCTAGGTCCCCAACGCTAAATGATGCATCTGAAATACGTAATGCTTCGGCTCCACATACTGCCGGCTTGCCCCATCCTCTGGCCACAACCGCGGCGTGACTCACAAGGCCCCCTCTTGCCGTTAGAACACCCTCGGCCACTGCCATGCCATGTATGTCTTCGGGGGAAGTCTCGTTACGAACCAAGATCACCCGCTCTCCTAGCCTTACCGCTTCTTCGGCAGCATCCGCGCTGAAATAGGCCTGGCCTACTGCTGCTCCCGGTGATGCTCCCAAACCAGTGGTGAGAACGACACGAGTTCCATCTGGTTCAAATTGAGGATGAAGCAATGAATCAATATTGGCTGCGCTGATACGTTGCACCGCTTCAGCTCTTGTCAGCTTGATCGATCTGTCGCGAGTTAGATCAATAGCAATTCGCAACGCTGCGGCACCAGTTCTCTTGCCTATTCGGGTCTGGAGAACCCACAACTTGCCCTGTTCGATAGTGAACTCGACATCGCACATGTCGCGATAGTGACGCTCCAGACGCCTAAAGGCCCTTAGGAGCTCTTTGTAAATATCGGGGAACCGCTCTCCCAGAACAGATAAGGGTTGGGTATTGCGGATGCCAGCAACTACATCTTCACCTTGCGCGTTGAAAAGCACATCTCCATAAGGAACGTTCTCTCCTGTTGAAGGATTTCGCGTAAATCCAACCCCGGTTCCCGACTGGTCATCTCGATTGCCGAAAACCATTGCTTGCACGTTGACCGCTGTTCCTAAATCGTGGTCGATTCTCTCTCGATTGCGATAGACAATGGCTCTATGTGAGTTCCAAGAACGAAAGACAGCCTCGACTGCACCCCTCAGTTGATCAGCCGGATCTTGTGGGAACAACGAGCCACTCTCATGTTTTATGACTTCTTGTGATCTAACGACCAAACGCCTCAAAGTATCGACGCTGATTTCGGCATCACTTGATACGCCATCCCAATCTTTTGCAATCTCCAAAAGGTGATCGAAGTGACTGCCATCGATTCCCATCACAATTCGGCCGTACATAGCGATAAAGCGTCGATACGAGTCGAGAGCAAAACGTTCATCGCCCGTTTGTTCAGCGAGGCCCTGAACCGACTCATCATTAAGACCGAGATTCAAAACCGAATCCATCATCCCAGGCATCGAATACTTAGCACCCGAGCGAACGCTTACCAATAGAGGATTGGCCGGGTCGCCCAGGCGCTTGCCCATGACTTTTTCCAGTGAAACCTTATGACGGTTGATCTCACCCGTTAGGCGCTCAGGCCATCCGCTGGTTAAGAAATCACGACAGGCTTTGGTGCTTATAGTAAAACCTGGTGGAACTGGAAGGCCTAATACTGACGTCATCTCCGCAAGATTTGCCCCCTTTCCACCAAGCAGATCCTTCAGTGACATCGGGGGTTGCTTGTGTTTGTGGTCAAAAGCAAACAGATAGGTCATTGAGGCTCCTGGGTAGTTTCCACTTCAGCGAGTCAGGTAAGTCGATCTCTTAGGTATGCACCCAGTTGTTCGATTGAGACGCGATCTTGGGTCATGGCATCGCGCTCTCGAACGGTAACGGCCCGATCTTCAAGCGACTCGAAGTCAATGGTGACGCAATAAGGGGTACCCAGTTCGTCTTGACGACGATAACGACGACCAATTGATTGGGTCTCGTCATAGTCACACATCCACTGAGGTTGCAAGAGGTCAAGCACTTCTTTCGCAACTGGAATCAACTCGTCTTTTCTCGACAATGGCAGCACCGCAACTTTGTATGGCGCTAGTCGATGATGAAGTCGCAGAACCGTTCGAGTCTCGCCTCGCACTTCTTCTTCGTCATAAGCCGCAAGCAGAAAAGCCATCATCGTTCGTGTCGCCCCGGCGGCGGGCTCGATCACATACGGCACATAACGTTCGTTTGTCGCTTGATCGAAGTACTCCAACCGCTGACCCGAATGTTCACCATGTTGCTTAAGGTCATAATCAGTTCTGTTGGCAATTCCTTCAAGTTCTCCCCACCCCCAAGGGTAGAGAAACTCAACGTCTGAAGTACCAGCCGAGTAATGGCTGAGTTCATCTTCGTCGTGTGGGCGCAACCGTAATTTATCTTCTGGTATGCCTAGGTCGATATACCACTGGAAGCGTTCCTTGCACCAGTAATCAAACCATTGACCGGCCTCGTTAGGCGCCACAAAAAATTCAAGTTCCATCTGTTCAAACTCTCGGGTTCGAAAGATGAAGTTTCCTGGGGTTATCTCGTTACGAAACGACTTTCCAACTTGTGCAATACCAAATGGCGGCTTCTTACGAGAAGAGTCGAGCACATTTTTAAAGTTGATAAACATCCCCTGCGCAGTTT
>CAYGGL010000037.1:1232-16361 GCA_964349215.1 uncultured Acidimicrobiaceae bacterium | reverse complement strand
TACCTGTACTAATTGCCTTTGGCGACTGGTGGCGTCGTTCACCAGATAAATTTCTGGGCGACCAAGCTGGAAAAGATAAATGGAAGCGACGCCTACTGTTGGGTATCGCTACCGGATGGCTCGGAATCGGAAATGCTGTAGTCGTTTGGTACATCATGATCGTTGTACGAGCTAACGCAGACGGAGAATCGCTCGAAGTCGTGGGAGTCGAAAAAGCTTTTGTTCAAGCGACTACCGAACAGTGCATGGCAGTGGTCATGGATGTCGACAACTATCTTGAGTGGTCTACCGGGGTGTCTCAAGCTGCTGTAATCTCTCGTGACTCTGAAGGTAGACCGTTGGAGGCTTCCTTTGTGCGTGACGCTCCCATGGGTGGAGGAGAGTTCAGTTACACGATGGCCTATAGCTATACGACAAAGCCGTACGGTGTGGTCTTGACAATGATCAAAGCTGAAACTGATGATCCAGAAAAAGCTGCCCTCATAGGTCAAATGATGGGAACCATGATTAGCACCTATCGATTTGAAGCTAACGGCGATGAAACTCTTCTTGAGTTCGAACTCAAGATGACCCTTCCCCCGCAAATACCCGCGATGATTGCCAGCCGCATGCCTTCTATGTTGGCAACCAAAACAGTCGAGGAAATTAAAGGACGTATCGAACATGTTGCCCAAATGGCTTCGGTCGAAGCTTCCTAATTTTCGACCAGCCCGAACCTCTACAGGGCGATCGATCTTTCAGAGATAGCTTCGTCGGCGACTTGTTCACCGATATCCATCAGCTCTTTTGAATGCGAGAAGTCATCGAGAGCGAAGCTCCCGATGGTTGGCAAACGTACAACTGTCACCTGGCACATGTCGGTAACGTCAGCGAGGTCGAGGTCGAGGCGTGATCTGCGGGCCAGGCTAAATGTGCGCAACAACACGCCAAGAGACGATCGTGGAACAGGGTCGTCTAGTCCATGGCAAGAGACATCAAAAATCACCATTCGAGAAGGCATGAGGTGGTGAGTGCCGGCAATGGGAACGGTATGGAGAACTCCTCCATCAACATGGAGATGTCCATTTAGATCGACCGGTGGAAACAACCCTGGCATTGCAGTAGATGCAGCGAGCACCTCTACGAGCGGGCCGCTGGACCACCAAGATTCTTTACCTGTGGAAAGATTTGTCGTCACCACATGAGTTGGAATAGCCAGGTCGCCTAAATCACCAGTTGGGGCGAAGCGATCAATTAGCCGGCGTAGAGCTTTTGGGTCATATACGTGGTCATGGTGACGTAAAAGATTTGCCAGCTGATGAAAATGGCCCTTTGGGAAAATGTCCTCTCGCTTGAGGTTCATCCAGATATCGCTTAGAGCATCCAACCTGGTAATTGTTGGCCCAGTGGCCATAAAAGTCGCATTGAGTGCACCGACTGAACAGCCTGCAAAAGCTTGAGGGACGATCCCTGCGTTGAGAAATGCCCGCATCATGCCAACTTGAGCTGCGCCTAGATTTCCCCCTCCTGAAAGCACAAATACGCAAGGGCCAGGTGAATTATCGCTTTCTTCAGGTTCTGGAACCACACTTAGTGGGCGCCGAAGCCTTCTCATGGCCTCATATCGGCAAAAAGACCCTCAACATTACCTTTTCCACAGGTGCCAGGTTCTACACCTGAGATAGCTCCTTGGCCTTCTTCTTTCCATTCTTATTCGTATCGTTGTGATTCGTCCCGTTGTACTCCGTCGCGTTTCCATTTGAAGCAGCGCCTCCAAGAAGATCTTGGAGGCCACTTGCCAGCAAAGACATGCGCTCGCCGGCTTGTTGAACCACCGACGAACCACTGCTCGCCATGCCCGCAGACTGAGCCACAACTGCAATGCTCGCTGCGATATCAGATGAGGCATCGGAAGCGTCGGACATATTCCTTGTAATCTCAGAGGTCGTAGCCGTTTGTTGTTCTACAGCAGCAGAGATCTGTTGTTGGACCTCAGATATCTGGTTGATTGTTCCAACAACTTCGGCCAGCGCTGTCACCGCAAGGTCACCCTCTCTTTGGATAGATGCAATGCGTGAGGCGATTTCTTCAGTCGCTTGTGCAGTCGCTTTGGCGAGTTCTTTGACCTCATTGGCCACAACTGCAAAACCCTTACCTGCCTCGCCCGCACGTGCTGCCTCAATTGTTGCGTTCAGAGCCAACAGGTTGGTCTGCTCCGCTATCGAGGTAATCACTTCGCTCACCACTCCGATTTCGGCAGTTGAATTGGCGAGTTGGGCAACTTGTTCGTTCGAGGTTTGTGCCCGACTGACCGCTTGGTCTGTCATGTTCGTAACCTCAGCCGCACCACTTGCGATTTCTCGAGTGGAGGCACCCATCTGCTCCATGGCAGCCGCAACGGTTGACATGCTTTGGCTGACCCGTTCAGCTGTTTCCGAAACTGCCTGAGCCTCGGTCGCAACATCGCTTGCGTTGCTGCTCAGCTGTACCGCAACTGTGCCAAGTTCGTTCGAAGAGTCCTTCAGTTCGTTCACAGAATTAGCCAGTCGGTTGACAAGACGAACAGAAACCCGCGTTGCCACAACAACAATGAGTGTTGCGAATCCTGCCATCAAGACCAACATGAAGTTTCTGAGAGAGACAGCGTCCTTCATGGCTTCGTCTCTATTGACCCGGGTGAGGATTCCCCACTCATATCCAGCGAAACCTAAGGCACCTTCAGACTTGGCATAACCAATCAGATCTTCGCCCGAGCTACCCGACTCCACGGTGTATCCCGACTTGCCTGACTGCAGCAACTTCGCAGCCTTGGCGCCCGCTTCATCTGTTGAATCGGAAACAAGATTCGTGTTCAACACTGCATCGGGACTGATCCCATCGAGCACGAGGCCATCTTTGCGAGTCACAATCATGTCAGCACTTGGGAAACCCTTTTCTGTCAATTGCTTCTCTTGAGTCTTCAAGATGTCAGTCACAATTCTTTGCCACGAAGCTGCATTCATCCACATTGCCTGCGTAGAACCATCTGGTCCATAAATCGGAGCGGCAAAGGTGAGGCTTGGCTGGCTAACGCCTGTGGTCTCTACGACAAGTGGATCTACGACAGGGTCGCTGTAATAGGTCTGAGCTTTTTGGATTTCTCCACTCTTGATTGCCTTGAACCAAGGCTGGTCTGCAACGGAACGCCCGATAAGTGTGGGAGTCGTGAGCGCTGTGCCCGTGTGGTCTGTCGTGTTCATTGCCACGACAGTTCCGTCAAGGTTGACTATCAACATAAGGTCATAAATGACATACGTCTTCATATAAAAGTTGGCTGCAGCTGTTATTTGGTCGGCTGTGCCCAATGCGTGAGGATTTGCAGCAAAGGCTTGCACGTCTCCATAACGCTCAAAAAGGTTGCGATCGATCATGTCAATGGCACTCTTTGACTCGGCGATGATGTTATTCCCAACCGAATTCGAGAGTGTGTCCTGGCTCTGCCTGTAGGCGAAAACTCCGATAACAGCTGCCGGAAACATGCCCATGATTAAGAACCAAGTCATAAGGATCTTCTTCATAGAAAGACTCTTGCCTGGCTTAGCTCTACCGACTTGAGGCTTTGGAACACTTCCCAGCTTCTTTGATTGCCCTTTAATGAACATCAGAACCCTCTCGCTCCCTAAGCACTTCTGGTTACGAGAGCCAGTCGGCAGTAATAGCGGATCGTAAAGTCGCGGAACCGCCGACCCCTCGCTTAGATCCGAAGAACCACTTCATAGGTGGGCGATACTGGTCTCGAACCAGTGACCTCTGCCGTGTGAAGGCAGCGCTCTACCGCTGAGCTAATCGCCCGCTTGGGTGGGAAATTTACGATAGCGCGGACCGGCCAACAAGAGGGCGCTGCTTGTGTGAAGGTAGGGTAACAAGTCGTGCTGCATGCTTTTGGTGACGGGTCTATCTTCGGTGACGTCGTTGGTACCAATACCCCTCGTGTGCTGGCTCTTCACGGCTGGGGACGAACTAGTTCTGACTTTCATTCGGTACTAAGTGGCCTCGATGCGATCGCAGTCGATCTGCCTGGATTTGGAGCATCACCGCCCCCTCCTCTGCCCTGGGGGACAGGTCAATATGCCACGGCTACCCTTGCGGCCCTAAAGGAATGTGCGACTCCTGCGGTTGTTGTCGGCCATTCATTTGGAGGTCGCGTTGCAGTCCACCTTGCTGCTGATTACCCCGAACTGGTCCATGCCTTGGTCCTTACCGGCACTCCTCTTCTGCGTTTGAAACAGCAAAGGTTAAAACCTTCTAGGAAATTCAAATTGGCGAAACGCCTCAATGCTCTTGGGCTGATCAGCGACCAAAAGATGGAGGCCCACCGCCGTCGAAGTGGCTCTAGTGATTATCAGGCCGCTGTCGGAGTTATGCGAGATGTCTTGGTGCGAAGTGTCAATGAGGAATACCGCGATCAGCTGGCAAAGATCACTTGTCCGGTTGAGTTGGTCTGGGGCCAAGATGACACAGCTGCCCCAGTGGAAATCGCAAAAGAAGCGGCCTCGATACTTGGCCCCCGTGCTCGACTCTCTATATTGCCCGGTGTTGGTCACGACACTCTGGCGCTGGCGCCCGGTGCTGTCCGTGCTGCGATCGTGGCTCAACTGGAGCGTGCATGACCTCAGCAATTACCTTTGCGGCCCTTGTTATTGCCGGCGCGGTTTCTGCGTTGCGCTGGTTACGAGTGGCCCAACGAGAACATTATTTGGCCGGTTCAACAACTCGCTTTGCCTTCCGCTGGTGGAAACTCCCCAACAACGCACTACTCGCCTTAGTGGCGGTAGTGGCAACTGTTGCCATAGCCATTGAGCCATTGATCGGACTTGTGACTGCCGGCGTCATAGCCATCGGACCGATCGGACTGAGCATTCGTGGACGCTCCGGGGCCCTCGCTTGGACCCGTCGACTCAAGACCATCGCCACAGTTGTTATCGGAATCAATCTTGTCGCCCTTGGTCTCGGCATTGGCCTAAGCATTGGGCTGGGTACTGGGCTCGATGCATTAGTGTGGCCCGAAGCACTCTTTACGATAGCAATGCCTTTCGTAATTGACGGCGCTCTGATGATCACAGCCCCACTTGAACGTCGTCTTGCCAGACGCTTTATTGATCAAGCAAGCAAGGCCCTACACGAAATCGACCCGGTGATCATCGCCATTACAGGCTCATATGGAAAGACCACTATCAAGAATTATGTGGCACATCTGCTTGGCGACACACGACGTGTCGTTGCAAGTCCGGCGAGTTTCAACAATGCCGCCGGCATTTCGCGCACTGTCAACGAGCAGCTCGTCAGCGGCACCGAAGTCTTCGTTGCCGAGATGGGCACATACGGTCCTGGAGAGATTCGTAACATGTGTTCGTGGGTGCAGCCCGACATTTCCGTCATATGTGCAATTGGGCCTGTGCATCTTGAACGCATGGGTTCGCTCGATGCAATTGTCTCTGCAAAGTCCGAGATCGTTGAACCCGCCAACGTAGTTGTTCTCAATATCGATGCCCACGGACTCGCAGCACTTGGTGACCAATGTGAGGCAAAAGGCAAAACAGTCGTTCGCTATTCAACGCATAACGACCAAATCGTCATAGATGGCGAGTCGATTACAACTCAAGACTTAAATGATGCGCACTCCTCCAATGTTGCATGTGCTTTGGCAGTGACAAAAGCTCTTGCACTATTACAAGGGACGCTCTCACAAGGGGATACCTTTCACTATCCGATAGACCTGCTGGGAAACCTACCGGTCGTAGCTCATCGTCAAACAGTCAGTGTTGCCGAATCAGGCGTGACGATCATTGACGACACTTTCAATTCCAATCCTGTCGGATCTAGAGCAGCGTTGGCTTTACTTTCGAGACACGGAGACCCTGGGGGGTCAAAGGTTGTAGTTACTCCAGGGATGGTAGAGCTCGGACCAATTGCCTTCGAAGAAAATTCTTCGTTCGCGGCTGATGCACTCGGTTGTGCCGACCATCTCATAATTGTGGGCAAAACCAACAGAAGAGCTTTACTCGCCGGAGCTGCCAGGGTCGCTGGTGCCGGCAATGTGGTCAGAAGCAATGTCTTGACAGTCTCTACTCGAGATGAGGCCCTTGCATGGGTACGTGCCAATCTGAAATCAGGTGACGTTGTGCTTTGGGAAAACGATCTACCTGACCATTTTCCATAAACGACTAGCGTGTGTAGCGCCGATCGAAGTGATCAGTAGCAGTAATTAAAGAAGGAAGACTGCATCAATGAGTACTTATGGCGTCGTGTTCGGAGGACCTAGCCCAGAACACGACATCAGCATCTTGACTGGACTACAAGCCTCTCATGCGTTGGTTGAAAATGGCCACGATGTAGAAGCCATCTATTGGTCAAAGACCGGAGCATTCTTCTCAGTCGACCCAGCCCTTGAGGCACAGGCCTATGTCCAGGGGATACCACCTAAAGCTCTGGCCCTTGAGCTAAACGCATCTCCTGGCGGTGGTTTCTCGTCCGAAGGGCGAATGGGCAGGCGGCGTTCGCTTGATTTAGCTGCAGTGGTCAACTGTTGTCATGGAGGTCCCGGTGAAGATGGAACACTCCAAGCTGCACTTGATCTTGCAGGTATTCATTACACGGGCCCAAGCGCTCCAGGTGCCGCACTGGGAATGGACAAGCTGGCCTTTTCTGCGGTGGTCCAACTCGCAGGGCTCCCCACCTTGCCAAAGGCTCTTTTGACACCAACAGATGATGAATCGAGCGAGCTTGGATTTGAAGGCCCATGGATCATTAAGCCCCGCTTTGGTGGATCGTCTATAGGCATTCAGGTAACCGACGACTTGCCAAGTGCCAAAGCCTTACTGCGCACTTCTCCTCATCTACGCCAAGGGGCGGTAATTGAACCCTTCTTGTCAGATGCGATCGATTTGAATATTGGTGTTCGCACTTGGCCCGAGGTGCAGCTTTCTCCCATCGAGCGCCCACTCAATAAAGAGCCTGGGCGTATCTACAGCTATGCCGAAAAATATCTCGGTGGCGAAGGACTCTCGAGCGCTCCCCGTGAACTTCCGGCAGAAGTTCCTGCAGTTACAGCTGATGCCCTAAGGGAAGACGCCCGTGCAGTCATAGACCTCGTGGGTGTTCGTGGACTGGCACGTATAGATTTTCTCTGGCACGAAGGCGAGATTTACGTCAACGAAATCAACACTATTCCGGGTGCGCTCGGCTGGTATCTATGGGTGGAGCCGCGTGTAACTTTTGCAGCCCTTTTGGCTGACCTATTAGAAGAGGCAATCAAGTCGCCGACCAACCTCTACAGCACCCAAGGGGCCGATGGATCCGCTCTTCGTGCTGCCGGGGGTATTGCCTCAAAGCTTGCTTAAAGTCCACAAAAAACAAACCGATAGGCACAGCAAACGACCTCTTTATCAGGTGGGTTTGACGAGTGGAGCTATGAACAGTTCAGACACAACAAATTGGCCAAATATAAGAGCCTCAGTTGAGGTCCTGAGCGATCATTGGCCCGAATGGCTTCTATCGAGGGTCGAGGACATGGATGACCATCATCTGATGCTTGCCGCCCCGACAACCCCCACCATCCCAGTTCTTTTTGCTGATCCAGGTGATTCGGTAAGGGTGCAATGGACCTGCCATCGAGGTGTCTGTGAAATTACGGCCAGAGTTGATAAGTGTAAACGCGCTCCAGCTCCAATATGGGTAATCACGGCGACCTCAAAACCAGTCGTCAGCCAGAGACGAAAGTTCGCCCGCATACCAATATCACTTCCTGTCATCCTCGCTCTTGGAGATGAGGCGGAAGAAAACATTCATACCCTCAACATCGGGGAGGGGGGAATATCTTGTGTGATGGCAAAAGATCATCCACCCATTGCCGAGGGTGATGAGGTCGTAGTCATGATTAATTTCGATGGAGATGCATTCTCTTCAAAAGCGATCTGTCTTCGTGGCGAAAAAGCTGAGGATGGCAAGATCACCACGAGCTTTCGCTTTGCCCAGTTAGACCGCGGTCAAGCCGATCGTATTCGTCGGTTTATCTTCAATGAAGAGTTGCGGCGACGGGCAAGGCGAGTCGAGCCCAGAACCTAGGTTTCGTGCGCAAGAGCTAGCACTTGCTCGAGCCTTGTAAGCACTTGCCTGGCCACAACATCAATTGACGGCGTGGCATCGAAGGTCTCGAGGATTCCTCGCTTGGCGTAATAATCAAGCAATGGAGCCGTGTTCTGTTGATAGACATCGAGCCTATGTTTTATTACCGCTTCGGTATCGTCGGGACGATTTGATGCCATGCCCCGCTTTAAGAGTCTTTCAATAAGAACTTTCGCAGGAGCTTGAAGCGCTACCACCGCATGAAGCGTGAGACCCGCCGTCTCCGTCAACTCATAAGTCTTTTCTGCCTGAGCAAGAGTCCGGGGAAAGCCGTCTAACAAGTATCCACCCGATACACCGGCAACCGATATGGAGTCGGCCAGCAATTCCAAAACAAGTTCATCTGGAACCAAATCGCCGGCAAACAGATATGGCTCTAGGCGCAACCCAAGCGAAGTTCTTTGTTGAACATGATCACGAAACAAATCACCGCTTGAAATATGGGTGATCTTAAAACGTTCGACTATGTAATTTGCCTGAGTACCTTTTCCTGCCCCCGGAGGGCCTAACAAGATCGCGCGCAGACCCATGCATTGACCCTATATGCAACGCAACGTCGTGCAGGCCATCCCATTAGTAAATTTTTTTACGTCACATTGAAGGTCGCTGTAATAGTTTCTGGGTCACCATCACCAGTAACCGTGGCAACAATTGAGTACTTGCCCTTTGTCTGTGGAACCACAAATCCTTTCGGAAACCAAAGTGATCTACCCAACATGTCGTAGGGGTAGTCGACGGCTGAATAAGAGCCGCCGGGATATTGATAGTCAACGGCGGTGCCTGAAGTCCTGGCAAATATATAAATAGTCGTTCCAGGCGAGAAGGATGAGCCATCAAGTGGCTGAGGGTTTAGATAAAACTTCGATTTGGACACCATCAAGACCAGGCGATCGACCGGCGAGACTTCATCGGTAACCTGATCTTTTTCTGGCACTAAGGTAGAACTATCCGCATCGAATCCACCATCTGGGGTCGGGCTCGGAACTGTAGTCGTCGGTGTTGTAGTCGTCGGTGTCGTGGTTGTGGTTGTGGTTGTTGAAGGAACCTCACCAGGAAGCAAAGGAGTCGTGATGTAATCGACATCATTTGGAGTCGATCCACCATTGGGGTCTCCGCCCACGACTGTGGTCGATTCTTGTAGTTCTTCAGAAATCCTTGAAAGCCCCGCAATCTCACTTGCAGGACCCTCAATCAATGTGTGTCCATCAACATTCGAAGCTATCGCCTGTACTTGTTCCGCTGGAGCGATAAATCCACTTGGAAGGACGCTCGCCGTGCTCAGTATTGCCCCTGCGGCAACAGGAACCACGGCGCTACCGATGACCCCAGGCACCCCGGCGGCGGCGGCCGGAATCTGTAAAAGATTTCCGACATATGGAACCTGTGACAACGCGGCAAGCGGACCTGCTATCCAGCGGACCTGACCGAGTGAAATTGAGAGGAATGCCCTGACCACATCAGGGGAGAAATGGGTGCCTGCACATCGCGTCAATTCCGCGCGCGCCTCTGGCATCGACATGGCTTTCTTATAGGACCTCACGGCAGTCATGACCTCGAACGAGTCTGCCACTGCAACGATCGCTGCGGCCTTGGAAATTTGGCCGGCTTTCAGTTGTCGAGGGTAACCCGTACCATCCCATTTTTCGTGATGACCTCCAATGGCCTCGGCCCATTCTCCAAGGAAAGCCTTCAAAGGCTCTATGAGCCTCATGCCAGCCGCAGGGTGTTCACGTATGACTTCCCACTCTTTCGCATCAGGTTGTCCCGACTTATTCAAAATATCCGTTGGTACCATGAGTTTGCCGAGGTCATGCAACAGTGCTCCCCACTGGAGCTTTTGGCGTTCTTCACCTGAAAGGCGAAGCTCCTTGCCGATCATCTCTGCATACAAGCGCACCCGTTCGCTGTGCCCACGAGTGCGACGATCATGATCGCCCAGAACCCCGATAAGTTGCACGACCTGGCGTGCAGCTTCGCCTGGATCTGAAGAGAGTCCATTTCTACGCGTCTCATCGACAAGTTTGCCAAGATGACGACTGCTTCCTGACTTAAGCGCAGATTTAAATCGCGATGGAGCCTGATCAGGAAAGACAAGTGACAACTGCATAAGCACTGCCAAAGGCAATAACTTGCGAGCACCTTTGTCACAGACCCAAACGACCCCAGTTGAAATAATCATGATTGGGATCACGCGCAAAATCGATATAGCGAGGGAGTCGCCTCGCGGAATCAAGTGGTTGGCAACGATTGATGAAGCTACGGCGACAACGATCGGGGCCACGAGCACAAAGGCGCGCAATGCCTTGCCAACAAGTGGCCGAGCTTGCCAGGAACGGGACCCGTTGAGTCCAGAATCGTCCATACCCCAAAAGGGTCGGCACGCTCAAATACGGACTTGAGCAATAATTACTACCGAGATTTAGGCAGAACTGGCACTACTAAGACGCGAAGTCAAAGTGCCTTGCTTGGCCGCGAATAACTTCTCGCGCCACTCTTCCATGAGCGCTGTGTTGTCATGGTCGTCAGGGTGAAAACCTTTGCGGTTGTATGCGCGTATGTCTTGGCGCACTTTCTTGGTCAGCCATGGAGAAGTCTTCAACCCGGCAATGCTCTTTCGAAGGTTACGCAGATTTCGGGCGCTTGGATCGGTCAAAAGCATCGAAGCAACAACGGCCAGTGCCCCACCGCCCACGAAACCCAAGGTTATGAGATTCATAGTTGTGACGCGGATGAAGTGGTTGCCGCTTACTTGTTCATATACATCGAAGGCAACGGTCTTGTGTTCAGATTCTTCAAGCGCGTGCCAAAGAAACAGCGACTTAACTTCTTCTACATCCATAAGGTCACGAGCTGCCGGATCAGCAAGAAGGACCTCGGCAAGAGTGGAGGTGTAGTGCTCAAGCGCAGCGGTGATTGCAAGCTGAACCTTTTTTGGCAACACCGTGCGCCCGAAGCGCAGAATCATTCCGACTCCACGGTGAATCACCCGAGTGGGATAACCCAGCTCTGCCAGGCGCTCATTGAAACGGTCATGTTCACGACTATGCATCGCTTCTTGACCTATGAAACCCGCAACCTGTTTCTTCAATTCAGGGTCAGTGATCTGGTCTCGATAGTTGCGTACTGAATTGACGAAGAAATCCTCACCCTCGGGAAAGACAGCCGAGAGGGTGCTGACAATGTGGCTCATCACTATGTCGTTGTTGATGAAGTGACGTGGCAGCTCACCTTCAGGGTATTCAAATGTGATACGGCGAGTCTTTACGCTACGTGCGGGAATTACGTCTTTAGGAAGGGTTACTGCCTTGCTCATGAGGTTTCCTCCAATACATCTATGTCGGATATTTCTAGGTCGTCGGATATTTCTAGGTCAATCGAATCTCTGGTGGGAATCGGAACAACGGTTTGTACACGAGATGGGGTAAATACGTAGTCTTCGAATGGGAAGGTGGTACAGGCGACCCAAGCTTCTGCCGCGCTGGTCGGACGCAGAAATGGCGTATCACCGTGGTGGTCAAAGTAATAGCTATTTGCCGTAGAACAGTTATTGGTGTTGAACAGTGAATAACTCATACGCTCTCGCATGACCCCCGTCCAGCGGTCGGTTGCCTCTTGGGTAACCTCTACTTCTACTGCGCCACGACGGTGTGCTTCTTTGATCACTCGAACGATGTGGGTCGAAGCGGTTTCGACAAGCACATGCCAAGTGCCTCCCGTCCAGCCATATGGGCCAAAGATCATGAAGTGGTTGGGAAGCTTGGGAATACTGACGCCCTCATAAGATTCAAGACGCGTATTGGCATAGAAAGTTGCAAGATCAAAACCGTCTCGTCCGCGAACCGGAGTGCGGCGATAGTTCTCGGGATCACTCGACATGCGGAAACCCGTCGCCAATATCAGCGCGTCAACCGGACGCTCTTTGCCATCGGCGGTGCGAACTCCTTTTGGGGTAATTGCTTCTATTGGCTCGGTTATTAACTCAACATTTGGCCGGTTGAAGGTAGACAAATAGTTGCTCGACACAGAAGGACGCTTGCAGCCAATGCCGTACTGGGGTGTGAGCTTTTTGCGAAGCTCAGGGTCACGTACCTGAATTCGATACCACAGTTGTCGCCCCAACAGTGCGGCCCCCTTGGCGAAGAACGGGTACTTCTTATGATTGCGAACCAGATCGACAAGACCGACTTCGATAACTCGCGTGGCAAAGCGTCTAACCTGTTGTTGAACCCCGGGGAACCGAGCAAAGAATCGCTGCAGCGATGCAGGCATGACGGGGTCGATCTTTGGTCCCACCCAAATCGGTGTTCGCTGGTAAACGTCGAGATGCTCAAGCACAGGTGCGATCTCGGGAATTATTTGAACAGCGCTGGCCCCTGTTCCCACGATGCCAACTCGTTTTCCGCTCAGGTCATAGTCATGATCCCAGCGCGCCGAATGCAATATTTTGCCCTTGAAATCATCAACCCCCGGAATTTCCACCGTCTTGGGCTCAACAAACGAACCAATAGCACTGACCACGAAACGAGCGGTCAGTTCTTCGCTGTCCTTACCCTCGCCGATCTTCAAGCGCCACAGCTGATCGGCTTCATCCCAAGTGCGAGCCATGACCTCACTGTTAAGACGTATGTGTGAACGGATGTAATAGTTGTCGGCACACTGGTCTACATAGGCCTTTACTTCAGAACCACGAGCAAAGACTCTTGACCAGGTTGGTTTCAGCTCGTAGCTGAACTGGTATGCCTGGGCGGGAATGTCGACTGCTATGCCCGGATAGGTGTTGTCACGCCAAGTTCCACCAATGTCACCGGCACGCTCAAGAATCACGAAGTCGTCGATGCCCTCTTTGCTGAGCGCTATGGCGGTGCCGATGCCGCCAAGTCCTGCACCAATGATGGCCACTTCGAAATCTGGCCTTGATGTCATACTGCAACCCCTTTGGTTGAGTTGGTCTGTGGAACTTCCAATGGCATAGCGGAGAGCAACTTCAGCGCTGTTATCGACTCTGGTATCTGACCGGGGGGGGTCGGTTCTACCATTTGGCCTACTGCGGCACCGATGAGAACAGTCAAGGCAAAGCGAATGGCCAGGCCAGGGTCTATCGCAATCTGGCTATCGTCACTGAACGATCGCCTGAAGGCCTTAAGTACGCCTTCGTAGAACTTCTTCTCGACACCGGCCAATTTGAAGCGCAGTTTCTTGTCGGTTCGAGAGGCTGCTGCCAGATCGAACCAGGCTGCAAATGTCGGACCTTGGAAGAGGTCCCACATCAAATCAATTGCAGCCGGTATTCGCCGATCATTTGTAGGCAAGGCGGCAAACTCTTCTTCGAAATCGATGATCCGCTCATCGAGCCAGCTATCAAGAGCGGCAACAGCGAGGTCGGCCTTGGTCGGATAGTGGTGAACCAGCGCACCTCGTGAAACCCCGGCGAGCTTGACCACATCGTTGGTCGACATGCGGGCATAGCCGTCTTTGGTAAGACAAGAAATCGTCGCATCCAAAAGTGATTGGCGCGTAGTGGCGCGTCGCTCGGCTTGCGATCTGCGACCAACGGTTACGGTTACGGAAATACCCACGAAGACGAAGATATAACTTCCAATAACAAACAGTCAAGCTGTTTGTTTGTGTCATTTGTCATTAACTCTGTTCGTAGCTATGGGCCCGAGCCCTATGGCCCTAGCAGTGCCAGGGGCACTACTCCTATCCCATCCTTACGCCGATATGCATACTGTCCAGCGTTAATTACGATCGCATCGATAATCTCATCTCCGAGTTTTCCCCGCAGCCATGTCAGATGTTTGACATCGGCATCGGTAACTACTGAGTTCAGTTTCACCTCGACCGCAATTATCCTCCCGTCGGGTCTAACCAAAATGAGATCGACTTTGCGTTCTCCGCCTTGTGTTCTGAAATGCTGCACAGATACTCGGTGGGGTTGCGAGTACACACGCAGGCTCTGGGTCACCAACGACTCAAAGAACGCACCGAGCAAAGAAGCGTCGCCAAGAGCGCGACTTCTGGTTGGATCGGGACGCAGGAGACTATCAACGGTTACCCCCAGCAATTGCGCGGCCAATGCCGGGTCAACGAGATGATGCTTTGGCGGTGTCGAGAGCTGACTGATGTGGTTGTGCGTAGGCACCCAGGCATCAAGCGGTTCGAGTATCCACATCCGCTCCAAGACATCTCTGTAAGAAACCGTGGTTTCCTTTCCCGGTTTGTCCCCCTGACCGCTGGTGGCAGCATCACGAATTTTCTCATATGAGGCGTTTGTGGAGGATGCTGCGGCATATGCCGTCAACCAGCGTTTGAGGGTCGCTGGTTTTCGAACCGTATGGCCCATCTCTTTGAAGTCATGGTCGACTATCCGCTGTATATAGCTGTCGATGAACTGGCCGCGAATTTCTTCTGTGTAGTGTCGCAGTCCAGGAAAGCCAGAAGCGCATATCTCTTTGACATAAAGGGTGAGATTGGCCTCGGTATGTCCATCCAAAGAGGGCTGATTCCCATTTAAAAGAGAGGAAATACTAACCGTTGGTTTCGAAACCTTGCGCTCTGCAAACGATAACGGCCGCATTCGCACTGTGAGAATGCGACCCGCTCCCGAATGCGTAGAGCCAGTTGCCGGCGCTGCCGACCCCGTAAGGATGTACTGGTTGGGCGAGGCATCCCGATCGATGGAGCGTCGCGTCACATCCCAAATTTCCGGAAGTCGTTGCCATTCATCAATAAGAACGGGCTTAGCCGCGGTAGTGATGAGGTCCGGTTGGTTCGCCAAAATCTCTCGCTGAAATGAAGAGTCCAACATGTACGTGGTTTTCGCACGTCGCTCTGCCGTGGCAGTCTTTCCCACGCCTTTTGCCCCCTCTATAGACAGGGCCCCAGCCTCTCTCAGGAGTTGGTCGATCTCTATATCAACACACCGTTCCAGGTAGCGCACAGTTTTATACTAGTCCATTTATGGACTCTATACTAGTCCATTTATGG
>CAYGGL010000037.1:0-1132 GCA_964349215.1 uncultured Acidimicrobiaceae bacterium | reverse complement strand
TATACTAGTCCATTTATGGACTCTATACTAGTCCATTTATGGCACTGGCGGCCGGCTCTTTGTAAAGTGACGTTCGGCCCTGCCTGTTTCTGGGGAAATGGGACAACCTATAACCAGCACTTCACTTACGTTGTCAAGAGTCTAAGTGGAGAGTGAGGAGCGGTAATGTCCAATCGAACCTGGTTAACACATCTGTCAAGGGAAACGTGCGAGGAGATGATCGCTGGTGCTTCTGTGGGTCGTCTCGGTGTGATGGTCGCCGGCAAGCCCGAAGTGTTTCCCATAGTTCATGTGTTTCTTGACGGGGAGATCTTCTTTCCAACCAACGATGGGACCAAAATTCATGCCGCTCTTGAGTGGCCGTGGGTCGGCTTTGAGGTAGACGGCCTGGAGGCAGAGAACGAAAGTGGCTGGAGCGTTATGGTCAGCGGCCGAGCCGAAGAGATAACTGACCCCGCGACAATTGAGCGCGCTGTGGCAATGCGAGATTCGCCGTGGCGCAAGGGGCCAAACGTGCGATGGATTCGTATTGCCCCAACAGAAATAACCGGTCGGCGCATCGAATCAGACTCGTCATCCGAGTCGCTGTCTGTTGAGTCGCCACCAGAGTTAACCAAACAATGACTGAGGAGGTTGAGTTGTCTGCCACGACAGAGACGCCAAACGATGTGGTTGTACACGCCGAAGGCAAAGTAAGCGCCGCCGAGAAGGCTTATGCACAAAATAAGGTCGGTCGGGTACGCAAGATTGCGCCTGGTCCTGTGCTGTTTGCTCGGGTTGATCTCACGGCGCATAACGACCCAGCCAGAGAGCGTCCCAATTTCGCCAAGGCCGAACTTGATGTCAATGGAAACTTGGTGCGAGCACGGGTGGCCGCAAGCTCGATGCTCGAAGCGATTGATCTGTTGGAATCTCGGCTACGTGATCGACTCGAACGCTTCGCCCATCACGAGGAATCGAAACACCTTCGCCATCGGGACCCAAGCGACTGGCATCATGGCGACCTGGCTACGTCTCGCCCGCCGTACTTTCCCCGCCCGGTCGACGAACGCCAAATCGTAAGGCAGAAGACTTTCGCCGTCGGCGAGATGACCCCCGATGAAGCGGCTTTCGATCTTGAGCTGCTCGACCA
>CAYGGL010000036.1:260-16617 GCA_964349215.1 uncultured Acidimicrobiaceae bacterium | reverse complement strand
AATCGGAGTGGGTCCGCCTACTCTCACGCGAACTCGTGAACCCTCAAGATCGAGGCGCTCGATCACACCTTGCCAAACGTTGCGCGGCGATCCTTGTGGCTGGTTGCGATGCAGCGAAACCGCCCGAGGGTGCACGACTGCAAACACATCACCCTCAGCCTTTTCGACAACCGTCAATACGACCCCATCTAATTGCACTTGATTGGCGGTCGCGTGACCTCGAAACAAATTCACTCCGACAAGATCGGCCACATAAGAAGTCGTGGGCTTCTCGGCAATCTCTTGACTCGAACCCTCTTGAACAATGCGTCCGTCTTCCATGATCACCAAGCGATCAGCCAACATCATCGCTTCGAGTGGGTCATGGGTAACGATCAAACAAGCGCCTTCATAGTCTTTGAGCTGTTCTTGTAACACTCGTCTTGTTTCAACTCGTGTCGTCACATCAAGCGCACTCATGGGCTCATCTAACAACAAGACTCGTGGCCTTATTGCCAGCGCCCTTGCAAGAGCGACTCTTTGAGATTGCCCACCAGAAAGAGCATCTGGTTTTGCCGATTGCCTATCAGCTACACCTAATCGCTCTAACCACTCTTGAGCCTCGCGTCGTGATTCGGCTCGACCCATTCCCTTAGAGCGCAGACCAAATGCAACGTTGTCGAGCGCGCTCAGATGAGGAAAGAGTCCATGGTCTTGAAACACCATTGCGACTTGTCTCTCTTCGGTCGCCACATGCTGAGGTGTTCTATCCCCTGATTGAGGGACGTCGAGAGCACGCGCGTCGAGAACGCGGTTGTCCAGAACGCGGTTGTCAAGAACGATGCGCCCGGAATCAAAAGGGTCTAGTCCCGCGATTACTCGCAACAGTGTTGTCTTTCCTGCCCCGTTGGGACCAAGCAATACGACGGTCTCGCCCAATGCGATTTTCAGTGAAACGTCGAGAGAAAAGGTCCCTCTGCGCAAAGCCACTTGAACATCGAGAACTGACATCACTGACCTAACCACCGATCACGAAAGCCCACAAGAACCACCGCTGAAACACCAAGCAATACGAGGCTGAGGGTCAGCGCCGTTTCCAAACCCGCACCTTGCAAGTTGAGATATACCGCCAACGGAAGAGTCTGGGTCTCGCCCGGCAGGTTGCCTGCAAATGTGATGGTCGCCCCAAATTCTCCAAGAGCACGAGCCCAACAAAGAGCTGTGCCCGCAAGAAGCGATGGTCGCAAAAGCGGAAGGGTGACTCGCCTAAAGACCATCCACCTATTGGCCCCAAGAGTTCTTGCCGCTTCTTCATAACGCTTATCAACGGTTCGAAAACCAGATTCGACCGTTATGACCAACAATGGCATCGCCACAAAGGTGGCGGCCAAGATGGCGCCAGTAGTCGAGAAGGCCAACGACAAGTCGAACCAGCGATCGAGGTATTGGCCGATAACGCCGCGGCGGCCAAACGCCAACAACAAAGCAACGCCACCGACTACAGGTGGCAAGACCATCGGCATCAGAGTGACTATGCGCAGGTATCGCTTTGCCCGAAACTCGACTCGGGCATATAGCCATGCAAGTGGGACTCCGAAAACCAAAGCCAGCGCTGTACTGGCCACCGAGATGACAAGCGATAACCAAATGGCTTGGCGCACTAAAGGTTCGGACAAGTTTCCTACAACGTCACTCCAGGGAGCTCGCCACAACAGCCCGGCAAGTGGCAGAACAAAAAACCCAATCGCCACAAGGGCCAGAATGAGAGCCGTCACTGGTAGTCGTTCTCGACGAGCGAGTCGCGTCACGGAACCATCAGAGCATGCGAGACGAGAATACGACGACCTTGTTCAGAAAGAACTAATGCGACAAATTCCTTGGCAAGCTGTTGTTGATCGCTGGTGCGCAACACTGCCACAGGATAAGAAGACCTGACATTGTCGGCCTCGTTAATCGCAATACCTTCGACAGCTTGCTTGCTCGCATCAACATCGCTCACATAGCCAATGCCTGCATCAACTTCACCTAACGCAACTTTGGCAACAACCGCCTTTACATTTTCTTCATAAGAACGAGCTGCAACCTTTATACCTGCTCGTTTAAGCGCTGTAGCTGCAAGTGCACCACATGGGACCTCAGGCGCACAAAGCACTGACGTGACGTCGCTTCGAGCCAGATCGCGAATGTCGATGATCATCTTTGGGTTACCGGGCTCAACGATGACGATCAACTTGTTCGAAGCAAAGATCTCTGCATCATCAACAACACCTGTGTCATCGGCCAACTTGGTCATAGTCTCTTCATCAGCACTGGCAAATACGTCGGCAGAGGCACCTTGGCCAATCTGAGCCGCCAGTGTGGATGAGCCGCCAAATTGAAATCTCACATCAACACCCGGGTTGGCTTGTTCAAACTCTTGGCCGATATCTGTAAATGCTTCAGTCAACGATGAGGCTGCAAAGACGGTAAGAGTCTTAGATCTATTGCCGTTGTCGTTTCCGCACCCAACCAACAGAGCCATCAAGGTAATGACAACCAGACAAGTCCTTATCGACCTCATGGGTTCAAACTACTGAAGCCACAAACAGCTGCGTCGAAATCAGTCTTTGCGATTCTCGACAAGGAGGCCGTGTATCTGGGTATCTAACACCCGGTCAATGACCTCTTCTGGACTCCCAAATGGGAACTTGGGCATCGTTATTAAAAGTGAAGTCGCACCATGCATTGCCATCCAGAGAGTGGTCGCCGTTTTAAAACTGTCGACCTCACGGAACAGACCCGCCTCGATGCATTTATCAACCGCTCCAACTAAGCCGAGAAAAGTCCCAATCCCTGGGTCGGAGGGATCCAGGGACCATTCCTCATCATCACTATCGATGCTCTTTCTCATCCTCATGAGAAACGCATATTGCTCGGGGTGTTGAAGGCCAAACATGAAGTAGGCCCTTCCACACTGAGTAAGGGCGTCCAGCGGATCATTGGCTTCATTTCGCGCAGTCTCGAGAATTCCGCCCAACTCTTCAAACCTGCGATTGCACAAGGCATCAAATAGCTCGTCTTTATCTGCAAAGTGCAAATAGACAGACGGCGAGGTGATGCCGATGGCCCGTGCAATCTCCCTGATCGAAACGGCATCTTCACTACCCTTTTCGACCAATAGACGCTCGGCAACATCCATGATTTGAACACGCAGCTGTTGGCCCTGGCCGCGCTTGGCACGGCGACGCCCACGACTCGCCTCTTCTTGTTCTGCTAAGTCACTCGAACTCACGGCTGTCATTGTTTATACCGATTCACTTATGCCGATACGGGCGTGAAGAGCCCGAAGCGGAGCAGGAGCCCACCAGTTGAAATCGCCGGCCAGGCGCATGAATGCCGGCACCAGAATGCCTCGCACCAATGTGGCGTCAACAAGGATTGCAAGAGTCATGCCAAGGCCTAACAACTTGATTGTAGAAACGCCAGAGGTAATGAATGACCCAAAGACAACGCTTATCAACAAAGCTGCGGCAGTCACGATTCGCCCTGTTCTCTGCAGACCAATCGCAACAGAATGCGTGTTGTCGCCGGTTCGGTCATATTCCTCTTTGATCCGTGACAACAAGAAGACCTCGTAGTCCATCGACAGTCCAAACGCCAGGCAGAACATCATAAGAGGGGTACCAATTTCCAAGGTCCCGGTCGGTGTGAAATTGAGAAGATCTGCAAAGTGTCCTTGTTGGAAGATGAAGACCATCGAGCCAAAGGTCGCGCTCAACGACAAGGTGTTCATCAATAGCGCCTTGATCGGGATGACCACGCTTCCGAACATCACAAACAACAACACCAGGGTCGTTACCGCAATCATCGAAAGAGCGATTGGAAGACGATTCATGATGACTTCTTTGTCATCGACAAACTGGGCCGTCCCCCCTCCAACCCTTACAGGGAAAGCTGTCTCGATTGCGCGAATTTCGTTTACAAGTTTCTCTCCCTCAGGCGAAAGCGGCTCTACCGCAGGGATAACACTCAGCCAAGTTTGAGCCTCGCCACTGGCAACAAACTTGCCATGAATTGACTCAACGTGGGGCAACACTTGTGTGCCGTTGGCATAGCTCCCTGTCGATGCATCGACTCGAGCGACGTCTTTCATCCCTGAAATGCGCGTTGCATAACTATCGATTATTTCGCCGGCACCATCGCCTCGAATTTCGCCGGCGTCTAGCTCTGCAAGCACAGTCAAGGCGCCGGCTTCTTGTACTCCAAAGTGTTTGCGCAATTCATCACTTACTTGGCGAGTCGAAGCACTCTCGGGAAGGACTCGGTCGTCAGGAACACCGAACTCAAGGTCCAAGAAAGGAGTGCCCGCAACAACCAGAACAGCGGCGACTGACAAACCCGCGATTAGCGGACGACGCATAACACTGGTTGCAACCCGCCTCCAAAAGCCCTCATCTGTGGTCTGGGCCGAGCGACGCCACAACATGGCTTTGTCTACACTATGTCCAAGTAGTGCCAAGATCGCAGGAAGAGCAACGATCGCACCAAGGACAGCTATGACGCCAACGGCTATTCCTGCATATGCGAATGAACGTAAGAACACCGTTGGAAAGACCAAGAGCGAAGCTATAGAAATTGCAACGGTTACTCCGCTGAAGATCACCGTTCTTCCTGCGGTCGATACTGTCTTTGCTACCGCATCTTCAACCTCTGCACCATTGGCAAGTTCTTCTCTGAAGCGAGAGAGAATGAGCAGGCTGTAATCAATTGCCAAGCCAAGCCCCATGCCCGTAGTGAGGTTGAGGGCGAAAATCGAAACGTCGGTAAAAGAGGTCAGTATCTGCAACACAGCAAAGGTGCCGAGGACCGTTAGGCCGCCAACGGCCAGTGGTAGCGACGCTGCAACAAGGCTGCCGAAAACGAATACGAGCAAAATGATCGTGATGGGAATCGCAATTGATTCAGAACGAATCAGGTCGCTTTCAATAGTCTTGCCCATCTCTGAATAGACGGCTGCCGGACCTCCCACGCTGATCTTTAGATCGGCGGTTTCACGGCTAAAGAGCTTCGTCAGCTCCTCTACTCTTAGAGAAACCCCATTTTCTGTGCCTGTAATATTTGCAAGCACCATTGCCCTGGTGCCGTCAGCGCTTTTCAACGGAGGCGCGTTGTCCAACGTCCAATAAGACACCACCTGTTCGACGTCTGCTTGTGCCTCGAGCTCTGCGTTCAGCGCTCTACCCACTTTTGCGATCTGGGCGTCATCAACCGTTGAACCTTTAGTTTTGGTCGCCACCAATAGCACAAGGTCTGTATTCGATGATCCAAAGTTGTCTTTAATCACACTCTTAACCTGTTCCGCTTCTGAATTGGGATCAGCAAAACCGCCTGCGGTGAGCTTGTCGGCGACTCCTCCGCCGAACACCGCCGAAAAAGCAAGGAACCCAGCGGTGAGTCCAAGGATCATTTTAGGGCGACGAATAACGAATCGAGAAAGACGTTCGAGCATTGTGACCTCCGAAACCAGCCCTTACGGGCTTGACTAATATAGGTTAACTTAGCAATGTTTAGTTATCTATGTTCACTTATCATCGCTAACTTATCTGGATTAGTCAAGGGGTTTGCTTCTATAAAAACCAAATAACATCATTAGTTAGCCATAATGATGTTGATATTTGTTATCATCATGGCATGATAAGAACGCAGATATCGCTTGAAGAAAGCGACATGGAGCGCTTGCGCTCACTTGCCCACAAACAAGGAGTGTCCATCGCTTCCCTGCTGCGAGATTCGGTCGAGCAACTACTGCGACAACATCAAGAGCATGGTGACATCGAGCGGGCCATTGCGGCGTCGGGGAAATTCCGCTCGGGTACTGCCCACAATGTGAGCGTCGATCATGACAGCGCTTTCGTAGATTCAATCGGCTCGTGACGGTATTCGTCGACACGTCTGGTCTTTATGCCGTTATTGACTTCGATGACTCACGACATAGAGCTGCTGATCAGATTTGGACTGAATTACTAACCAGTCATACCCCTCTTCGAACTCACTCATATGTACTAGTTGAACTAAGCGCTCTGGTGCAGGCTCGTCTCGGCATGGAAGCAGCCCGCTTGCTTCATGACGACGTCATGCCACTTATATCTGTGCGCTTTGTTGATCTCGAGCTTCACCGTCAAAGCGTGACCGCACTTCTTGCAGCCGGAAACCGTTCTTTATCACTTGTTGATTGGACATCTTTCGAACTCATGCGCGACGAAGGTTTAACCCAAGCTTTTGCATTTGACGATGACTTCAGTCGTCAAGGATTCAACACGCTTTCAGCCACTAGCTCTGAGCCCTGAGCACTAATGTCACATCAGACGCACAGGAGGAGCCCCTTATGAAATTCGGAATCATGTTTTCAAACGTCGCGGCATTTGCCGAACCTGAAGGAGCCCGTGCTCTTTGCACAACAGCTGAGGAGGTGGGGTTCGAATCGTTGTGGACTGTCGAACATGTAGTGGTGCCCAAGGGATATGAGTCGCCCTATCCCTATTCGCCATCGGGCAAGATGCCCGGCGGTGAGTTCATTGCGCTTCCCGACCCATTCGTATGGCTCGCATATGTGGCAGCGCTCACCACAACCATAAAGTTGGGCACTGGCATCGCCATTCTTCCCCAGCGCAACCCGCTCATTACGGCCAAAGAGGTTGCCTCGCTCGATCGCTTATCTGGCGGACGGGTAATGATCGGGGTGGGTGCTGGCTGGTTGGCCGAAGAGTTCGCAGCGCTCGGTGTTCCCTTCGAACGACGTGGCGATCGTTTGGATGAGTACATCAAAGCAATGCGTGTGCTCTGGCGCGATGAGTCGCCCAGCTTCTCGGGCGAGTTCGTCTCGTTTACCGATTGCGTGTGCCTTCCCCAGCCCGAGGGGGGATCTGTGCCCATCGTTATCGGAGGACACACCCCGCGAGCGGCTCGACGGGCAGGCGAACTCGGCGACGGATTTTTCCCAGGAGCTGTTGAACCTGGCGAGTTGGCAAAACTGCTCGACATAATGCGCACGACTGCGCAGGACTGCGGACGTGACCCTGACGCAATCGATATCACCGTGGGCGGAGGTTTCACGATCGACCAGGCCAAAAGCTTGGCCGAGCTGGGTGTGCATCGTGCGCTCATTGCACCAATGGCCTTTGACGCCGATGGAATCAAGCGTCAGCTGACAACCTTTAGCGAAGAGGTAATAAGCTCAGTTAACAGCTAGTGGCCCCTGCGCCCTCTCTGTTGATGTCATACCCCACTCTCATAATGAGCGCATGGACATTTCTGTGGGTTTCATCGTTGTTGTGGTTGTCTTTTTCATTGCCGCTGTTGCCATTATCGTGGCTCGATTCGCCCCCGTTTTGCCTGGCCAACAACTTGGCCTCTCGGGTGAGCAGATCGAAGCCATCGTGAGGCAGTTGGTGCTCACCAACCAAGCCCAGCTCGAAGGGGCCCGCGCCCAAAGTGCCCAAGAACTCGATGGCAAAAAGGACTTGATTGACCGACAACTGGGAGCCATGAGCGATGAGCTAACGAAGGTCACTGAGCTTGTGCGCCAGTTCGAGACTGATCGAGAACGCAAGCTCGGCCAACTCGCCTCGCAGCTGAACCTCACCAACGAGGGCATTGCCGCTCTCGGCCAGAGCACGCAAAGCCTGCGCGAAGCCTTGTCGAGTACAAAGGCACGCGGTCAATGGGGCGAACGGATGGCCGAGGACGTGTTGCGTCTCGCCGGCTTCGTTGAGAACGTCAATTACCGTCGTCAACGATCACCTGAGGGAACGCGTGGCATCCCCGATTTCACGTTCATGTTGCCAAACGAGCTCTTATTACACATGGACGTGAAGTTTCCCCTTGACAACTATCTGCGATACGTCGAATCCGATTCAGATACCGATCAGAGACGATACAAAGATGGGTTCCTCCGCGACGTGCGGGCTCGGGTTAAAGAGCTTGCGGGGCGTGAATACATAGACCCCAGCGGCGGCACCGTTGAATTCGTACTGTTGTTCATTCCCAACGAACAGCTCTATGCATTCATCCACGAACATGATGGGGTGATCCTTGAGGATGCGCTGCGTCAACAGGTGGTGTTTTGTTCTCCACTCACGCTATTCGCTGTTCTCGCGCTGATTCGCCAAACGGTCGAGAGCTTCCAGTTGGCGAAGACCTCAGACGAAATTCTCGGCCTGCTCGGGCAGTTCTCTGATCAGTGGGAGCGTTTTGTAAAGCAGATGGACACGCTCGGATCTCGTATAGAAAGTGTCGGCAAAGAGTTCGAGACACTTCGTGGCACACGTTGTCGCCAGCTCGAAAAGCCACTGCGCAAGATCGACAATTTGCGCTGTCAAGACCAACTCCAACTCACCGACTCGGACCTGTCGGATCTGTCGGACCTCATGCAGTTGCCAGACTCAGCATGAAAACCACCGACGCAATAAACAACTAGGTGCTACAATGAAGCACATGTCAGAGGTTGGAATTAGGGCACTCAAGCAGAACGCCTCGGCTGTAGTTGCCGAGGCGGCATCAGGAGAAACGGTGACCATCACCGACCGAGGTAGACCGGTGGCTCAAATGACAGCCATTCCGGTCTCGCGACTGCAGGGGTTGATCGATGCGGGCTTGGCCCGTCCTGCCCGCCGGAGCATTAACGAATTGCCACCTCCCGCGCTAGGTCCAGATATATCAGCCACTCTGGCTGATATGCGCGAAGGGACTCGGTATTGAGATGGCGTTTTATCTCGATACCTCTGCTCTAGTGAAGCTGGTAGTTGAAGAGGCCGACTCGGATGCGCTTAGAAAATGGTTGATTGAGACAGAGCGCTACGTGGTGGCATCCGATTTAGTTAGAACGGAGTTGATGCGAGCGGTAAGGCGAGCTGCCCCAGATCTCGTGGTGCAGGCACGATCGGTGCTCGACGCTATAACGCTGGTAGCGATGACGACAGCGGTCTGCGAGGAAGCCGGGCGACTGGACCCGACGACCTTGCGGTCGCTAGATGCGCTTCATATCGCTACCGCTCTCGACCTGGGTGACGACCTCGACGCCATGGTTACCTATGACGAACGTCTGGGATCGGCAGCCAATTCCAACGGCATAACCGTGATCGCCCCCGGAAGGACTTGATGGTCGCTATGACCACCCGTGACTATGAGGCTGTTGTCGTTGGCGCGGGGCCTAACGGTCTGATGGGTGCGATCACTTTGGCTCAAGCGGGCTGCAAGGTTTTGCTTCTTGAAGCCGGCCCATCAATAGGTGGAGGCATGCGTTCGGCCGAGCTGACGCAACCGGGATTCATACATGACATTTGCTCTACGGTTCATCCGCTTGCTGTCGCCTCGCCGGCCTTTAGAGATTTGAAACTTGAAGACCACGGCGTGGAGTGGAGATATCCCGAAATACAACTTGCCCATCCGCTCGATAATGGACGAGCCGCCCTGCTACAAGGCGACGTTGGCGAAACCGCCCAAGGCTTCAATTCAAAAGATGCCCGCCTATATGAACGGCTGATCAACCCGCTTGTTGACAACGCACAAACAATCGTCGAGACGCTGCTTTCACCATTTCAGTTACTGAGGTCACCTATTACTCTTGCGCAATTTGGCCTTAAGGCAATTCGTAGTGCCGACGCTCTCATTCGCCGCTTTGATGGCGACGAGCCAAAAGCTTTGATCACAGGGTCTGGTGCACACTCGATGCAACCTCTCACGAGCGTGGGAACCGCCGGTTACGGGCTGTTACTCACTTTGCTTGCACACACATCTAAGTGGCCGGTTGCAGTTGGTGGAAGCCAAAAGATCGCCGATGCACTTGGCAATATTTTCACTGGCCTCGGAGGTGAAATCGTCACCAATCACGAGGTGAGAAAACTCAGCGACCTTCCGCCGGCTCGAGCGACCTTGTTTGATGTGACTCCAAGACAGCTGTTGAACATAACAGGTGATGCACTAACGGGAAGATCTCGCCGAGCCCTTGAGCGGTTTCGTTATGGAGCGGGCGTGTTCAAAATTGACTGGGCACTTTCTGGGCCGATCCCTTGGACAAACCCCGATGTTCATCTGGCCGGCACCGTTCATCTCGGGGGCACCTCTGAAGAGATCAAACTCGCTGAAGCTGCCGTCAACGCAGGCCAACATGCGGCCCGTCCCTATGTGTTAGTTGTTCAGCCGACAAATATTGACCCAAGTCGTGCACCAAGCGGAGGCCATATTGCATGGGCCTATTGCCACGTTCCCAACGGTTCAACTCTTGATCAGACCAAAGTTATGGAAGATCAAATAGAACGTTTTGCTCCAGGTTTTCGTGACCTCATTATCGAGCGTCACACGATGTCGACCGTTGATCTGCAAGCGCATAACGCCAACTATGTGGGTGGCGACATCAACGGCGGTGCGGGAGATTTCAGACAGATGTTCACTCGCCCATCCATTTCGCTCAACCCTTGGGCCACCTCTATTCCAGGCGTCTACTTATGTTCGTCGTCCACTCCACCCGGTGGAGGAGTGCACGGAATGTGCGGCCTACATGCAGCCCGTCTGGCCCTCCGCCGCAGCCTTTGATGGCAGCCTTTAGTGGCAGGCTTTAAGCGTCGTTAAGTTTTCAATACCACTGAACAAAGGCTGTTTATCATTCATGACAAACTTTCCGCGTGGCCAAGATCAAAAGGGACCCTTCTGGGTTAATCGCCCAATTTATTGTTGACCCCCTCGATCGGCTCCAGCGCAAGGTGCCCCCAGCGGGATTTGCAGTGGCCGTGTTCAAGCGCTTCTCCGAAGATCGGGGGCCGCAGTACACAGTGCTGCTCACTTACTATGGGTTCTTTTCTCTGCTCGCAATGCTTCTGGTGTTGGGAACAGTCTCGGCAACCATTTTGGCCAACGACCCAGATATAAGACAAGAGGTCATCGAATCGATCACGAGCACGCTGCCTGTTACAGGAGAAGCGGTGGCAATAAACGTAGGACGTCTCCACGGTTCGGGTATTGCGCTAGCAGTGGGGTTATTGCTTGTCGCCTGGAGTGGACTGGGCGTTGTTAACCAAGCACAAGATGCCTTCAACGCGATGTGGGGCGTACCGCTCCATTGCGGGCCAAACATCTGGAAACGTGTAACTAAGAGCGTCACCGTGCTCGGGGTAGTTGGAGTTGTATTAGTGGCACTAACCGCTGGAGGGCCGATTCTTTCTGCACTAAGTCTCGGATGGTTTCAGACGATTTTCGCCGGCTTGGGAACTGTAATCATCAACTCAGCGGCACTGTTGGTATGCATCAAATTGCTCACGAACAAAACGTTCGAAATAAGAATTCTCTTGCCCGGCGCTATCGGAGGCGGCCTTTCTCTCGCGCTGCTCCAGTTTTTCGGGACATGGTATATGACCAAGGTATTGGCAGATGCCGACGCCCTCTATGGAACATTCGCCGTGGCGATCGCCCTTCTCATTTGGATTGGACTCCAAGCCCGAATCATTCTCATGGCAAATACAATCAACTTGGTCGTCGCCAAACACTTGTGGCCACGCAGCCTGTCGGGCCGCAATCTCACCGAGGCGGACCAAGCCGCCCTCTCGCAGCAAAACCACTACAGCGACCCCACTCAACCATGCCCCTGACTCGACAAACGTCAGCGGACAAACGGGTGCTAGTTAGTGGATACTAGTTAAGCGGTCAGTGGTCGCTGAAACCGGCTTCTTTGTGGCTTCCATCGCACAGTGGCTTGTTTGCCGAAGCGCCACAACGACACAAGGCGACCCTGTTGCGGGCTTCAATTTGTTTATCGTCAGAGGTGCTCACGGGTATAGAACCGGTGACCCATAGAGGACCATCGTCAGTAATAGAGATGGCTTCTGGAAGTAGTGGCTCGATCTGACTTCCATTGATGCCATAAGTCAAAGCGCCAGAAGGACAACGCTCAATCATCGCTATTACCTGAGCCCTGACAACAGAGTCACTGGTATCGCCAACTTGTTTCCAGACATTGGTTACCTTGTTTCCACAAAACCCGGCATGCACACAGATCGAACGATCGTCTCGCACTTCTATGTCGGTACCGCCGAGAACCTTTGAGCGTTCGTCATATGTTCCACTTGCAGTGTCATCCGCAATGAAACCCTGCTTTACGTGGGTACCGTCACAAAACGGCTTTCGATTCGACTCTCCGCAGCGACACAGTGCGTACTGTTCTCTGACTTCAAGTTGTTCGGTTGTTTCCCAAGTCAAAGGCTCGCCGTGTTCAGAGTGAATTGCACGTCGTCTATAGAGCGGAACGCCTCCTTCAACTATGTAAGACCCATTAGCTGCAGCAGTAACTGTTGGACTGGCACCATCTGTTGCGGACTCGTTCTCGCTCATACCCGCACCCTAGTTTCGCTGATAGTCAGTTGGCTATAGCCAGTGGACATATAGTCAGATAGTCATACTTTCTGATTCTCCGCTGGTAGGATTGTCGTTATGACGAGGACGACGTTGCGAGCCAAGGGTCAGGTCACGATTCCCGATGAGGTGCGTCGGGCCGCTCGTCTCGAAGAGGGAGATCTCCTCGACGCCGAGCTCACCCCAGAGGGGATTCTGCTGCGCCCCCGCAAGGTGATCGATGCCACCCAGGCGTGGTTCTGGATGCCCGCATGGCAGGACGGAGAGCGGAAAGCAGATGAGGACTTGGCCGCGGGCCGGGTCGAGCAGTTCGACTCGGGTGAGGAGTTCATCGCCGGGCTCAAGGCGCGCAAGTCGAGCCCTCGGCGGCGCGGCAGTCGGTAGCGGTGCCCACCTATAGCTGGGTAGCCAGCTTCCGGGCCGACTTCGATCGCCTGACATCAGCACAGCAAGCAGCATTCCTGGTTGCGATCGCCCACTTCATCGCCGACCTCCAAACTGGCGGACGATTCCGCAAGGGCCTCCGTATCAAGGGCGTGAAAGGCGCGTCCGGCATCTTCGAGATGACATGGGCCGACGACGGTCGAGCAACCTTTCAGTATGGCGAAGAGGTTCGACCCGGTGAACTACACGTCATCTGGCGCCGAGTCGGCACCCATGACGTGTTCCAGACGCCGTGACTCTAGACGCGGGTTGGAGTTCTCAAGGTCTACTCGGGGACCCATCCACAGATTTGTGCGCTATCGCCGAACATCATCTTCTTGTGGGCGGCAATTACAGAGCGGTTCTTTGTCGCCATTTGTTGTGCCAATTCGACAGCACGATCGACCAGTGCGTGCTCGTCTGCAACGTCGTCGACTATTCCTCTGGCGAGTGCCTCTTCTCCCCCATAACGTCGGCCGGTAATGATCGCGTCTTGTATCGCATTGGTAGGCAGTCGAGCCGTGACGACTTCCATCATTGGCCGGGTCAAAGTCATATCCAGGTCGACTTCGGGTAAACACCAATAGCCACGATCACGCCTCATTAGTCGCAGGTCGGCTGTGCAGCTGAGCATTGCACCGGCAGCGAACGCGTGGCCATTGATCGCCGCTATGACATAAGCGGGAAACACCAGCAGACGCCCGAACAACGAGTGCACACCCTCGACGACGCGACCAAACTCACCTGAGTTGGCCGATATCCAGTCGAGATCTAGCCCGTTCGAAAAGAACTTTCCGGTGCCAGTGATTACCAGCGCAAGTGGTCCGTCGTGTTGTTCAAGCTCAGTTAAGACCTTGTGCCAGCGGTTAAGTGAGTCGGGATTAAAACGGTTCTCGACATCATCCATCCGCACGATTGCTACTGCGTCATCTAACAGTTCGATACCTACTTGGGTTCCACTCATCACCGCAGCGTAGACCTTCAAAGCTGGCCGTGACCCGGCGTCAGCTGGCGGTGCTGCTCAGGCGGCAGCCACTCCGAGTGCGGCAGCGCCGATACCGAGCCCGCAGGTCGCCACGATGTAGGCGGCGGCGGTCGCGAACTGCCTGCCTTCGGCGAGGGCTACGGCGTCGCGTGCGAAGCTCGAAAACGTGGTGTAGGCGCCGAGGGCTCCCACGCCGAGGACCGTCAGAGTCGGTGGGGCGACATCGGTGAGGAGGCCGAGCAAGAACGACCCCGTCACGTTGACCACGAGGGTTCCCACCGCGAAACCGTTGGGGCGATTCCAGCGGCGAGCGGCTTCGGCTCGCGCCAGGGCACCGACTGCGGCAGCGAACACGAAAACGACTGCGGTGATCACGGCTTTTCCTCGAGCGCCAACGAGAGAGTACGTAGTCGCCGCAGTGCAGCGGCTCCGGCGATGACGCCGACGATGGCGGCGAATATCGACAGTGTCGTATAGGTAATCGCTATGGCAGTCTCGCCAGCGCGGATCAGGTTGACGACCTCAACCGAGAAGGTCGAAAAGGTGGTGAGCCCGCCGCAAAAGCCGATGCCGCCGGCGTCGTGAAGGAGAACGCGAAACGACGGGTGCGTCCACTCTTCAGCCAATAGGACCCCAAGCAGCACGGAGCCGACGACGTTGATGACGAACACGGGCCACGGGAACGTTCCCGGCTCGATCGAGGTCAGGACTGCCCATCGCAGTCCTGCGCCAGCGACTCCGCCGATCGCAACCGCTGCTACGCGCTTGTAGTCCCACCTTGAGCAAAGGTTTGGCCTCAATCGGGTGTCAATCTGGGATCAGTTACGACGAACATAAAGGTGCGCCGCGGAAATGCTGTGGTCACCTCGACCCATGATAGTGGGGTAGCAGGACAGGAGGACTCGAAGCAATCGTCATCGCTCAGGTGTGCCTTAGGCACTGTGGCTTAGGCGGCCTCTCGAAGGGTGACGACCTGGAGGATCCGCGCCACGTCGGTGGGTGACACGATCCCAACAAGGCGGCCGTGCTCGAACACCAGGGCGCGCCCGTCTGCACTTGTGGCCATGCGCTCTAACAGGTCGACCAACGGATCGTCGGGACCAGCCATCGGAACCTCTTCCAACGGACACGCCAGGCTGGCGGCGATGGTCTCATGACGGCGAGCGGCGGGGACGGTCTTCACGCGGCCGAGCGTCACCAGGGCGACGGGGCGACCGTCGTCATCGACCAAAGGGAACGCCGAGAAGCGATGACTTAGGGCATAGCGCTCGACCAGCTCGGCCACAGTGATCGAAGCGGGAGCGACCACCGGGTCGGACGACATGATGTCGCGCACCCGCAGCCCACCTAACAGCTCGCGCGTCATCACGCCCTCTTCCTCGGCTCGTGCCGCGGCGAACAAGAACCAGCCCAGGAACACGAACCAAAGCCCGCCGGCCGACGCTCCCGCGGCGAAGTCCACCAGCCCCAGGCCGATGAGAAAGTAGGCAAAGGTTCTGCCGGCGCGAGCCGCCGTCGCCGTCGCCCGTAACTTGTTGCCATGGCGTGCCCATAACAGCCCACGCAGGACCCGGCCGCCGTCGAGTGGATACGCGGGCACCAGGTTGAACACGGCCAGGATAAAGTTGATGCGCGCAAGCCAAGCCGGAACGGCCACCACCAGTCCCGAGGCCCCAAGGCCGTCGAGGGCGAGGGCAACCAGCCCGAACACCGCCGCGGCAGCCACGCTCACTGCTGGACCGATCACCCCGACTTGTAGTTCCGCACGTGCCGTCGCCGCTTCTCCACCCAACTTGGCGACGCCGCCGAAAAGCCACAGCGTGATTCCCTCAACCTGCATACCCAGGCGTCTGGCCATCAGCGCGTGTCCGAGCTCGTGGGCCAAGAGGCAGCCGAAGAACACCACCCCGGTCAACAGCGCAGCGAACCAGTAACTTGCGTCCGTTTCGCCGGGGTTGGCTTGGGGGAACTCGCCGACAGCAAGGCTCCAGGTGATCAACCAGAAGATGACCAACACGCTCCAGTTGAAACCCACTGCTATCCCGGCAATGCGCCCAAGGCTGATGCTCTCTGTCATCGTTGCCCTTCCGAACGGGCGCCCGCGGAAGCTGTGTCACCGACGTCCGCTAGCAGGGAGAGGGGGGACTTCACACTCGACATACGACGAAGGTAACGCCAATCTGATATCGGCTGTAGAGCCGAAAGTCCTCCCCTCGCTGCTCGACGATCCGTCGCGAGACAATAAAGGCCGCGTGAAGGGCCGCTTCCTCGCTGGTAAGGCACTCTGTCTCCCTACGCATGCCTTAGAGGAGTGGTCCGACATTTACGATAACCTTGATGGTTACGCTAATATAACTATAAGTATATATTGCGTAACAGAACTACCGAGAAAAGGCGAGGACCACCATGACGGACCTGCACCTGGCACTTGCCCGTGCCCGCGAGCGCTCCCGCTATTCACAAGACGATGTAGGAGCCGCATTAGGCGTAAGCCGTGCGATGGTCAGCTATTGGGAAAGCGGGTCGCGAGTGCCCAGCGATCGGCAGCTGGCGGGGATAGCGCGGCTCTACGGGGTTGAGGTCGCTGACCTG
>CAYGGL010000036.1:0-250 GCA_964349215.1 uncultured Acidimicrobiaceae bacterium | reverse complement strand
GGACGATGCCCGCCGGAAGGCAGAAGAGGTACGCGACGCTCTCGGCCTCGGGACGGGCTCTATCGCGGACATCGACGCCGTGTGCGAGAAGCTGGGCATTACTTCGTACCGAGCGCCCCTCGGGGCTGATCTGAGCAAGGCTCCGTCGGGTGCGTTCCTCAACCACTCGGCGGTGGGGTTCTCAATACTCGTGAACCTGGATATGACGCCCGGCCGGCGTCGATTTACCGTCGCCCACGAGATCGGGCAC
>CAYGGL010000035.1:0-17736 GCA_964349215.1 uncultured Acidimicrobiaceae bacterium | reverse complement strand
ACACCAGGGCCGTCGGCGGCGGTGTAAACCTCGTTCGTGGCCACGTTTGAGATCAGCGCTGAGCGTAGTCCGTTGGCGAGAGGCTTCGAGAGGGAGGCGAGGAATCGCACGTCGTCGTCGGTAAACCACGGCTGGCCGATGTCGCGCAGGAAGCCAGCGGCGCCCCAGTAGCGCTCGTCGGTGACGAAGGATCCGCGAAGTTCGTCGCCGATGCCGAAGCTGGCTTGGGAGCGGTGCCGCGGGCTGCGGGAGAGGTCGCCATGGGTGGCCAGACTGGTGGCGCCCGCTAGACGTCCGCTGCGGGCGAGGAACCACCACTTGTTCACGTCGTCGATGACATACTCGTGCTCGGCG
The DNA here is from genome assembly GCA_964349215.1 of uncultured Acidimicrobiaceae bacterium. Classification (GTDB taxonomy): domain Bacteria; phylum Actinomycetota; class Acidimicrobiia; order Acidimicrobiales; family CADCSY01; genus JACOTK01. Next base: position 17,382 of record CAYGGL010000035.1, on the reverse strand, counting down.
AGCCAAGAACCCGAACAGCCGATGTTCCGGTTCACGCTGCTGGTGAACAGCATGGTGCCCGGATCGACGGTGTGCCAGCAGCACCGGTCGAAGGGCACGACGCTCTTGATGACAGCGGTCGCCTCCGTTGCGAACATGACAAAGTCGAGCCCGCTCCGGGCGAGCTTGGTGATGTTGTCCTGGGCGCGACGCTTCCGGTCCACCTGTTGATCATACGCGGGTCCGATTCAGCGGTCACCCCCAGAATTCTGGGATGATCCAGACCAGATTTCCCCAACATCTGGGATATTCCGCGCTCCTGTCCCAGGCGTACGGTCGGAGATGAGACAGATCACAGCGAAAGGAAGAAACGATGACACAATCGGAAGAAGCGATAGCACAGTCGATCGTGCGGAACGAGGGTGAAGGTGAGCGAATGTGGTTCCTCGGCGGCGGGATCCATACGTGGAAGGCGCTCGCAGAGGAGACGGGAAACTCCATGGTCGTCTTCGAAGACGTCCTCGAGCGCGGCAAGGTTACGCCGATGCACCTTCACGCCGATGTGGACGAGGCCCTGTTCGTCCTCGAGGGCGAGATCTTGCTCAACGTCGACGGCAGCGAGCATGTGGTTGGCACCGGTGGGTTTGCGTTCGCACCGCGGGGCAGTGTCCACGCGTTGGTGGTGACCTCCCGCCACGCCCGCTTGTTGGTAATCCAAACGCCCGGCTCGGGCCAGGCCTTCTTCCGGAACGCGAGCCAGGCAGCCGACGCGTCCGGGACCGGACCGGTCGACTTCGACCGTATCCGCGAGGTCGCTATCGAGACGGGCGGAACCACGATCGTCGGACCACCCCCGTTCGAGCTCGCGTCGCACTGATTTCGCGTCGAAATGGCGGCCTAATCCATGTCATGAGTGTCATGATAGCATAAATTGTATCAAATTTAGATACAAAGTCGTATTATTTGACACTTAGCCATTCCTCGTTTATACTGGTGTCATACAGAACGTACTTGCATCAGATTCAGAGGCAAGGAGGTCCTCCATGACACACGCGACACGCTCCATACCGCCGTCCCTGGCGCCGGTGATCGCCCGTCTCGAACTTGAGGCTGCCGATCTCGTGACCACCGCGAAACTAGACGAGATCGTGAAGGCTTCAGGTGTCGGCACAGCGACTCGCACTGTCGCATCACGGCTACGTGAGCGAGGCTGGCTCCTCGCTACCGGCCAGCGAGGGGTGTGGGAGTTCGCTCCCGGAGCAGTCGCCGGTGCGGTCAGCCGAGGCGGACACACTCGCCTCTTGCGGTCGGTGTTGGCCCGCACCGATGTGGTGTGCGGCCTGACCTTCCAAGCGGCAGCATGGGCTCACGACCTTGCCGATCGAGCACCTGCCCGGCTGGAGGTTGCTGCTGGGTCGGCCCCCGAAGCACGCAAGCTGCCCGACGGGCTGGACGTGTCGATCTTCGCTCCAGCACTCGGCTACGTCACGCTCAAGGGGGTACCGGTCCTTCGACAAGCCAGCGTTCTGGCTCACATGGCCGCCCACCCCACTGACGTCCGTTCTTGGACAAGTGCCCTTGAGTGGCTTCCCGATCTTGCGGGCGAAGCCTCCGTAGAGGACGTTCTGGCTGAACTCGATGGACGCCCTGTCACCGTCGCAGCACGGCTTGGCTACCTCCTTCAAGGACTACGCCCCGACGTCGCCGAGCAGGTCACCGGCTCGAACACCAAGACTTGGTTCGGTCCCCGTCATAAGGTGGTCCGGCACGACAACCACTGGCAGATCGCCGACACGCTCCTTCCGTTTGACCCTCGGAGCCTGACCTCGGTCGCAGGAGCAGGCGTATGACCAGCGGCCCCATCAACCTGACCCTGGGCTGGCTCGGGCGCCACACTCCGCCCGGTGCTGGCGTCGATGGTCGCCGTGCTGCTGTTATCGACATCGCTCAAGACCTGCTGTTGCGAGAGCTTCATCCGGCTGGAGGAGAACATCGCCGAGAAGGTCTCGCGTCTCAACCGCACTACAACGGCACGCGATCTCTACGACCTCGGATGGCAGGCAACGCACCAGCGCGACGTGGGCGCTTTGGACACCGATCTGATCCGGCGACTCGTCGTGCTCAAGATCTGGGTCGACGCGCACGGCGTCTCCTCCGCGACATGCTCGTGGTGGCCAGGACATGAGCCACGGCCCTTCGACCCCGAGGACTGGTTGCGCACCCGAGACACAGCAGAGGTTGACCTCGACGACATCGGGGCGCTAGCGGTTCCTACGCCGTCACTTGACGACCTCAATGCGACCATCCACGCCCACTTCGGTTTCCTCCGTGAGTTGGGCAAGGACGAACAGCAACTCGCATTAGCACGAGCCCAGGACCGCCCGGTCGTGCTACGCCTCCTCACCGAGCTGCCCGGCTCCAGATTGGCCAACCTCGGCATTTACTAGCCCCGTCGGGAGCTGAATAAGCTACCATAATATGATAGCATGTAGGTATGGCATCGACTCGGACTACCTTCACGCTCGATGACGATATGGCCGAGCGCGCCCGACAGCTTGGGATCAATGTCTCAGCTGCTGCTCGTCAGGGAGTTGCCGAGGCGATCAGCGCGGCCTTGGCGCGATCGGACCGAGAGGCTTACCAACGCAATCCCGAGCGTCCAGACGTGTTCTGGACCGATGCCGAAGCATGGGGTAAGGAGTGAGGCGAGGAGAGCTTTGGCTGGCACAGGTCGGTCGCAAGAAGCGACCGGTCTTGATCTTGACACGATCCGAAGTGATCGACGTACGCCAACTCGTGACGGTCGCCGAGGTCACCACGTCGATTCGTGGCCTCGCCGCTGAGGTCGACATCGATCAAGGTGAGGTTGAGCTCGATCGGCCGTCAGTCATCAACTGCGATGGCATCCACACGGTCGCTCAAGCAACGCTCACCAGAGCGATCGGCGAGGTGAGCGACGACACTATGAGAAAGGTTTGCTCGGCTGTCAACTACGCACTGGGCTGCTGATTGCTCAACCGCACAGCGAACGGAGGTACGCCCGAGGATTGTCGCGGCAACCTTTTGGTGGTTTTAAGTCATTCCCGTAGGTCGACGGCCGGAAAGGATCAGTTTTCGAGGGCGGCGGCTAGCCGCTCAAGGGTGCCGCTCATTGTCTGGCGGTTGCGCTCAGTTCGATCTTCAACCCCTGACATCTTATTGGCCATTTCCAGGACTGACTCGGGCCGCAGGTCGTCGCTCCACTCGGTAACGCGACATCCCGTAGCAGTTGGCTCGATCTCGTAGCTCCACGTCGAAAAATGGAAGTCGAACATAGAGCACTCGAAGGTGAACGCGCGACCAGGGTCGGCTTGGATGACCTTTCCCTGGGTGGTCCACTCGTTCTCGCCGTTGCGATTGTGACCGTCAAAGATTGCACCGATAGCCGGACCGTCGAAACCATCATGCCATTCGCAGCTGTAACACTCCTGGGACCATTCACCCATGCGGGTAACGTCCGAGATAGCGGCATAGACCGCCTCGGGACTAGCAGCGATGTCACGAGATACTTCGAGTCTTTCGGCCATGGCTTCGAGTCCATCACAGCAACACTTCTCAAGACAAACTTAGGAGCCAAGATACAAGGGCACGCCGAGTCGATTGATGGCCGAATGTTTTGATCTCAGGTACTCTCGCTAGATGGACGACGTTCACACGATTGAGCCTTGGACAGATCGATATCAGGAGCCGCTAAAAGTTGTTCTGTTGGCTGTGAGTTTGTTATTCGCAATTTCCCAAGCTGGTGTCCTTGTCTTGCCACTTTTGATGCCCGCTTACCTTTGGGCAGCCCGCCGATCTGGTCCTTTTGGTCGAGCCGCGTGGTCGCTATTTCCAATCATCGCTGTCGGGTTACTTGTTTGGGCCGCTGTCTACATCTCAGTGGGCGAGTCCAAGCCCACGATCTGGCTCGTACCCGTGAGCGCCATGGTCATCAGCGCTTGCGTGCTCCCAAGGTTTACTCAGCCAAAGCAAACAGTAACTGTCCAATAGTCTGGCTTTAAGTCATCCCTGGGTTGTAGTCCCAGCCACCTTGGCGAGTATCTCCAAGTAGTGGGTCCAGCCCGATTCATGATCTTTGCTATGTGTTGAAGGAAGTCCGCTGTGACGAAGTGTCATGATCGTGTCATTACCATCAGCTACGAGGGTGACTTCTACTTGAGTGGAGCCAGGAGATAACAGCGGGTTTTCTTCTGCCGGCTCCCATCCGAAGCTGAATACAATTCGTTCATGAGGTATGAGTTCGATGAACTCTCCTCGCATGATTGGGCCGCTCTCCATCTCTACACGACATATGCCACCGGGCAATGGGTCGAGTTCTGCGCTGGATCCCCACCATTCACATATGAACTTAGGATCAGTCCAATAGCGCCAAACGGTTTCTGGCTGCGCGCTGATGCGAAGCGTTTGTTCGATGCTCTCTGTCGAGTCGGTCATTTCCTCTCCTTCTTATTGGACTTATTAGATCGTGCTGCTCGTTGTGCAGTACGGGTTCGATCTGGCCACTCATCACGTTCTGCCGCATTCTTGAGTCGGGAAAGTTTGTCGGACCACATGTCTTCTAAGAATGAGGAGACCTCATTCATGGCTTCGGGTCGTCCTCGGTAAAGTCGGCGGTTCCCGTCTGCTCGTGTTTCAACAAGACCCGATTCAGACAGAACCCGCAGATGTTGCGAAACAGCAGGGCGGCTTATCTCTGGGAAGTGTTCGGCGATTTCACCAGCAGGTAGCTCCTGTTGATTTACGAGACGAAGAATGGCTCGCCTTGTCGGATTGGCTACTGCTCTCAGAGCGTCGCTCATAACTTCCTTTTCAGACCTTTCTTATAAAGGGTCTTGCAATACGGGCTTGGGATAGTAGTGTAAGCAATATCTTACATAGATTGGAGAGCGTAATGGAAATTCTTAAGGCACTTGAATCTTCCTTTAACCACACCAGTGGTGTAATCGCTGGTGTTCAAGCCAGTCAGTACAACGACAAAACTCCTTGTGAAGAATGGAATGTTCGTGAGCTGCTCGAACACACAATTGGTGTCGTGGCAGGAATGGGCGCGTCTGTTACCGGATCGGCCCGTAGCGAGTTTGTGCTCAGCTCAGACCCTAAAGCTCAGTTTGATGAACTAGCCGCAGCCACACTTTCGGCATGGAAGACCCCAGGAATACTTGAACAGATCATTGACGGTGGCGCAGGCCCAATGCCTGGAAGTGTTCTTGCCAGAATCAACTTGCTTGACACGACTACCCACGCATGGGACTTGGCTAAAGCAACCGGTCAAGAGGCCATCCTGCCCGAAGATCTGGCTACCACAGCTCTGAAAGTGGCCCAGGGAACTATTTCCGAAGAGATCCGACCTGGACGTTTTGCCCCCGAAATCAAGATGGACAATGTCGGACCAACAGAACGCCTGGCCGCCTTCTTGGGGAGAATGCCCTAGGCGTCAAAAGCTCTTCTGGTTAAAACCCGACCTAGTAGGTAGACTTTTGACCATGAGAGAATTTTTCCACTTTCCCAACCCAGTGAATGAGGTCTCAGCTCGGCTAGTTGCGGGTGGAGTTGTGGTGATGTGTGCAGCGACATTGGCATTTAACCAGCCGCTGTTTCTTATTCCGCTGGCAATTGGATTTGTCGCTCGGGTACTGACCGGGCCCACCCTCAGCCCACTGGGCCAACTCGTGACAAGAGTGATAACCCCGAGACTACCTATCGAACCAAAACTGGTTCCCGGACCACCTAAGCGATTTGCTCAGGGGATCGGAGCGACACTCTCGCTTGGCGCGGTGATATTTCACTTTGGGTTCGGTGCAGCAGGGGTTGCCGACGTTTTGGTCGGTGCCATTCTCATTGCCGCAACCCTTGAATCGGTCTTTGCCTTCTGCCTCGGTTGCGCGATTTTCGCTGCCCTGATGCGTGCACGAGTGATTCCTGAATCGGTATGCGAAGAGTGCAACGACATCTGGTCTCGCAACCGGGTCGCTGCCTGATCGACTTGTGGTGTCAATTGGTTGAGGCGACTGCCAGGCCAACAGATTTGGCAGACGCAATCAGCGCTTGGTCTCCAGAAACCATTACCAAATCTGGATCGATCACTCGAATAGCTGCTGCTAGATGGACGGCGTCGTACCCTCGTAGTCCGTGGATCTCAGCGAGTTCGCCTGCTTGACGAGCCAACATGTTGTCGATCTCCACGAGGTCAAGTTGCAAGTAAAGCTCCTCGAGTATGTCAACGGCAACACGAAGTTCGGGCATCTTCAGTCGCCCCACCCGTTGCGCTTGAGCCAGAGCAGAGCGCGCCTCGGCATACAAGAGTGAAATTCCTATGATCCGCGAAGCGTTATTCCACAGCTCACCGGCTGGCTTAGAACCGGGTTCATCGATTAGGAGCGGGACAATGGCAGATGTATCGAAATAGGCAATCAACGACGCTGCTCGCCAACAAGATCTGATACGGTGCCAGCCACCTTGATTGGACGAGGAGCAGGACGTTTTGGCTTCTTGGTAGGGACTACGAGACCTTCGCGAATTAACCGATCAATTGTGCGCTCGCCACTCATAGGCGACACCCTGGCGATGGCCCGCCCGCGATCAGTAATCACGACCTCTTCGCCTGCCTGCACCCTATCTAGATAACGGCTTAGGTGGTCCCGTATTTCCCGAATTCCAACTTCTGTCATGACGCCATTATAGCGGTATATAAAAGCGCCACAAGGTCCAGCTAGCTCAGTTCGATTTCAGCTGAGTTCAACGAGATCCAGCATTTCTTCGTCGAAATGGTCCAAGGTGCCTTCGGGCATGATGAGTGCTCGGTCAGGTTGGAGAGCACGGACAAATTCGACGTCATGGCTGACGATGACCATCGTCCCCGGCCATCCTGCCAGCGCCTCTCCCACAGCAGTTCGCGAGCCTGGGTCAAGGTTGTTGGTCGGCTCGTCTAACAACAACAAGTTGTGTCCTCCTGCAACAAGTTGAGCAAGGGCTAGCTTGGTCTTTTCACCACCTGAAAGTGTTGCAGCATCTTGAACGACCTTATTGCCCGATAGGCCGAACATGCCCAGCACGTTCCTGGATTGTTGTTCGCCGATGGCGGTGTTCTCGCACATGTGCTCAAGCAGACTGCGTCCAGAGGTAATACCCTCATGCTCTTGGGCGTAATAGCCCGGGCGGGCACGAGTATCGAGTCGAACCGAACCCAAGTCGGGCGTCACGCGATCGGCAATGATTTTCAACAGGGTCGTTTTACCCGCCCCATTGAGTCCAATGATGAGCAAACGCTCACCACGTCCGAGGTCAAAGCTCACGTCTTCGAACACGTCGAGAGAGCCATAGCTTTTGAAGACGCCCATTGCCTCCAGAACAGTTCGACCAACTGGTGGAGGATCAGGCAATCTCAAATCGAGCTTGCGGCGTTTGGTTGGCGCTTCAACTTTTTCAGATTCAATTCGTTTTGCCCGGGCATCAAGGTTCTTTGCGACTCGGGCTCTCTTGGCAGTTTGACCCCGCATCGAATCGGCCTGTGAGGTCAGTCGTGAGATCTCCTTGGCTTGGCGTGAAGCAATGGCCGAAAGTCGAACTTCATCTTCGTCTCGCGCTCTTACATATTGAGAATAAGTACCTCGATACTCAACTAGTTGACCAGCGGCTTCTTCTTGCTCACGATCTAGATGCAACACACGTGTAATAGCTTCATCTAACAGGCCGAGGTCGTGACTGATAACCAACAGTGCCCCTCGATAAGAACGCATGTATTGCAACATCCAGTCGCGTGCATCGGCATCAAGGTGGTTGGTGGGCTCGTCCAACAACAACAGTTCACTTCCGGCAAAGAGAATGCGAACAAGTTCTAGTCGACGACGCTCACCACCTGAGAGTGCACCGATTGTCAGTTCAAGTCGATCAGGCGATAGGCCAAGTCCGTTGACAAGACGATGCACCTCGCCCTCTGCGGCATAGCCACCAAGACGTTCGAATGTCTCTTGAGCCTCGGTGAACGCCGAGATGTTTGAGCTGGACGGGTCTTCCTCTAATGCTTGGGTGAGCTTTGCAAGCTTGGTTGAGGCAAAGTCGAGACCCCGACCTGACAACACATGAGAAAAGCAGTTGGTATCAGGCGCTGCCTCATCGGCCCTCGGATCTTGCGATAGATAACCAGTAGCGTCCGATCGACGGACCGTTCCACCCTTTGGTCTCGATGCTCCACCTAAGACTTTGAACAATGTCGTTTTGCCGGCCCCGTTACGACCGACGAGACCAACCTTGTCACCGGGGCGCACATCGACAGAGACTCCCGAAACGATTGTCTTGCCCCCGATCTCGACCGTTAAGTCACGCGCTATAAGAGTCATGAATCGATTTGGGGAGTAGAAGTCTGTTGGCAGTCACTGCGGGCATAGGGGGGTTTCCTTAGGTTGACTGTAGACGTTCAACCTTTAAAACCCTCACGCCTGTTCCCGGACCGGCCAGTCAGATTCTCGAAAACTTGAGCAAGAACTCGATTTCGCCGCGGTCTTGAACTTCGGCTGGCCCAAAGCTGGGGTCAGGGATTGCATAGTCAGAAAAGATCACCGGAAAGAGTCCGTTGATTTCAATCGACTCGTCGCTGTTCAAAGCCTTGAGAGTAAGAGTCACGTTTTTTGTAACGCCGCGAATGGTAAAGGTTCCCGCAACTTCGACATCGAACGGCTCGCCCTTTGCAGGAATTTGTTCAATTGTCACTGGTGCTGTGAGTTTGAAAGTGGCCTTTGGATAAGTCTTTGTATCCATGATTCTTCCGTGGAACTGACCATCACGGCGGTCCTCGTCACTGGTAACTGTCGTCATGTCAACGTTGAATTCTGCAGTTTGCAATGTGGTGCCGATGAACGTGAATTGGCCTTCCACATTCGACGTTCGCCCCACAGCCTCAGCGTCTTGGCCGAACAAAACTTCTTTGGCTCTGTAGCCAACTTCGCTTCCTGTAGCGATTTTCCAAGTTCCGTCGAGTTCTCCAGAAGTCTGGTTACCTGAAGCGGTAGCGGTAGTGGTTGACGAAGATGGCCCCGGTGTCGTTGTAGAGGTTCCATCACCCAACTTCAAACGTGGCGGAGCATCCTCTTTGATGAAGTTGATATAAACGAACGGCACCACAACCACGGCCAATATCACCAGAACTCCCGCCATGAACATCAAGTTACGGGGGCGACGAAGTACCTGAGGAAGGTTCATGCCAATAGGTTGGTCGTTATTGATGGGTAGTGCCAGTAATTACGGTTGAAACGACGTGGCCCTCTCGATCCGCTGCCGTTTCTTCCCGCTATTCCAAGGTTTCGATTCTCGCAATATTGCCGGGTGCTGCTGCGAGTTTGCGATCAAAGGTTAATAACGTTGCTGAAAGCGCCTCTGTGAGTGCAACGTAGAGGGCATCGTATATGGTCAGGTTAGAGCGGAGTTCCCAAGCGCGGGTAAGTAGTTCTTCGTGTCCATAGCGTGTTGCGTCAAGGTCGGCTAAATCTTCAAGCGCCAGTTGTGCACGTGTTGAATCGAGTGTCCCCGCATTTACATAGCGTCGCAGTACTTGTGCCACTTCAGCGGTTAACAAGTGAGGTACATGGATGGATTCCAACTTGTTCTCAATTCGCTCAGCTACCAGTTGACCGGCTTCGGTGTTGAGTAGCAGTTCAAGAGCGGCGGATGCGTCAAGGACAATCAAGCACGATCTCTTTCTGCGCGTACCGCTTCTTCAGGAGTTGGATGAAGATGTGAAGGACTTCGGTTACGCAAACGCTCAAGCAGTTCTTGTCGCGATGGCCGTTCGGCGGCTCTCCGTAATTCGCCCAGTGCCAGTTCTGACAGAGACGTTCCCTCCAAAGCCGCGCGCGCCTTAAGCCGAGCGTGCAACTCCTCTGGGACGTTTCGAATCTGGAGTGTCTTCATGCACTAAGCATACAAGCATGCACTCCGCATGCAATGATGGATGTACAAGCTTTAAATCGCTACTCAGGCCCAACCTGTAATCAAACTATTGGCAGGGCGTTGGGACCTGGAATAGGAAGGGGGGCACCAGTTGTGTCGTGGTACGTGCCGCCGTCAAGTAATGCGGCGGCTGCACGTCGCAGACGCAGCGAATCGAGGGGTTTTACAATCCAACCCTCAACATGTGATCGCTTAGCTAGAAAGACATCGGCTCGCCGATCGAGAAGCATCAACACGGGAACAGGGTCGAGTCGTCCGGCGCCTTGTTCCAAATGAAGATCGATGGCAACAGCCATGCCCCCCATGTTGCCAATTTGTAGGTCAACCACTACCAGATCAGGCTGACTCTTCTCGACCTCATCACGCACTTCGGCCCCACTGCCGACAGCCTTGATCGTGGTATCAGAATCTCCCAATGCTGCATCGACTTCATCGATAACCCATTGAGCATCACTGGCAACAAGAATCAAGCGCACATTAGGCATGGTAGTGAAGTGCCTGGGCCCTAGCGAATGAGCCCTTAGGCAAACAGGTGGCGACTGATTTGGCCAAGGGTATGCAGATCATGAACGTCATCTGCCAAAAAGGGAACCTTGATTACCGGTGCCGGCGCTACTTGAGCGGCCAATCCTGCAAGGTGAGACTCTTCGCCATCAGCCATGGTTTGAAAGTCGGCCAGGTTGGCATATAAGTCGCCCAACTCAGTGCCCTCAAGAGTTTCAGATCGTTGCCGAGCAGATTCTGCAAGACCGTCACCAAAACGAGGATGCATACGGTTGATAACAAGAGCTTCGACGGGCACATGAGTTTTGCTCAGCTTGTTTGCAAAAAAGGCTGCCTCTTCGACCGTGTCCTTGCGAGGAGAAGCAACGAGCACATATGCAGTGCCTTGATCTATAAGGAGCTCTTGGACTCTTTGTGCTCTTTCTTTAAAGCCTTGCTCCATGCCTTCGAAGGTATTGAAGAAAGCGATCACGTCATCGAGAACTTCACCTCCGACAATCTTGCCAACCGTCCTCAGCAAGGCTTGGGCCGCAACGTTGACCGCGCGCATGTATCCACGGGTCGGTGCCATAAGCATGCGAAAGAGTCGATGGTCCAAAAAGCCGGCTAAGCGCCCTGATGCATCGAGAAAGTCGAGGGCATTGCGAGTAGGAGGGGTGTCTACGACAATGAGGTCATAACCACCCTCTTCATGCAGTTCATATAACTTTTCACCGGCCATATATTCCTGAGTACCTGAGAGCGCCCCTGAAATATTTCGATAGAACGGGTTGTCAAGAATGCGAGTTGCCTGCTCGGACCCTCCTGAGTGTTTGGCAACCAAATTGTCGAACGTGCTCTTTGTGTCGAGCATCATCGCCCACAACTCGCCAGGCCAATCGCCGTCTATCAGGTGAGGAGTATTCGAGAGTTCGCCTATGCCCAAGGTGTCGGCGAGACGTTTGGCGGGGTCGATAGTTACGACCACAGAGCGCCTTCCCATTCGAGCGCCCTCGAGGGCTATGACCGCAGCAGTAGTTGTCTTACCTACTCCTCCTGAGCCACAACAGATCACGATGTGATGCTCAGTTACAAGATTGTTGAGATGATTCACGGCCAATCCCCCATAGCTTCGATCTGTTCTCTCAAGGCATCGGCCAGAACATTTACTTGGTCGGGTCCGAGATCGGCCCTGAATAGAAATGGAAGGCAAAGTTGCGGCAGGGGCAACTGCTCAGAAAGGCGCTTTAGCTGATTTGCCTGAAGCTCATGGCGCTTAAGTCGAAACTCGGCAGCTTGGCTCAGTGTTTCGGCCTCACCTTGCAGGAGGGAGGTACCGATTGCCTCCGAAGCCTTGAGGGGGTCGGCCCCAAGCCCTGGCATCAACGGATAGACACCGTTGACTACGGCCGGACCCAACTTGATGCCAACCTCATCTTCAAGTTTGAAACCTGTCTCGACAAGTTCATTGACCGGAGTTTCTTCAGGCAAGGTCACCAACATGACTGAGCACCGAAGAGGGTCGCCAAGCAATTCGAGCACTTCTGTTGCCTGAGCCCTGATCGGACCCATTCGCACGGCTTCGGACAAACCTCTTGCTGCCATAAGAAAGGTGATGGCATGGCCGGCGGCCGGTGCATCGACGATGATCAGGTCGGCGGCCCCAGAGCGCTCAAGTTGTTTGATCTTTCCCAAGATCAAGATGTCTTTAATGCCTGGAGCGGCAGTGGCCACGATATCTACCGCTCCTGATGAAACGAGTCTCTTGGAGACTCTGCTCATGCCGTGATCTTCAAGGTATTCCAGCAATGCATCATCTGGAGTAAGGGTGCGACCCATGATTCGAGCAGCGCGGTCAGTTGCCGGAGATAGCTCGGTTTCTTTGTAGGTCAGAGGCGGATGACCGAAGAGTCCGGGGAGCCCACCCTTGCCTTCTATCTCAATGAGTAGGGTGCTCAAATTGAGGTTTGAAGCCAGCCGCGCGAGGGCTGCCGAGACGACCGTTTTGCCCACGCCGCCTTTGCCAGCCACGATGACTACTCGAGATGTTTGTAAAAACGACGCAGAATCCAAAGCTTCCTCTCCGGAAAGCGCAAACACGCAGGCTATACATTTTTGGCCTGGTAGGGGGTTTTTGCGCGTTCCTGGGCCAAGTTTTACACCTCGACGAGCCTGCATCAGCTGATCAGCTGACTAACCCTAATTCTGAAACGTTTACTCAAGTTTCAGAGAAAGACGTGGTTGATGCCGTTCAGGTTTCAGGGTTTATCGACCCTGTGATGGCTGATTTCTTATACAAAACGATTGATAAGGCTGAACGCGAGGGCATAGAGGCTCTTATTCTTCAACTCAATAGTTCTCGTTCGGTGATTAGCGAAGACGCACTTGAAAAGCTCGCTAAAAGAATCGAAACAGCGAAGGTCCCAGTTCTGGTTTGGGTGGGACCAAGTGGGGCAAAGGCATATAGAGGGGCAGCTCGATTGGCATTGGCCGCGGACCTTATAGGCATAGCCCCTGGGTCAAAGTTCGGAAAGCTTGGTAACGACTTACCTGCCGGGGCTCCTTTAGAGATTGTTGAAGGGACAGTGAATGCAGTCGAGGCACTGAAGTTGGGCATTGCAGATGTCAATCAGCAAGAAGCTGCCACGCTCGGCACATTTATTGCGGCCAATGATGGGAAAGAGGCAGCGGGACGCAAGCTTGAAACCGCAAGTTTCGAGGAAATGCCTAAAGGACCTCCAGAGGCGACCCTGAATGTAAGAGGACGACTCTCGAAGTTGCCTCTGATATCTCAACTGATGCATACCGTCTCAAGTCCACAAGTTGCATACTTGCTGTTGGCCCTGGGGCTGATGCTCTTGATATTTGAGTTCTTTACCGGAGGCGTAGGAATAGCAGGGGGCGCGGGTGTAGTTTGTCTCGTCCTCAGTGCATATGGGCTGGTCGTCCTGCCGACTTCGCCGATAGGCCTCGGCCTGATTGTCTTGGCTATGTTCGGCTTCTCCGTCGACGTCCAAACGGGTGTGCCCAGAGTATGGACAGCTATTGCTGTCATAGCCTTTTCTATTGGGTCACTTTTGTTGTTTGAAGATGGCATCCAGGTCGGATGGATAACTCTGGTTGCCGGTTTGATCGGCACGGTATTAATGATGCTGGCGGGTTTGCCTTCAACCGTTAGAAGTAGATTTTCGACGCCGACAGTTGGCCGAGAGTCGATGATCGGAGAAATGGGCGAGGCCGTTGTGGCAATAACTCCTGAAGGCGTTGTTAGTGTCCGGGGGGCACTTTGGAAGGCCAGAACCAATCGGGCCACACCAATACGCGAAGGTGACGCAGTAAGGATTGTCGCTATCGAAGGCACCGTTCTTGAGGTGGAACCTGAAGAGGGCGCTGCGAAAGACTACCGAGAACGGGGTAGCACTAAGAGTAAATAACTCTTACATGCTGTTTTTCAACGGCTGCACTTGTGACCAATGGCTCTTTTCATTATGGTCGTAGTCGAAAGGGGGGTAGTTGTGAGTGCAATTCGTATAGATGAACTTTGGCAGGTCAAAGCAGCATGTAGAGGCCCCCAAGCAGTGGCGTTCTTTCCCCCACAGCATTTTGAGCGTAAAGGGGAAAAGCGCGAACGCGAGCAGCATGCAAAGGCAATATGTGCAACTTGTTCTGTTCGAGAGCCTTGTTTGGAATATGCGATTGAAGTTGGCGAAGCTCACGGCATTTGGGGTGGCTTGAACGAATCTGAACGTCGCGGTCTGTATTCCTGAAGGCGCGTTCCTTAAAGTACGTGTAACACTGAAGAGGTGCTGCGCCGGATATTGACCCCGGTTCTTTTTGTCGCCACGACGAGCGTTCTGGCACCTTTTACCGCGCTCGTTACCCTGCTGGCGACGATGATATTTCTGCCTCTACCGGCTTCGTTGCCTGAACCCAATGAGGGTATTGGCGCCCAGTTAAGCCGTGTATATGACATTGACGGAAATTTGGTCGGAACCTTTAGAAGATTTGAGACCACCAAGCCCGTTACGTGGAACGACATTCCGTTGATCTTGCGTCAGGCGGTCATTGCTGCAGAAGACAAGCGTTTTTATCAACACGGCGGTGTAGACCCACAAGCGATGCTGCGAGCTTTTGTCAGTGACGTACGCAGCCAGGGCGTGGTGCAGGGTGGTTCTACGATCACACAGCAGTATGTAAAGAATGCCTATGTAGGTAACGAACGTTCAATATCTCGCAAATTTCGCGAGGCTGTACTTGCCAGTCAACTTGATCGCCAGGTCAATAAAGACGAGATCTTGTTTCGCTATTTAGAGCGTATTTATCTCGGCGAAGGGGCCTATGGGGTAGGGGCAGCGTCCGAAACCTATTTTCGAAAACCTGTAAAAGATCTCACGCTCTCTGAGGCTGCGCTTTTGGCAGGCATTATCCCAGCCCCTAGTCGTTACGAGCCACGTGGTAACCCTCAACTTGCCGAGGAGAGGCGAAGACTTGTTCTTCGGCTCATGCTTGAGCAAGGAGTAATTGATCAAATTTCACATGATCAAGCGGTGGCCCAATCCGTGTGGCTCGCTACCGCAGGTGACCCACCTCTTGATAGTCCCGTTACTTTGATCTATCCAGCCGAGCGTCAAGAAACTGCCTACCCATACTTTCTTGACTATGTAGAGCGATATATGGCCGAGCGCTATGGGCCCGATGCGGTCTATAAGCAGGGCTATGAGATCTACACAACCCTTGATAGGCATATGCAAGATGAGGCTGAGCGTTCAGTTAAAGAGACATTGAGTGGAACAGAAGCTCCCTTGGAGATGTCACTCGTTGCGGTCGAACCTCTGACCGGCTTCGTAAAGGCTTTGGTTGGGGGTCGTGATTTCGCGACATCACGAGTAAATCTTGCTTTGGGCTCAGATGGCGGTGGCAGCGGTCGCCAACCGGGTTCGACTTGGAAGCCGTTGGTTTTGGCGACTGCACTTGAAAAAGGCATACCTGTCAACAAGCGATATTCAGGAGCTAACAACTATTGCGTGGGCGATTACTGCGCTAAAAACTATGGCGGCGGTTCTTATGGTTCGGTTGATCTTAAAACGGCGACCCGTAGATCAATTAACACGGTATTTGTGCAGCTTATAGAAGAAGTTGGGGTAGCTGAAAACATGGCGCTGGCCAACAGGTTGGGCGTTGCGACCGAGAAATACGACCCAGCACGACACGGTCTTTCCGTCGCCCTTGGTGCTCTCGACGTTTCCCCTATTGATATGGCGTCGGCTTATGGAGTCTTTGGTGCGCGAGGTGAACGAGCTGAACCCACGCCGATAGTGCGCCTGTTGGACAGTTTGGGCCAGGTGGTCGAAGACAATGTCTCACCGGTGCGTAAACGAGTTCTTGAAGAGCGAGTAGCTGACACGATGAATGACGTACTTCGTCATGTGTTTGATCCCGGCAGCACAGCGGCCGGCAAAGGGTTGGACCGTCCTGCTGCAGGAAAGACAGGGACTACAGACAACTCTGGAAACGCCTGGTTTGTCGGATACACGCCCACCCTCTCTACAGCGGTATGGATGGGCAAGACCACTAATCAAAAAGATATGGGACCGGTCAAAGGCGTTGGCAAGGTGACGGGCGGTACCTGGCCGGCAAGAACCTGGCAGTCGTTTATGAAAGGAGCTTTGGCCGGTCAACCGGCAACAGATTTCACCGAGCCGGCACCGATTACAAAAATTGCCGATCAAGCCAAGCGCGATGCCCGCCAAGGTTTTGATATAGGACGCAGATTTACACCAAAGGAAACTGAAATTACTTCGATTGGGGAATCGCCAGAAGAACTCCCACCCCTCAGCGCCGATTTACCAACCACGCCAAGTTCAGTTCCACCCACGTCTCCAAGCACTACTAGTCCAACAAGTACAAGTACCACTACATCCAGCACAACCAGCACAACCACCACGACCCGGCCCTAGGGCTCAAGAGGGACTTAACTCGTCGGTGGCTCGAACTTCATGCTCGACTGACCAACTGACTGGAAAGCCTCGAGGATTTCAGTCGGAATTGGAAAGATGATTGTGGAGTTCTTTTCGGCAGAAATTTCAACCATGGTCTGCAGTTGGCGAAGTTGAAGAGCGCCGGGGGAAGCGGCGATGACTCGTGCCGCTTCAGCCAACTGTTGCGAAGCTTGAAGCTCGCCTTCTGCGGCAACGATCTTGGCTCTGCGTTCACGCTCAGCCTCGGCTTGTCTGGCCATGGCTCTTTGCATCTGTTCGGGAACTGCAACGTCTCGAATTTCAACTCTGTGGACCTTTATCCCCCAGGGTTCGGTCTGCTCGTCGAGCGCCGTTTGAATTTGAAGGTTGATGATGTCGCGTTCCGAAAGAATCTGGTCAAGTTCGTGGTGGCCGACAATCGAGCGCAATGTGGTTTGTGCCACGAGCTGTGACGAGTAATACCAATTAGCAACCTTAATTACAGAAGCAACGGGGTCGATCACTTGCATATAAGCAACTGCATCGACAGTCATGGTCACGTTGTCTTTTGTTATTACCTGTTGGGGCTGAATAGCAACGGCATTGACCTGCAAGTTCGTCTTTACGATTTTGTCGAGAATTGGGAACACAAAGAAAACCCCCGGGCCCTTTGCCCCTACCGATCTACCAAGGCGAAAGATCACGCCGCGCTCGTACTCTTGAACGATTCGCACCGAACTTGCAAGCAGTACAACAAGGACGATTCCTAAAAGAAAGATGATTGCTACTACTGCTTCCATGGCTGCTGGTCTCCTTGTTTGTCCACTTGAGGTTTGTCGGCTTGAGTGCCGACGGTCAGGTGCATTCCTTCATATCCCAAAACCGTTACTTGTTGGCCGACTACCAGGCCACTATCTCCTGTGGCCGCCCAGTACCCACCGCCCAACTTGACCCTTCCTGTATCACCTTCCCACTCGATGAC
>CAYGGL010000034.1:0-18083 GCA_964349215.1 uncultured Acidimicrobiaceae bacterium | reverse complement strand
TCTCAATGCGGACGCCAAAGACAAAGATGAAAACAAGAAAGAGACCGCCCGCAAACATAAGTTGAATCGAGAGTCTCTAACCAAACTGGTCACATTACGATCGGCCATCTTCTGCATCGCTTTGTTCACCTTGATAGCAGCAGTGTTCGGCGTAGTTAATTGGTTCGCAAACAACACCTATTACGTAGGGGTTGATAAGGGCGAGCTAACCATTTTCCGAGGACGTCCAGATGGAGTCCTATGGATTGATCCGGTTATAGAAGAAAGCACAGGCATCAAGCTGACAGAGGTTCCGCCAGGACGACGTAGCGCCATAGAAAGAGGCAAACAAGAGTCGAGTCTTTCATCGGCACGTGAGTACATCTCCAATCTTGAAAGCATGATCGAAACCCAAAAAGCAACAACCACAACAACAACAACGACGACGACTACCACCACAACTACTACTCCGGTATCGGTCCCAACGTGATAGGGCCCACGTGACTCCAGCAGTTTCTCGTTCGTCACCTCGAACCACCGAGTTGGGGCTCATCCTTCTTGTGGCTCTCATCACCACGGGCGCTTACATACTTGCCGGGTTCGGCACCCTCGCAAGCTTGCCGGTAAACATCGGGCCCTTCCTTGTCATCATCCTCGCCTTGTTGGTCGCCGCCCATGTCGCAACACGGCGCCTTGCGCCCCATGGCGA
Organism: uncultured Acidimicrobiaceae bacterium; assembly: GCA_964349215.1. Classification (GTDB taxonomy): domain Bacteria; phylum Actinomycetota; class Acidimicrobiia; order Acidimicrobiales; family CADCSY01; genus JACOTK01. Next base: position 17,395 of record CAYGGL010000034.1, on the reverse strand, counting down.
TCGCATATTGCTTCCTTTGGCGTGTCTGCTAAATGGCATTGGTTACGTGATCATTGCTCGATTGGATGAAAACCTTGCCGGCCTTCAAGCCACTTGGACAGCGGTAGGAATCGGAGCATATATAGCCACTTTGTTCTTGATCCGCCGCACACGCGACCTCGAACGCTACCGATATTCGTTCATGCTCTTAGGCGTTGGGCTTTTGCTGATGCCTTTGCTTCCTGTAATCGGACGCAACATCAACGGCGCGCGCATTTGGGTTCGACTTGGCCCTTTAAGTTTTCAACCCGGTGAGCTTGCAAAGATCGCCCTTGCACTCTTCTTTGCTTCATACCTGATTGAAAAACGCGAACTCCTCGGCAAAGCCGCTCGACATCTCGGCCCAATTGCACTTCCCAAACTGCGTCACCTCGGCCCCGTGCTTCTGGCCTGGGGCGCATCGATGGTCGTCATGATGGCCGAACGCGACCTCGGCTCATCTCTGTTGTTCTTCACGTTCTTCGTGGTCATGTTGTGGGTCGCTACCGAGAGAAGCTCATACCTAGTACTCGGAACCTTGCTGTTTTCTGCCGGTGCCACCGTTGCCTGGCAGGCCTTTGCTCATGTACAGGTCCGGGTAAGCATGTGGCTCGACCCTTGGCAAAACATCTCACAAAGCGTTCCTCAGATTGCCGAAGCCATCTTTGCAATGTCCTGGGGAGGCATCGCGGGTACCGGACTTGGTCTTGGTCAACCTCGACGAATTCCGGCAAATGCAACTGATTTCATCTTTGCTGCAATCGGCGAAGAACTCGGTCTGCTCGGCACAACAGCCATAATCATTTCATTCGTCCTAATTGTTGGAACCGGCTTGCGAATCGCCCTTCGAGCAACCAACCCTTTCGACAAACTGCTTGCGACCGGCCTCACTTCAATCATCGGATTTCAAGCATTCATAATCATCGGCGGTGTAATCCGACTAGTTCCCCTTACCGGTATAACTCTGCCGTTCGTCTCATATGGCGGTTCCTCGCTCGTCGCCAATTACATCTTGGTCGCATTGCTCATGCGAATCAGCAATGCGACCTACGAACAGGCCCAACAAGAAGCAACGAACGCTCTCGTTGACGATCAATATCAACCTGCACAAGTTTTTGGGCCCAACTCATGAACCGCCAAATTCGCCGTTTGGGTGTTGCAATGTTGGTTATCTACACAGCGTTGTTCATACAGCTCAACATCGTTCAGGTAATCAAGGCAGACGAATACGCCGATAACCCAGCCAACCGGCGCGAGATTCTTCGGGATTTCGGAAAACCTAGAGGCCAAATCATCGCCGCCGACGGTCAGGTAATTGCATCTTCAAAACCAGACGGCGGGTCCTATCCCTTCAAAAGGGAATACCCAGCAGGTGACCTTTTCGCTCATGTAACTGGTTATTACTCATTTTCATTTGGCAGCGAGGGCGTCGAGCGTTTCTACAACGATGACCTGGCCGGTCGTACCGGAACTGTCACCGCAGAAGGCATCGCCAATCTTTTGATCGATGAGGAACGAACGGCTGATGTAACACTTACGATCTCGCCGGCCGTGCAACAAGCAGCAAAGGACGCTCTTGGAACCAGAAAGGGCTCGGTCGTAGCTATTGATCCACGCACCGGGGCGCTTCTAGCCCTTTGGAGTTATCCGAGCTTTGACCCAAATGCAGTTTCCTCCAACGATCAAGCGGCAGCTACCAAAACAAGGGCCGCCTTGTTGGCTGACCCGTCAAACCCTTTGTTGGCTCACACATATCGTGAGACCTATTTCCCAGGCTCGACGTTCAAGATTGTTACAGCGGCTTCTGGTCTTAGTTCTGGAAAAATCACCCCCGAAGAACCCGTTTATCCGGAAACCAAAACCTTTGTGCCGCCACTTACCAACGTGCCGATCAGAAACTTCAACAACAGCACTTGTGGCGGTGCGTTGTTTCAAATTCTCCAGGTCTCATGCAATACGGCATTTGCTCAAATGGGCGTCGAGCTAGGTGCAGAAACTCTCGTAACAACCAGCCAAAATTTCGGCTTTGGAGAAACCCCTCCAATCGACCTTCCCAATGCCACGCCGGCCACGATTGCTTCGATCGAATCTTTTGATCGCAACACTCCGGTATTGGCTCAGACCGCCATTGGACAAAACTCTGTTCGCTCTACTCCACTGCAGATGGCTCTGGTTGCATCAGCCATTGCAAACTCAGGGGTAATTATGGTTCCTCATGTCATGAGTGAAATCCGCGATAACGATGCACGCCTCATCGATCAATACGAACCTCGTCCGTGGCGCACAGCCATAAAACCCGAAGTCGCGAGTGTCTTACGAGATGCAATGGTCAACATCGTGCAGAGAGGAACCGCTACTCGTTTAGTGGTACCAGGAGTGACAACCGCAGGAAAAACCGGAACCGCACAGATTGGCAACGGGTTGTCTCATGCCTGGATTATCGGCTTTGCGCCGGCAGAAGCACCAAGAGTTGCCATAGCCGTCATCGTCGATGGCCAAGAGGGAGCCAGCGAACAAACCGGTGGACGGGTGGCTGCTCCAATCGGACAAGCCGTTCTTACTGCAGCATTGGCAGAGACTCAATGACCTCAAGCTCTAGGCTGGCGAGATAATGGCAGAGAAAGAACGAAGAATATTCAACGACCGCTATGAACTTGAGGCGAGACTCGCCCGAGGTGGCATGGCCAATGTATTTCTTGCCCGTGATCTTCAACTCGATCGACCGGTAGCACTAAAGGTTCTCTTTCCCGAATTTGCCACTGACCCAACGTTTGTTCAGCGTTTTCGTCGTGAAGCTCAAGCTGCAGCCAACCTCAATCATCCCAACATTGTTTCCATCTACGACTGGGGTGAAGAACGCGGAACCTACTTCATTGTCATGGAGTACATCGAGGGCCAGAGCCTCGCTCAACTGATTCATAATCAGTACGAATTTTCGTTTCAACAGTCTGTTCACATCATTAGAGAAGTGGCTTCTGCTTTACAGTTCGCACATGAAAACGACGTAATTCACCGCGACGTGAAGCCCGGAAATATCTTGATCTCAAAATCAGGGCAGGTGAAGGTAACTGATTTTGGTATTGCGCAAGCCATCTCCGCCAAAGAAAATCTGACCCAAACCGGCACGGTAATGGGCACCGCCACCTACTTCTCTCCTGAACAGGCTCGTGGGCTTCCTATCGATCCACGAAGCGATGTCTATTCCTTGGGAGTCGTTCTTTACGAAATGCTCACCGGCACACCTCCCTTCTCGGGTGACAATCCGGTGTCGGTTGCGTATAAGCACGTACAAGAAACTCCCGAAGCGCCGACTCAGCGCAATCCTGAAATCTCACCAGAACTCGAAGCAGTCGTTCTCATGGCGATGGCCAAAGAGGCAGACGCCAGATATGAGTCGGCTGAAGCTTTTGGCAATGATCTCGAAAATATCAAACGAGGTCTCCCAGTAGCTGCAAGCGCTTTTGGAGCAACAAGCGCTATGTCGAGTATCAGCGACACAACCATGGTTGCATCGACAAGCGACCACACGCGAGCCACTCAGGCCTACGAAGGAACCATGGCCATGCCACGGACACCTTCCCCAACCCCAGCACGACCGGCTCCCCCCCGAAGAAGCGGCACATTTATTGGGGTTATGGTGGCGATGATCCTCCTTCTCATCGGAGGAGTGTTTCTTTTCGCAAAAAATCTTGGGGTTCTTGATGGGGAAGAGAAGGTCACTTTGACTGACATGGTTAATCTGACCCAAGCCGAGGCAAGTCAAAAACTCGAAGATCTTGGCCTGCGTGTCAATATCAACCCCGTAGTCAACGACAGCGTTGAAGAAGGAAGGGTCTTTGACCAAAGACCAAGGGCGGGTACCAAGGTTGCCAAAGGCAGTCTCGTAGAACTTAGGGTCAGTTCAGGCAAGACCCCGGTCAATATTCCCTTAGTCGAGGGCTTGACAGAAGAAGATGCGAGAGATGCTCTAGAACGCGCCAACCTTGTGGCAGACATTCAACCTGAGCCCAGCGACGACGTTCCAGAGGGTGAGGTGATCTCCCAAGAACCCAAAGCTGGTGAATCGCTTGCTCCGGGCTCGAGCGTGACTCTCAAAGTATCAAGCGGCCCAGCCGATGTGACAGTTCCAAATGTCACCGGTTTCACCACTCCAAAGGCCAGTAATGCGCTTGGCAAAGAGGGCCTTGAAGTAACACCTAAAGAAGAAGCCAGCGACACCGTCCCCGCAGGTCAAGTCATCCGCACAGATCCGCCTGCTGGAGCACAAATCAGCAAGGGAGAAACAGTCACCCTCATCGTCTCCACCGGGCCATCGACGGTAGCTGTTCCAAACGTTGTTGGGCTCACGACCGCTCAAGCCACATCAAGACTTGAAAGTGCAGGTTTTGTTGTCTTTCCACAAACCAAGACTGTTCTTTCACCAGCAGACGATGGCCGAGTTGTAGAACAATCGCCCACAGCCAACACCACTGCAGCCAAGGGGTCACGAGTCACTATCACTACTGGAGTACTGGGAGTACCAACCTCAACCTCAACCTCAACTACAACGACCAGTTCTTTGCCTTAATGGTTTACAGCAAGGCTGGAAAGAAAGTTTGATATCAGGTCATGGCCTCCTGCTGTCAGAATCGACTCAGGATGAAACTGGACTCCCTCGACGTTTATTTCACGGTGTCGCAATCCCATGATCGTGCCGTCTTTGGTCTCGGCAGTTATCTCCAAAACTTCCGGAAGAGTTTCACGCTCAACCACAAGAGAGTGATAGCGAGTTGCCTCGAAAGGATTGGGTAGTCCGCTGAACACTCCTATACCGGTGTGGTGCACCAATGAAGTTTTTCCGTGCATAATCTCGGGGGCCCTAATTACATTGCCTCCATAGACTTGGCCAATGCATTGATGGCCGAGGCAGACTCCAAAAATGGGAATCGTGTCGCCAAAATGTTCGATCACCGCATTCGAAAGCCCGGCGTGTTCGGGGCGTCCGGGACCGGGGGAAATCAAGATACCATCTGGCTCTAGTCGTGAAATCTCATCAAGATCTATTGCATCATGTCGATTTACCAATGGGGTAGCGCCCAGCTCACCCAGGTACTGAACCAGGTTGTAAACAAACGAATCGTAATTATCAATTACCAGTACCCGAGCTTTCATCTTCAGGAGGATACTTCGTTGATTACATGTAACTGCCACTACGCGACAAGTTCTGGGATCTAGTCTCATACCATGGCGAAACGAGATGCAAAGGCCGCAAAGATGCAATCAAGGCGTGTTACTCCCAAGGGGACCAAACCAGGTCCAACCCCTCCGGCATCAAATCGATATACCCCTCCGACACCTGACATCAAGCGCCCCTCGCCTCGCTGGGTGCCAATTCTGATGTTCAGCCTCTTTGCCATCGGAATGCTCGTTATTGTCCTCAACTATTTCGCGGTTCTCCCCGGCGAGGTCAAAAATGGCTACCTAATGTTGGGCCTTGCTTTCATTACCGGGGGATTTATAACAGCTACCCAGTACCGCTGATAACACAGGGAATCTAGCGATAGCTGGGGATTTCAAGGTGAATTTAAAGTTACATCCCTGTGAGATTCCCCAGACTTATCCACAGCATGTGGAAAGTGTCCAATCCTGTGGAAATCACTCAAGAACGGCTACTTGATCCATTTCTTCCATGCAGTGGCGAGGGGGTTCGGGAATCTCCGACGCCGCAAGATCGACTCTGATTTCCATGCCGCAAAGTGAGCAGCGATAGCGCAATTTGAGTTTTCTCAATTCTCCTGGCGGTGGAGGCTCGGCAATTGGCTGACCAAACCCCCGCAACATCGTTACCCCTACCTTTATGAAGAAGTAGGCCAGGAAAATCGCTATCGCCAATTTCAAGAAAAAGCTCACTACACGCTCCTAAAAAACGCTGAGCAAAAAAGCGCTGAGAGGGTGCCGCGACCAGAACACCCTCTCAGCGTACTTTCTGATGTGTGGAATTACCCCAGGGTTAACTTATCCCAAACGCTCGATAATGGTTGCGTTTGCCATGCCGCCGCCTTCGCACATGGTCTGAAGACCATAGCGACCACCGGTACGTTCCAGTTCACAAAGCAGGGTAGTCATGAGGCGAGCTCCTGAACACCCAAGTGGATGACCCATAGCGATAGCGCCACCATTGACATTGACCTTGCTCATATCGGGCTTGAGTTCACGCTCCCAAGACAACACGACAGAAGCAAACGCTTCATTAATTTCCACCAAGTCAATGTCATCCATGCTCATACCTGCACGCTCAAGAACTTTTTGAGTGGAAGGAATTGGACCTGTGAGCATCATGACTGGGTCGACCCCGGCAAGAGAGAAGGCATGGAATCGGGCTCGGGGAGTAAGACCAAGCTGGTTAGCCTTTTCTTCACTCATGATCAGCACTGCCGATGCGCCATCGGTGATCTGAGACGAGTTACCAGCAGTTACGACCCCATCTGGCTTAAACGCAGGCTTCAGATTGGCAAGCGATTCCTTGGTGGTACCAGGACGCAAGCCTTCATCTACGCTCAACATCTCGCCGTGATTCGTAATCTTGCCGGTCTCTTTATCTTTGCTGCGTGCCTCAACCGGAATGATTTCACGATCGAAGCGACCCTCGGCAGTGGCCTGTTGAGCCAATTCTTGGCTGCGAAGACCAAAGGCATCAACGTCATCACGTGTAAGGCCCCACTTCTCGGCGATCATCTCAGCAGAGATCCCCTGAGGGACCATTCCGCCAACCGAGGCATAGCGTTCCATCACCGCAGAACCAAAGGGCATACCCACGTTAGGGGTCATCATCGAAGCGCCCATAGGAACGAGGCTCATGACCTCTACGCCGGCGGCGACCACGATGTCATATGCGCCTGCCATTACGCCTTGAGCAGCAAAGTGGGCTGACTGTTGTGAAGAGCCACACTGGCGGTCAATCGAAGTCGAAGGAACTTCTTCTGGCCAGCCGGCTGCAAGAACGGCAGCGCGGCCTATGTTGCCTGCCTGAGCGCCAACTTGCATAACACAACCCATGATTACGTCATCGACCAGGGCAGGGTCAAGATCATTACGCTTTACCAAAGCGTTTAGGGTTTCACCCGCAAGTTCTGCCGGGTGCCAGCCGGAGAGCTTCCCGTGGCGCTTTCCGAGTGGGGTACGAACAGCATCAACTATGACTGCATCGCGCATGAGACAACTCCTTTTGCTGACGACCCCATGGGGTCGAATGGACATAACTTGACCAATTAGTCAAGAGTCTTGTCCCATGAGACCCATCAGGTCAACTGGGGTTGCCCATCTGTAAGACAGATACGCGAATTGAGGCTTGTCGGTGACTTAAGAGGGCGCAGAAGATGGGTTTTCGAGAGCCTCGAGAAGATGGATTGAAATGTCGGCAACGCGAATTTCACTCTCGTCTTTTCCGGCACCCTTAACACCGTCGTCAAGCATGATGTAACAGAATGGACAAGCCGTAGCGACTCGGGTTGCACCTGTTGCAATGGCCTCTTGAGCCCGCTCGTCATTGATCTTCTTCCCAGTGGTCTCTTCCATCCACATACGAGCACCGCCGGCGCCACAGCACATACCTGTGGTTCCGTTGCGACCCATTTCGACGACCTCGACACCCGCTATTGAGGCAACCACCTTTCGAGGTGCGAGATAAACGTCGTTGTGGCGCCCCAAGTAGCACGAGTCGTGATAGGTGACCCGCTCGTCAAGACGGGCCTCTGACATATCGAGCTTCCCTGTCTCAATGAGCCATTCCAGCAATTGGCTGTGATGTATCACCTCGTAGTGGCCACCAAGTTGGGGATACTCGTTAAGCAAGGTGTTAAAGCAGTGTGGACACTGGGTGATGATCTTTTTAACTCCCATGCCGTTGAGAGACTCAACGTTTTGCATAGCCAACATTTGGAATATGTACTCGTTGCCAGAACGGCGAGCTGGATCACCAGTACACATCTCTGAAGGACCGAGAATAGCAAAGTCGAGTTGTGCACGTTGCAACAATTTTGCAGTCGCTTGGGTGACCTTCTGGTTCTTGTCATCAAAGCTTCCGGCACAACCAACCCAATAGAGGTATTCGTGATCAAGAGCGCTTGTACCATCCACGATCGGAACATCGAGGTCTTTGGCCCAGTTGGCCCGGTCGCCCTGATTCATTCCCCATGGGTTACCTGAGTTCTCCATTGAGCGATAGGCATTGCCCAATTCGGCCGGGAAGTTTGATTCCATCAAGGACAGGTAACGACGCATATCGAGGATCTTGTCGAGAATTTCGATATTCACCGGACAAATCTCATCGCATGCTCGACAAGAGGTACAAGACCAAATCTCTTCTGGCGTAATGCGCTCAAACAAAGAGTTCGACGAAATTGTAATTTCTTCGACAACACTCAGCGGTGGCGAGACGGCGCCTCCAGGACTCGTTGCAGCCATCACTTCGCCAACCTTGAGAACGATCTCACGTGGATCAAGAGGCTTTCCGGTCGCATGAGCGGGACACACGCTGGTGCAACGTCCGCACATCGTGCATGCATCGGTGTCGAGAAGTTGTTTCCATGTCAGTTCTTCGACTGTTGATGCGCCAAAGCTTTCAAGCTCTGTTTCCATCAAGTTTGGCATGGGGCGCATTGCACCCTTTGGCCGATCACGATCTCTCAGATACATGTTCAATGGACTGGTGAACATGTGACGCAGCATTGTCGTTGGCAAAATTCCCAGGAAGAGAACAAACGACAAAACGTGTGCGATCCAAAAACCCTGATGCCACGTGTCAAGGTTCGCCAAGCCATCGACCAAGCCCGACAACGGGTAACCAATAAATGACCATTCTTCGAACTGGGGGCGTCCGACCAGAGCCAGACGGAATGCTTCAGCACCAAAGCCAGTTACTCCAATGGCAAAGAACGTGCCGAGGATAATCGCATGTTCAGGCTTGGTCTTAATACGGATGCGATAAACCTTTTGGATGTAGCGGCGATAGATCGCCCACATCACGCCAATAAGAAAGATCGCACCGGCAGCGTCGCCGACAAAGGCGTAACCACGGTAGACATCGCCGTGCAAGAACTTGAGGGCCGGCGGCAATTGATGATCAATTTCCAAAACTGTTGTGACGCCGAGCAATACAAGAAAGCCGAAATAGATCATCGAGTGCATGAGACCAGCGCCGCGATCGCGCAACAGGGTCTGCATGTATACACCGGCTCGGAAATCTTCAGCGCGACGCTTGACGTTCTTCTTGGTAGTAGCCCTGTTGTCGGGCGTACCACGTTGCCAGTTCTCAACACGACGAGAGAATTGGTATGCCCCCCAAACAAAGAGCACCGGCAAAACGGTATAGAAGGCTACTTGGAGAGCGTCGGGAACATTCCCAAATACCTCACGATGGATGCTTGAATCGCCCTTCCACCCAATCAACGAGCCGGCAATACCGGAGCCCACGGTGACGACGGCCATCCCTATGCCGATGCCTAGGGCTATTTGATTTGCCTTTGGACGCCGAGGGCCCTTTGGGGAGGTTTCAGTAGTTGAATCTTGCTCAGTGATAGTCATAGCGGTCACTAAACTAGTTTGTCGCACGCCGCCAGACGAGCTGGAAGCAATCTTCTATATATATTCAGTGATCTAGTGGCTTACAGCCAAGGCGTCGGCCTCGCGAAGTCGCTTGGCCATGATCGTCAAGATCTTGTACGCAATGTCTGGGACACCCTCTATAACACCAACAAATTCCCTCTGACCAAGAACGGCAAGAGTCATATCGGTCTCGGCAGTCACTGTCGCCGTGCGAGGGCCGCGATCTAGTAGTGCGAGCTCACCGAAATACTGACCAGTCTCAAGTACAGCAAGCTTCTGATCACCTCTCTTTACCGTTGCGACTCCATCAAGAATGAGAAAGAACTCGTGACCCGGCTTGTTCTCCTCAACGATGACTTTGCCGGCCTTTACTGTTACTTCTTCTGCGGCCTTGGCAATTAGTTGTAGGTCTTTTTTCGAACACGCCGAAAATAGCGGTACCTGCGCAAGATGTTCAGCTGTCTTTGAAATAGCCATAAGTGAGACGCTAGTAGAGGCACCAGTTGGTAGCCAAGAACTTTAGCCCTGTTTGTTTTTTATTTTCTCGGCTTTCTACTTTCATGGCTTCGAACCCGATCACTCCCTGTGGTCACAAGTCTTTCAAAAATCTGAAATATCCCGTTAATAAACGCTCTATACGTTCCATCCCAATGAATGTTGTCCTGCTCCGCTGGCCTTCCGAACGTGGGCGCCTTGAGCGCTTACGCGATCAGCAACTTCCCCGTCTGATATTGGTTGAATCGGGAGCGACTCCGCCTGTGCCGACTGACTGTCTTGAGGATTGGACGCGTGTCCCGGTTTCAGATCCAGATTTACAACTACGCACCAAGGCTCTTGAAGTAAAAGCCAATAGACATCTACACACCAAACCTGGACTGGAAGATGGCATATTGCGTCATAGGGACGCTTGGGTATCGCTTTCGCCCCTTGAGGCTCGCATCACAGCCACCATGCTCGATCGCATGGGAGTTGTCGTCAGCCGAGACACCTTGATCAAAAGTGGTTGGCCCAACAGTTCACCCGGTCGCAATGCTTTGGATGTGCACGTTTTACGCCTTCGTAAGCGATTAGAAGGGGTCGGACTGGCAATTCGGACAGTCAGATCACGTGGCTACCTCATAGAAGAGTTCCACGTATAGCCAGATGAATCAATCAAGTTCTATCGAATAATTCCCAAAGAAAGAAAGGAGGAGGGGCTTTGTCCAATGATTCTTCACCCATATCAGCCACGTTAGTCATCTATGGTCAAGGTTGATTCATAAGACCAACTGGCAACGTCAGTGGAATACGCCATAGGAGGCATAACGATGCAATTAGTTACTGCGATCATCAAGCCACACGCACTCGACACAGTGAAAGACGCTTTGAAGAGTGTTGGTATTTCTGGCCTGACTGTGAGTGAAGTACGAGGTTTCGGTCGCCAAGGCGGACATACCGAAACCTACCGAGGCACTGAGTACACGATCGATTTTGTGCCCAAAGCCATGATCCAAGTTCTCGTCGATGACGCCGATGTCGACAAAGTCGTCGACACGATCGCCACCTCGGCAAGAACCGGGAAAATCGGCGACGGCAAGATTTGGGTCAGTGAAGTTTCTCGAGCAGTTCGTATAAGAACCGGCGAGCAAGGTCAGGACGCCATCTAATGAGAATCGAAAGGAAATCATGAGAAAAAGTAGTCGAGGACTAAAACGCTCACTCGTTGCAAGCGGACTCGCAATGGGCACTTGGGCGGCCATGGCTGCAACGGCCTTTGCCGATTCCACGGGGTCTAACTTTCCTGCTCCAGAAGAGCCCAACGCTGTTTCTATTGGCCTGAACCTGATGATGATCATCCTTGGGGCTGCCTTGGTTATCTTCATGCAGGCAGGTTTCGCTCTTGTAGAAACAGGGTTTTGTCGAGCCAAACACGCTGCCCATGTCATGTCCACCAACGTGGTCATCTTCGGACTTGGGTTTGTGGCCTTCTTCCTGGTCGGCTTTGCCTTCATGTTCGGAGGGTTCAGCTATGCCTCATTTGGTATGGACTCCCCAGTAGGTAAAGCGTTGATCGGCTCGGGAGAATGGGTCTTCTTGTGGACAGGAGGATTTCTCCTTGGAGACAAGGCATATGACGTATCGGTGGTTGCCTTCTTCTTATACATGGTTGCCTTCATGGACACCACGGCCACCATCCCTACCGGGGCAATGGCCGAACGTTGGAAGTGGAAGGCCTTCATAGGTTGGGGCCTATTTTGTGGGGCAATCTATTACCCACTATTTGGAGCCTGGACCTGGGGCGGAGGTTGGCTCAGCCAGCTGGGCAACAGCATGGAGCTCGGCCTTGGCTATGTTGACTTTGCCGGTTCCGGAGTAGTGCACGCCATGGGTGGTATCGCGGCCCTCACAGGGGCTTGGGTATTGGGACCTCGCATAGGAAAGTTTGGTAAAGACGGCAAGCCCCGAGCATTGCCAGGCCACCATATTCCAATGGCCCTGTTGGGCACGCTCATCTTGTTGTTCGGTTGGTTTGGCTTCAACGCATTCAGCACCTTTGCTGCCACAGACCTCCGATTCACTGTCGCTGCCGTAAACACTGCCATTGCTGCTGCATTTGGCCTGGTAACAGGGATGGCTTGGATAATGCTTCGAAGAGGCAAGCCAGACCCCGGCATGATAGCCAATGGCATGTTGGCAGGTCTCGTAGCCATTACTGCTCCATGTGCCTTTGTCCAGCCTTGGGCAGCCGCAGTCATCGGCATAATCGCCGGCATCTTGGTCATAGAGTCGATCTTCTTGGTTGAAAACAAACTGAAGATCGATGACCCGGTTGGCGCCATCTCAGTTCATGGAGTGTGTGGTCTCTTAGGCGTCTTGTCTATAGGAATCTTCGCTGACGGAAGCTACGGAGCTGGCTGGAATCTCACAACGACTACGGATAAGGGTGTGACCGGCATCATTTACGGCCTCAGCCACCTTGATCAGTTGGCCGCTCAAGCAATCGGAGCAGCTGTCATTGTCGTGGTCTTCGGCGCAATCTCGCTTGCCTTCTTCAAGATTCAAAATGCAGTCATGAAGGGTGGCATTCGCTCCACAGAAGAAGACGAGGTTGCCGGTCTCGATATTCCCGAGATGGGAGTTCTCGCCTACCCAGAGTTCAACTAGTTAGCTCTTGGCCTGGTTGGCTACAGCTTCAGCAGCCGCTTTTGCGGCTTCCTGATCGCCCAAATAACGAGAGTTCAACGGCTTGAGTTGATCATCAAGTTCATAGACAAGGGGTAACCCGGTTGGAATGTTCAACTGGGTTATCTCTTTGTCGCTTATGTTGTCGAGGTGTTTCACCAAGGCCCGCAAGCTATTGCCATGCGCTGCAATCATGACCGTTCGCCCCAGACGTAGGTCGCCGACAATCGCGTCATACCAATAAGGCAACATGCGGGCCACGACATCTGCAAGACACTCGGTAGCGGGTAAAAGATCGGGCGCCAGCGCAGCGTAGCGAGCATCGTTGCGAGGGTGACGCTCATCATTTAACTCGAGTGCGGGAGGAGGAACGTCATAGCTTCGGCGCCAGATCAAAACTTGATCGTCTCCGTATAACGCTGCGGTCTCAGACTTATTACGTCCCTGCAGATCGCCGTAGTGGCGTTCATTTAATCGCCAGTGACGATATTGGGGAATCCAAATTCGATCGAGTGTTTCAAGCGCCAGGTTCGCCGTACGAATGGCACGACGCTGCAAAGAGGTGTGCACAACGTCGGGCAACAAATTTTCATCTGCCAACATCTGGCCACCGGCACGGGCTTCATCTTCTCCCTTGGAGGTCAGATCGACATCAAACCACCCGGTAAAGAGGTTTTGCTCGTTCCACAAACTTTGCCCGTGGCGTAAAAGAATTAATGTCGATTTACTCATCAGCCGAGACTACGCCGCAAAAGGGACTAATCGGTAAGACCTAGGCGGCTCGACTGTTTGGTGAGCTTCGCCAATTCTTCGGCACAGTGCAGAGTTGAAAGAACTACCCCATCGAGACTCTCGCGAGCTGAATCAACCGCCTCGCCCAAATGGGCCTTTCGGTCACCAACGCCATGACTAAGAGCCGACTTGGAAGCCACAACCGCTGCATTTGCTTTAGCCAAATGTGCACGAAACATCCCAAGATCAAAAGTTCCATGCTTCACGCGGCCCGCCGCCTTGATATGGGCATTAGGCACCTTCAGATCCTTTACAACCCCCACCAGGCTTCCTAACTTCAAGATGTAAAAGGTTGGGTCTAGTTCCCACCAAAAGAAACCTTGACGGGCAGACGCCTGGTAGTAGTGATGATTGTTGTGCCAGCCCTCTCCCCAAGTAAGAAGTGCAAGCAAAAATGAGTTTCTACTCGTGTCAGTAGTGGCATAACGCCGACGACCCATGACATGAGCCAACGAATTGATTGAGAAAGTCGCGTGCCACAACAGGACTGTTGAGGCAAAGAACCCGATGAGAAGGCCGCTCCATCCCGCAATTAAAAAACTCACAATGCCGGTAACCCAGGGACCAATCCAATCATGGCGGTTGATAAATCGAAGTTCGGGAAAGCGAGCGAAGTCCTTGATGTCATCGAACTGAGTTTCTTTGTACTTATTCGAGAGAATCCAACCAACATGGCTCCACCAAAAACCTTTCTGCGGTGAATGTATGTCGGCCTCTGTATCGGAATTGCGATGGTGCGAACGATGATGAGCTGCCCACCAAAGCGGGCCCTTTTGTGCAGTGGTCGTGGTACCAAATGCAAGCAGAAATTGCGGAACCCTACTGAGCTTGTAGCTGCGGTGAGAGAAGTAGCGATGATAGCCAGCGGTCACAAAGAAGAGGCGGGCCCAAAAAAGTACGAGGCCCAGCAAAACAGCCTTCAGGGAAACTCCGGTGAAGAAGGCGAGAAATGGCAAGAGATGAGCGATAAAAAAGGGAATTGATTGAATCCAATTGACTCGCTCATCATCTGAACGGTCAAGACCGTGCTTTTGCACCAGGCTCTCCAGGGGGTTGATTGACTCTCTAATACTATCGGCATATCAGGCCTCTGAGAGAGCGTGACAACCACGGTCTTTGACTTAAGAGCCCGTCAGAAGGTTACGGCATTCGATGCCACAGTCCCAGTCAAGGACTCGCGGGCACCTCAGGCCGGGTCAAGTCTGAAGACCGATCCTCCAATGGAGACCACATAAAGATCGCCGGCCAAGTCTTCACCGAATGACACGAGCGTTCCCTCACCAACACCTACTCCCAAATCACGGCGCTGAATTTTTTTGTTTTGATCCGGCTCTAACGCCCAAAGGCGTGCCGTTATGAGGTCTCCAAAAATATATCTACCTTGCAGGCCGGCAATCTTGGTTCCCCGATAAACAAATCCGCCGGTAATCGAGCGGCCGACTGAACGACCGTACTCATAGACGGGTCCGGTTAGACCCCCTGGGGCTGACCCCTCGAATCGACGTGTTCCTTCGAGGAAGTCCCATCCGAAATTTGTACCGGCAATTTCACCACTTTTTATCCAGTTAACTTCTTCAATAGCGTCCTGACCTACGTCTGCAACCCAGAGGTCACCGTTAGCCCGATCAAACGAAAACCGCCAAGGATTGCGCAAGCCGTATGTCCATATCTCTGGCCTCGAATTCTGATATTTCGTGGTGTTTAAAAAGGGGTTATCAGCTGGAATTGAATAGGGCGCAGAGCCCTGAGGGCTGGGGTCTATCCGCAAAATCTTTCCAAGCAGGTTGGTAAGGTCTTGAGCTCTTTCATCTGGATCACCAGAACTCCCACCATCACCTAATCCCCAATACAACATGGCGTCGGGACCAAAGGTGACGTAACCACCGTTGTGGTTCTGGAAAGGTTGATTGACCTTCAACAAAGTGCGCCTTGAACCCAGGTCGATATCGGATATTCCCGGGCCCATAGTGAATTCGTCGAGGCGGCTGTCGCCACGCTCGTCGGTAAAACTTATGTAGAGCTTGTTGCCATCGGGCGAAAAGGTGATGCCAAGAAGCCCACGTTCTCCTTCAGTCGTCGTTTCATCTGAAATATCGACGAGAGAAGATTGCAGAATCTCTGTACCGCTGAGAACCCGCACCCGACCGGCTCGCTCGGCTATATAGAGTGCCTCATGACCTGCTCGCCCAACTATGGCAAGGGGCTGATCAAATTCGCCGAGCTTGGTCAGCTTTACCTTTACTTGCGAAACAGGAACAGTCGCAGTGGGCTCGGTGACGGCAGCGCCAGATGTGGTTGGTGCTGTAACAGTTGGATTTGTTTGGGAAGTTTTTTGTTCTTTATCGTCAGAACAACCGACCGCCAATAGCGCCACCGGCAATAGCAGCAAGAGGCTGGGTCGCCAGATCACGTTCCGACAGATCAAAGGTCCAACTGCAAAAGTCTTAGCCCAAGTTCAGTGGTAGATGTCTTGGGCCGCGGACCGCACCCGCCGACCAACGAATAGCTGACTCATCGGCGAGACTGAAATCGGGGATTCGCTGAAGCCATTCTTCAAGTGCAACTCGAAGCTCCATACGAGCAAGGTTTGAACCCAGGCATCGATGGATGCCAACGCCAAATGCATAATGACGATTTTCTGCTCGGTCGATAATGCACTTATCTGCATCGGGGAACGCTGCCGGGTCACGGTTGGCGGCAGGAAAATTCATCAGCACCTGATCGCCCTTGTGCATCTCGATACCCTGGAAGATGGTGTCATGAGTAACGACTCGGGCAAGCGTCACAGGTGAGTAGTAACGCAAGAACTCTTCCACAGCGAAGGGCATAAGTTCGGGCTCGGCCAAGAGACGCTTGCGGTCTTCTGGGTACTTGGCCAAGTGATAAATGCTCGAGCCGATAGCGCTCCAAGTTGTGTCAATGCCTGCAAGCACTAGGAGTAGAAGTACTCCACCCAAACGAGCGTCTTCGATTGGCTCATCGTCTAGTTCAGACTGCAACAAGAACGAGATGATGTCGTCTTGTGGCTCCGCACGGTGTTCTGCAATACGTTCTTGTAGGTACGTGCTGATCTCCATCATCGTGGGAAGTACTGCGGGAAGATTTCCTAAGCCACCTTCCAAAACTGCATAGATCCAACGAGTGAAGATCTCTCCGTCAGTTTCGGGTACCCCCAACATGCGTGAAATCACCACGACTGGAATGTGTTGTGCGAACTCTGTTGCTGCCTCACATGTTGGATTGTTTACAAAGGTGTCAATGCGCTTACGTGCTATCTCTCTTGTGTCGGGCTCCCAGCCATTGACCTTTGGGGGCGAGAATGCCGGCAACAAGATGCGACGGATTTTTGTGTGAAACGGAGGATCAGAAGTGATTGGGGGAGCACCATAGTCCCTCATCAATTCATCAGTAATCAGGCCTGACGAAACCGGGTTTGGAATTGTGATGCGACCCGATGAAAACGTCTCGGGGTCATACGCTATGGCAGCTATGTCCTCATAGCGAGTAGGTATATAGAACCCGCCGTGAAGATCGCTGTGGCCAACGGGACATTTCTGAGATCGCATCTCATCAAAAAGCGGAAATGGGTCTTGCGCCACTTCTTGGCTCATATGGTCGAATTGCTTCTTCACAGTTTCCGCCGTCTCACTCATTATTCTTTTTCAATCCTTCAACTGAAAGGCCAAAGGCAAAGTTCGAGGACCTCGCACGGCACCCACGGACCAGCGGATCGCAGACTCATCAGTGATGCGATAATCGGGTATTCGCCTCAGCCACTCTTCGAGCGCAACTCGAAGCTCCATACGAGCAAGGTTTGAACCCAGGCATCGATGGATGCCAA
>CAYGGL010000033.1:0-18141 GCA_964349215.1 uncultured Acidimicrobiaceae bacterium | reverse complement strand
GTGCAGCTTCAGTTTGTGCAGCTTCGATTGCGGCCATGGCTGGGTGTCAGTAGGTACTCAACTCAAAGGCAAATTTTTCGAAGATCACGAGACTTTTGACCTCTTAAAGGGTTATTCCGGTGAGACGAGGATACGTTCCGCAGCGAAACCGCTGAGGCCAACCGTTCGGGAGTCGATACGCACGGTGACCGTTCCATCAGGAGACAGGGCGGTCACATTGCCTTGGCGGCCTGGTTGCACATCGTTATCTTCGAGAAACTGCAACAGGCCGGGGGTAAATTCGAGTTCTTCTGTTACTCGGGTAATGGTGAAATCACCACTCATGCGCAAACTTGCCAGCGGGACGACATCGGGTTGCACATACGCGGATCCTGGAATGGGGTTTCCATGAGGACAGGTGGTTGGCCCACCTAGTAGTCGGTCGATTGCTGATTCGACTTTGTCGCTCAAGACGTGTTCCCATTTGCCTGCTTCTAGGTGAGCATCTGCCCAGCTGAGGCCCAAGATGTCAGTCAGAAAGCGTTCTGCGAGACGGTGTCGGCGTACAACTTGTTCGGCTAAGGCCATGCCCTTTTCGGTGAGGGCGATCCCACCATCGATCATCACGAGGCCTTCGCCGGCCATGCGTTTGATCATTTCCGAAACCGATGGACGTGAAACATCCAACCGTTCGGCAATTCGAGCCTGAATCACCTCGAGGTCGTCTTCATGAAGCTCAAAGATGGCTTCGCAGTATTCCTCGAAAGCGGGGTGATAATCAGACACCCCCCGATCATACCTCCTTGTCTGGGTTCGACGGTTGGGGAGGAGATGAAGAAGAATCATGTTTCCAAATCGGGGAGGAGAGTTAGCTATGAACGTATTGCGTGAACGAGTGGGCCGAGTTGAGGTGGTGACGATCAATCGTCCAGAGGCACGAAACGCCATTGATTTCGAAACATCTCAGGCATTGGCAGATGCATTTGATGCCCTTGAGGTCGACGACGATGTTTGGGCTGTGGTGCTTACCGGTGCGGGTGACAAGGCTTTTTCGGCGGGTATGGATTTGAAGGCCTTTGCAGGTGGCGGGGGAAACGTCATGGGGGTTAACGGCGGATTCGCCGGCATCTCGAATCGTGATTTCAAAAAGCCTCTGATCGCAGCGGTCAACGGCCATGCGTTAGCTGGTGGTCTCGAGATCATGTTGTCATGTGATCTTGCGGTTGTTGCCGATCACGCCACCTTTGGCATTCCCGAAGTAAAGCGCGGCCTGATTGCCGGTGCAGGTGGGCTTATCCGCTTGCCGAAACGCATTGGTCTGGCCCGAGCGCTTGAACTCGGAATGACAGGCGACCCAATCGATGCACAAGAGGCGCTTTCGCTTGGACTTGTCAACCGTGTTGTCCCTGGGCCTGAAGTATTGTCTGCCGCCCTTGCACTAGCCGAGCGTATTTGTGAGGCTGCTCCTCTTGCCGTGACTGAATCGAAACATGTGATCAAAGCGTCGCTCGAAGTTCCCGAGTCGGAAGGGTGGGGAATTTCTGGTCAGTCGGTTGTCAAGGTGTTCTCATCGCCCGACGCCATGGAAGGCCCAATGGCGTTTGCCGAAAAGCGCAAGCCCAATTGGACCGGACATCTAGCGAAGAAAGACTGACCATATGCGCACAGAACCCGTCGCATTGGTACATGGATACGCATCGTCTTTCGAACGTGAATGGCGTGAAGTTGGTTGGGCCGATCTTCTCAGTGAAGCCGGCCGCCAAGTTATTGGAATAGATCTTTTAGGTCATGGTTCTGCCGGCAAGCCTCATGAACCAGAGGCATACGCTGACCTTGAAGGTGACTTGGCAGCAGCGCTTCCGAAAGACGAGAAGGTTGATGCGATTGGGTTTTCGCTTGGCGCTCATGTGCTGTTGGGTCTGGCATGTAGAGAACCCGATCGTTTTGCGCGCATAGTTGTCGCAGGCGTTGGGGTATCGGTGATGACAGATATTGATACTGAGCCACTTGCTCAAATTGTTTCCGGTGAGATCACGACAGATCAACCGATCGGACTTTTCTTTGCACGTGCAGCGGCCCTGCCTGACAATGATCCCGAGGCCTTGGCAGCATGCATGCGGGCACGCCGAACGGTTCTTACCCCCGAGTTATTGGCCAAGATCACATGTCCCGTTCTGGTCGTGCTTGGTGATCAGGACTTTGCCGGTCCCGCGGAGCCGCTGGTCGAAGCTTTGCCAAACGCAACATTAAAAATTCTCAAAGGGGTCGACCACTTCGGTACCCCCAAGAACTTCAATTTCATCGACGCTTCCCTCGAGTTCCTAGAAGCTATTCCTCAGTTCTAGATACGCTGGAGTTCTAGGGCATTACACACGTCCGTATCGTGGTTATTCCAAGACAAGCCTTAGTCTGTCTGGCATGGATTTTAATTGGCCTCCCGAAATTGAGTCTTTGCGGTTAGAGGCGCAAGAGGTTGCGGCCAAGGGGGCTGCGAATCGAGAAGTTCTGGAAGATTCGTGGATCAATGGCCACGATCGTGAATTCTCTGCTGAGTTGGGTAGGCGAGGTTGGTGGGGGATGACCTGGCCCAAGAAATATGGCGGACAAGGGCGTAGTGCTCTTGAGCGCTTTGTTGTTTTCGAGGCGATGATTGCAAACGGGGCACCAATTGCTGCGACATGGTTTTGCGATCGTCAGATGGGCCCGTCGTTGCTGGCTTTTGGCACAGACGAGCAGCGCCATCGCTTTTTGCCCGCCATGCTTGCCGGCACTGCCGCTTGGTGCATTGGCATGAGCGAGCCCGATTCAGGTTCTGATCTTGCGTCGCTTCGAACCCGAGCGGTGCGTGATGGCTCTGAGTTCGTCGTAAACGGCGCCAAAGTATGGACTTCGTTTGCCGCTTTGGCCGATTGGTGTTATCTGATTTGTCGCACCGACCCAAACGCAAGAGCCCATGAGGGACTTTCTGAGTTGATCGTGGACATGAAGAGTCCGGGAATCACGGTCAAGCCGATCACAGACATGACCGGCATTTCGCACTTTTGTGAAGTGATCTTCGATGACGTTCGCGTGCCGGTAGACAATCTTGTCGGTGAGCTCAATGGCAGTTGGAAACAGACCATGAGCCAACTCGAACACGAACGAGGGGGTATTGATCGCCTGCTTTCGAACAGGGCTCTATATCGAGACAGCCTTGCCCGGGCCGATCTGTCTGATCCCGTTATTCGCCAAGCTATCGGAGCAGCCGAGGAGTTCTATCGAATTGGGCGCCTTCTTGTGTTAAGAGAGGTAATGGGCCAAGCGCCTCGTGGGTTTTCGGCCGCCACCAAGACAGCGTGTACGCGCTTTGAACAACAAGTTGCCGAGTTGTGCGTGCGCCTTTGGGGTGCTGAGGCAATGTTGTGGAACCGAGCGTCGCGAGGCATTTGCTATGCCCCTGCGTACACGATTCAAGGCGGGACAGACGCAATTTTGCACAACGTCATAGGTGAGCGAGTGCTTGGTCTTCCCCGCTAAAAGGTCTTCCCGTTAGAGGTCTTACCCGCTGGGGTTGTTAGTCAGTAACGGGTGAACAAATTACTACGGGAATTTCGCGCTCAGTGCGTGCTTGGTAGTTGTTGTATCCCTTATACATAGTCGCCAACCGTTCCCACAGGGCAGGCTTTTCTTCGGGTGTGGCAGTTCTGGCGACCATCTTGGTGATGGTTTTACCGATCTGAATGGTGACCTGAGGGTTGTCCACCAGGTTGAGATACCAAGCGGGGTGAGTGGACATTCCGCCCTTTGATGCCACCACCACAATGTCGTTGCCATTTTCCAAGTAGAGCAATGGAACCGTTCGTGACTGCCCTGACTTTCGTCCAGTGGTCGTAAGTAAACAGATTGGGGCTTTGCCCATGCGACCACCGATGCGTCCGCCTGTCAGGCGATAGACCCCATTATTGGCCACCGTCATGATCTTGAGATTCATTGACAACAGACGCTCTTGAGTTGGGGTATAGGGCTTTGGCGACATGTCGGCCAGGCTACTTTGAAATTCTGTTATGAGATGACAGGATTTCAAGGTAAAAGCTGAGATCTCCAGGCTGTGACTGCCTTTTCCAGGTTCTTGGAAAGGGTCCCAAAGAGCACACGGCCCTCTTCGGGGGAGGCGCCGATGGGGTCACCCAAGACTCCATTGGGCGATACGGCTTTCACGCCTTTGGTTTGGAGTGTCTTTGCGATCGTCGAGAGTGGTTCCGTCGAGCCAGGTCTGGCTTTGTCTAAACGAACGAGTTCGGGAGTGATGGCCAACATGAGCGAGGTCTCCGTTCGCCCCGCATGTGCGTCACCCTCTCCTGGAGGAAGGCGAGGGTGCCACGCCATTACGTGACGCCCTTCGCTGATCAGTAGGTCCACGGCACGCTTTAAAGGAGCTGTGTTGCCCCCATGTCCACAAAGTAGAACCACGCCACCCCAGTCGTCTGCCGAGCGAACGAGTTCGATGACCAAGAGTTCAAATGCTGCTTGGCCAATTGACAAAGTTCCGGTGAAACCGCCATGTTCTCCGCTCGATCCATAGGCAACGACAGGAGCGACGACCACTTCGGTAACTCGGCGTGCCAGCTCATTTGCCAGAGCAAGTGCTATTCGAGAATCGGTGTCGAGTGGAAGATGCGGCCCATGTTGTTCGGTTGCTCCAAGCGGAATGACGAGGACCGAGTTTGAGAGTTGATCAGATTCTGGCCAGGTCATTGTGGCCAGATCGCTCATATCAGGTAACCCCAAGTGCGCAGTTGATCGAGAATCCGAGTCGCAGCAGCGGGGGCGTCAAGAACAAGAGTTTGTGGGGGTGTGCGTTCAACGAGTGCACCGGTTAGGGCGAGCACGCGTTCGCGTGGAGTTAAGGTCGGCGATGGAGGAGGAAGTGTTCGTGCTCGTGGTCGATAGGGCCCCACTCGTGTGGGTGTCAGGTTGGCAACCCCATCTGACCCAGAGGCCGAACCAACCTCGATGGTTGCTTGCTTGGCCTTCAATACGCTGCTTAGCGATGCGCGCCTCAAACGTGCAGCACCCGATTCCACAGAGATAACCGCAGGGACTTGGATGCGAAGCCGTTCACGGCGACCCCCATCGAGTCGGCGCTGCGCATTTAAGGTGGCAGGTGCATTTAAGGTCCCAGGCTCATCGCCTGGGGAGACATTAACCAGGCCCAAGGCTTGAGAGAACCCCATTGCGTTCGACAAGAATGCGGGCACCGACCCAGACCCCCTATCGAGACTCCAGTCGCCGCAAATCACCATCTCAATGTGATGAGACTTAAAGGTCTCAGCCAAGGACAAGGCGACATTTTGGCTCGATGTCGTTGGGTCAATATCTATTCGCACAGCGCGGGTTGCTCCGGCGCCAAGAGCATCTCGTAGCATCTCTTCACTAGCTTTGGGCCCAGCGGTTACGACAACCACCTCTTTTTTCCAAAGCTCTGCCAGTTGTAAAGCGATTTCCAAGGCCGTTTGATCGGCACCCGACGCGCCGGAAAAGCGGGTATCGGTGTGTACCGCTCCGCTCAGGTGGTCGATTTCGGGCCGAAGATCCACCCACTTCATCGCAACACCAATAGCGCTGCCGCCTGGAAAGGTTGTCGTCATGATCTCTTATAGACCACGCCGTGGCCGCCCTCGGGATATGTCCAGGTGATGGCGCCCTCGTTGTTGCAGATCATGTAGCACGTGCCGCACTCAAAACATTCTTCATAGTTGAAAAGGATTCCGCCATCAGTAGTTGGCACGAAGAGACTTGCCGGACAAGCCCCGACACATGCACGCGTGGTGCAGCTTTTGCAGACGTCACTGTCGACTTCTATGTGAGCCTTCTCTGCCACACGGAAATCAACTGTGGCCATCCTTTCTTCAAAAGCCATAAAGTTCATCCGAAGGTCCTCAGTCCGGTCCAGGCATCTTTTGCGAGATCTCGCAAGCGAATACCAGAACGCTTCATCTCTTGGCGGCCCAGCGCGATCATGCCTTTTTTGGGGCTTGGGTTCTCGACAGTGAACATGCGCTCGGCAAGGTTGCATGCAAGCTGCGGATATCGAAACTGCACCCGATCTGAGAGTACGAGACCTGGGGCCCGTCGTAACTTTCGATGGTCGCCGAGCACGAAACTATTTTCAAGCCTAGTTCGATAGCCATCTAACGGCTGGGGTGTCACGCCGCCACGAGTGAAAGATTCGAGAACAGCTTCACCAGCTGCTGCCCCTGAGCCAATTGCGAAATTTACCCCTTCGAGCCATATGCCCGCCGCCAGACACATTGCTGCTGCATCGCCTGCGATCAACAGATTGTCTTGTCCGAGTTCGGGCATCATATCGTAGCCACCTTCAGGAATGAGGTGTGCTGAGTATTCCTTCAACTCGCCGCCCTCGACCAAAGGGGCAATCGCCGAGTGGGTTTTCATCTCGGCAAGTATGTCTTCGGGCCGACGCTTCGATTTGGCCAACCCTGGTAGGGACAACACGAGACCAACGGCAATTGAATCAAGGTTGGTATAGATGAAACCACCACCTGGAATATCGCCGGTACAGCCAACAATCTCGAAATCTGCCCCCTCAAGATCTCGTAGACCAAAGCGAGCCTCGATTTCATGGCGAGGTAGGGCTAGAACTTCTTTGACGCCAAGAGTGAAGTGATCGGCTTCGCCATGGTGATAGAGCCCGGCCTCTTTGGCTATGAACGAGTTCACTCCATCGCAGGCGATTACCGTTCGAGCCTCAATATCTCCATCAGGGCGATCGGTCTGCACGCCGATGATCGTTCCGGATTCGTTTCGCAACAACCCGGTCGCAGTTGTAGAACACACCAAGACCGCACCGGCCTCTTCTGCCTTGGAGGCCAGCCAGGAATCGAAGTCAGGCCTAAATGCAGTTGCTCCGTTATATGGAGGTTTCCCCCAAGAGTTTGTGCGGTAGTCAATGGTCAGCGCCTGGCTATCGGTCAACATTGTGGTGCAGCGCCGGGTCACCCAGCGTTGCACCGGTGCTTCTTCCCACCAGTTTGGAATCAGCTGGTCGAGAATACGCCCGTAGATAACCCCGCCATACATGTTCTTGGAACCTGGAAACGGCCCTCGCTCAAGTAGACAGACAGAGGCCCCTCCTCTTGCGAGCACCAATGCAGCTGCCGATCCGGCAGGGCCGGCGCCCACCACAACGGCATCAAATCTTTCGGTCATCTCGAGGCCTCCATCTGTGTTGGCGATTCGAGCCTTGTGGCCAACTCGTCTATAAGTTCGCCGGCATCGCAGACAATTGCGAGGTCAGCCATTGTCATCATGGGACAACTGGCGTCAAGGTTTACAGAGATGATGTGGTCAGGGTGGCCCAAGCCGCTGGTGTGTTGAACCGCTCCCGAGATTGCGAATGCTAAATAAAGACGAGGGTTGACCATTGCTCCGGTGGTTCCGATCTGGCGCTCGAATGGAACCCACCCGGCATCTGCGGCAACACGAGTAGCGCCAAGTGACGCCCCCAACATGGTAGCGATTTGGCCCAGGCGCTCAAAGGCTTCCGCACTTCCAAGTCCCTGCCCGCCGGCAACGATTCGAGGAGCCTCGGAGAGGTCCATAGTTG
Source organism: uncultured Acidimicrobiaceae bacterium (assembly GCA_964349215.1). Taxonomy (GTDB): domain Bacteria; phylum Actinomycetota; class Acidimicrobiia; order Acidimicrobiales; family CADCSY01; genus JACOTK01. The sequence goes on along the minus strand of CAYGGL010000033.1, from coordinate 10,556 downwards.
CGGGATCAGGTCCCATGAGTTCGACCAGTTCAGGATCATTGGATTGTGCCGGCCTGGAGGGTGCAAGTTCGAGAAGACGAAGACTTGGCACTTCGCTTTGTTCGGGCAATGGATCGATGCCCCGCACGCCAGGTTGCATTGTGACAACAACTGGATTTGTCGTCTCATAAAGTTCACTGACGAATCCACCCTGGCGGGCAACTTCGATTCGAACCCCAGCGTCAGCGTCCAGCTCGGGCTTGGGAAAACTCAACCTGATTGCACCACTTAATAGGGGTCTGTGCAATGTGGCGGCGAGATGAGGCGCCAGGTCGCGACCATCTGGCGAAGCAGGCAAGAGCACGGTTGAATACGGCTTAATAGTGTTGGCTAGCGTTTCTGCCCAAACGGCCGGCAAGAAATCGCCCGCTTCCCATCCCAATAATTCACCAACTGGTCTTACGGATAATTCTTTTGCGGCAGCCTCGACTCCACTTCCTATCAACAGAGCGTCCCCACAAGACTCGGCGATTGTCTCCTCTGCGCCAAGTGGCAATACGCCTTCGCGAACTGCGACGATAGCCAACGCCCGTTGATTCGTTGTGCTCATAGCGATGCCCCAACGCGTTGTCCTTCGACAACTGCTGCATGCGCACGCCGCGGTGCAACACAATCACCAACTCGATGCAACGTGAAGCTTGCGTTTGATTGGGCGATTGCATTGGCCAGTTCGAAATAGAGACCTTCTACAGGAGCCTGGGGGACAGCAAGCACGACCCAGTCTGCCTCTCTTAACTCGTTGCGTCCGGTTGGATGGTGCATGACATTTAGTTTCCCATCTTCGATTCCGGTAACGACGAGATCAGTCAGTTGATCGATGCCCTTAGCCGCTGCTCGCATGCACCAACCTTCCATGTCGAGTGTGACTCCAAGATCTTGTCCGACCACCATGCCAGATGTGATGACCTCGACCGAACAACCCCGATCGGCCAACAGCTCAGCCACACTTGTCGCTTGGTGAAAGCCAAGTTCATCTACGACGATGACATGCCCAGCGGGTGATACCGAACCTTCTAAGACCTCACGAACATCCGCTACTTGTGGACTGGCAACATCTGGTGGTGCCCACCAAGGGCGTTCGGGCATTGCTCCTGTTGCGATGATCACAACATCGGGTTGGTGGCTCGAGATGAACTCAGCATCGACGGTTACATCAAAATGCATTTCGACACCGAGACGACTGCATTCGTTGACTTGGTTTCGAATGATGTCGCCGAACTCGGCCCTGTTCGCGACGCTTGCAGCGATACGAACTTGTCCGCCCGGTGTTGAATCGCGTTCATAGATCTCAACACGGTGGCCAGAACTAGCAGCAGAGATTGCCGCCTGCATGCCCGCAGGGCCGGCACCAACGATCAGTACCTTCTTCGGGGCTACAGGTGCGTTGATTGCGATCGCGCCCATCTCAGCCTCGCGCCCGGTGAGGGGGTTTTCTATGCAACCCAGCCAGCGGTTGAGGCCCATGCGCCCAACACATTCTTGGTTACAAGACAGACACAGACGGATGTCGTCGGTGTGTCCCGCCCGAGCCTTGGCAACGAAGTCGGCATCTGCAATCTGTCCGCGTACGATGCCGACGAGATCGCAATGACCCTCTTCTAAGGCTCTGTCGGCTTGGAGCGGATCTTTGAAACGGCCCACACCCACCACGGGGAGTTCAACCGCCTTGCGGATGGCCGAAGGGATGAACATGGCGTAGCCAGGTGGAATGTGCATTGAGGCTTCGATCATGAACAAGGTTGCCGTCGCAACACCGATTGAGGTGTTGATGTAATCAACTTGCCCAGTTGCCTCAACCATGCGAGCGACTTCCACGGCCTCGTCGATTGTCGTGCCGCCCTCAATGAGTTCGTCACCACAGAGTCTGACGCCAAGAGCCAGATCACGACCGATGGCTTCGCGTACGGCATGGACAATCTCAAGCAATATGCGAGCACGGTTTTCGAGGGAACCGCCGTAACTATCGTTGCGGTGGTTCGTCGCAGGAGAAAGAAAGCCTCGCACGATGGAACTGTGCGAGCACTGCAGTTCGATGCCGTCGAAGTTGCCCTCTGCGCAGTGCTGGGCAACCGTTGCATACGAGGCGACGATCTCGGCGATCTCCGATACGGTGACGGCCTTTGGGACTTCACGAAACATTGGGTCAGCAACCGGCGATGGAGCCCAAACAGGAAGGCGCGAGTACATGCTCGAAGCCTGGCCGCCGTTGTGATTGATCTGGGCAAATATCGGTACGCCGTGGCGATGAACCGCCTCTGTTATGCGTTTGTATCCGGGTATGACCTCTCGATGGAAGCCGTGAATCAATTTCTCATAGGGCCAATCGGTTGGGTGCACCGAATGTTCTTCAGTGATGATCAGGCCTGCCCCACCTGCTGCCCGAGCTGCGTAATATGCAGCGTGTTGATCGGTGGGAAGACCGCCCTCGGCATAGTTGGTCAGGTGTGCCGAGAAGATGATTCTGTTGGAAACAGTCACCGGACCAATCCGAAGCGGGGTAAAGAGATGACGGTAGCGACTCATGCCCGCTCCGCGTTTTCAATCGGGCCTGTTTCAATCGGGACTGCGTTTTCAATTGCCAATGCGGCACGGCGACCTTCTAACACGGCTTCATATAACGTGCGTGGTGCCACGGCATCTCCGAGTTGTTTGTGCATTTCTCCTGTTGCATGCCAGAGCGAGTCGTCGGCGAGTTCATGGCCACAAGCGATGACAGCACTAGCTTCTATTCGATGGCGTTCTCCAGTATAAATAGCTTCGATTTCAGCGCAGCCAACCCCGACGCTTCGCAATAAACTGCGTTTGTGCATGGTCACTCCGGCGCCATGAAGTCTGGTGTTTGCCGTTCCCATGTCGCCGCTTCTGGCCAATAAGTTTCCTACCACTTGGTCCTGAGTTATCAGCTCTATCGCCCGAGCAGGGGCCAGCATCTCTGCAATTGAAACCGCTATTGGTCCACCAATTGGGTCCCACACGAGAATTGGACCTTGCCCGAGAAGCTCAAGCATTGAATCGGTTCCGTCTTTTTGTTGTGCCTCAAGAAGCGTGCGGGCATGAACGACGATTGCCCCCGGCTCGATATCAAATGGCAACAGGCCATGACGGGCACCGGTCGCGAGAATCACCCCAGACACTGCTTCGATATCGGCTGGAGTGATTTCTTGATTGGCTTCAAGAGTCACGCCAAGCTCTCGACATTCTGCTTCGAGCCAATCGGCAAAATGGGCCAGGCGCTCGCGCCCAGGGGTCTGTGCACCAAGACGAATAGCGCCCCCAAACCATGGGCGACGCTCCACGAGTCGAACTTGGTGGCCGCTAAGGCGGGCGACTCTTGCTGCTTCTAATCCGCCAATACCGCCACCAACAACAAGCACCGATGAGGAATTACCAGAGCGAGTTTCTATTGGCCATTCTTGTACTGGTCGGTCTTCGAGTTCGTGTCCAGACGAAGGTTCACCCACGCACGAGACGATGGGGTTGCGGTTATCTCGAACCGAGCAAGTTTGATTGCACAATATGCAAGGTCTTATTCGAGCAAGAGCGCCGGCTGTTGCTTTGTTTACAAGGTCTGGATCTGCAATTTGAGCGCGGGTCATCTCGACCAAATCGGCTGCTCCCGAAGTAATGAAATCATCTGCCATCGGGACTTCAATGATCGAGCCTTGGGCAACGATCGCCACGTTTGGCGGTACCGCCGCGCGCACCTGTTGTGTGAGTTCGAGATTGAAACCTGGCGAAACATGGCTGTCGGGTCGAGTCGCACCAACTGAATAGATGCTGCCTCGCACAACTGTGATGTAGTCAACGTATGGGGCTAGCGATGCTGCGATCTCGGCTCCTGCTTCGGGGACTATTCCAGCCCAAGGGGCCAACTCGTCACAAGAAAGCCGCAAACCAACAACGGGTCGGTTTTCTGAAGCTCCATAGGTATCGACTTCGTTTCTTACAGCCTCAAGAACGGCTCGAGCGAAGGATAATTTGTCTTCACCCCAGCTATCTCCACGTTGGTTGGTAAGCCCTGATAGGAACTGACGAATCAGACTGTGCTGGCCCGCATTAATTTCTACACCATCTAGACCGGCATCCAACGCAAGGCGAGTGGCTGATGCAAAGCCGGCTACGACTGCTTCGATGTCGCTTGGTTCCATCGACTTGGGGACTTCACGTGTGTTGACTTCTGGCACGCGTGAAGGGGCCAGTAGAGGTGCTTGGTTGAATGCACTCGCACCTTGTCCGCCTGCATGATTGAGAGCGGCAAACACGAGTGAGCCTTGCGTGTGTAATGCTTCGCCAATTGAGGCCCAATCGTCTTTGCATGCTTCGGCCAATGGGGCACGTTCATACGGCCAATCAGATGGGTGAACGGAGGCGGCTTCCAAAACGATGATTCCTGTACCGCCGGCGGCGCGCCGTTGATAGTAAGCCAAGGCTTGTGGAGAGAAGCTGCGTTTATGGCCGAGGTTCGTTTCGTGCGAGCCAAATATGACCCGATTGCGTGCCCGCCGGCCGCCTAGTTGCAGCGGCTCGAGCAGCCTCATCGCGAAGTGAGAGCCGGCGAAGTTAGAGCGGGCTGGGAGTGAGTTGCGGGTCGAGAGATAAGGGTGACTGGAACGGGCTTGGAGTGACCCTGTCCTGGGCTTGGAGCCGAACCGGCCGCCACCGCGGCAAGGGCCTCATCGGCGTTGCCGAACACACACTCGGGGTCAGGTCCATCAAGTGGAAGCCCGGTAAAGAACTTGGCCGCCATACAACCACCTTGACAAGCATCATAAGAGCCACAAGATCCACAAGCACCTGGGCTTTGAGGTTCACGCAAAGACGTGAACAGATCGCTTTGACGCCATATTTGTGTAAAGCCACCTAGGTCACGGACACTGCCTGCCTTGAACTCGTCGTGCAATACAAATGGACACGCGTAAACATCACCAACAGGATCGATGAGACACACGACTCGGCCGGCTCCACAAAGGTTTAGGCCTGGCAACGATTCTCCCAATGCTGACAGATGAAAGAACGAATCACCCGTAAGGGTTTTAGGGTGATCAACCAGCCAGTTGTACAACTGGCGTTGTTGATCATTTGTCGGGTGGAGTTCATGCCAGCTGTCAGCACCGCGCCCAGATGGGCGAAGACGAGTCAGTCGTAGCTCGGCGCCGTATTTGTCTGCAATGGCTTGAAAATCATCTAGCTGGGTGACGTTGTCACGAGTGATGACCACGCTGATTTTGAAAGGTCCGAAATTAGCGGCTGCAAGATTTTCCATGGCTTTTATGGAAGCCGCATAGCTTCCTTCGCCACGGACCTTGTCGTTTATCTCAGCTGTTGCTCCATCGAGGCTTATCTGAACATCGAGATAGTCCATGGAGGCAAGGCGAAGGGCTTTTTCGGCGTCGAGCTTGGTGCCATTGGTAGAGAACTTAACCCCTACGTCATGGGCAATTGCATATTCCAATAGCTCAAAGAAATCAGGCCGAACCATTGGCTCGCCACCACCGATGTTGATGTAAAAGACCTGCATGGCCTGTAGTTCGTCTATGACTGCCTTTGCTTCTGCAGTTGAAAGCTCGTTGGGGTCTCGTCGTCCCGATGATGAAAGGCAATGCACGCAAGCCAAGTTGCACGCATATGTGAGTTCCCACGTGAGACAAATTGGAGCGTCAAGCCCTGTCTTGAGCTGATCAACGAGCATGGATGACCTCCGAGGCTTCAAGGGCGACGAGGGAGCGGATATATGCATCTCGTCGGTTTTGGGGAATGGAAAGCGACTCAAGAGCGGCATCAACAGATGAGAAATGTTCGAGTTGGGTTACCAGTTCGACCATTTCAGCAGACTTTAAGAACGTGAGTCTACGATTCCCATAGTGGTAGGCAAGGGCCCCAAAGGGTTCTGGACGAAGGGCTACCTGGGAATGCAGCTCATATGGCTGCGTAGGGTCGAGGGCCATGGACGTTGTCAGGCGGTCTAGTAGACCCCACACATCCCATCGATGGAGATCTCCTCGATAAGCATGTCGTCGACAATCTCATCGTCTTGATCAATCGTTGCAATTGCGGTCTTTTCGTCGGTTCCCATGACGCCTCCCCGTGGGCACTATCTTCAAGGTATGGATTCAATCCTAGGGCCGTCCCAGACCGGTGGGCACATCGAGATGTCATCGTTGCCCATTCCCAGCGCGTGTCGTCTCGTTTTTGACCGTGAAACCCGACTTTTAGCCGATGGCCGGGTTCTCCTCGGTGGATCGCCACTGAGACTTTTGCGCCTGACCGATGAGGGTGCGAAGACAGTTCGTTCCTTGCGTGAAGGAATGACCACGGCTGAAGTAGGTGCAGATGTGCCAGGGTCGCGGGCACGATTAGTTCGGCGTTTATTGGCAACGGGCATGGCTCATCCTCGGCCAGGAACCCCTGGACCGTCGTGGCGTGATGTGACGGTTGTGGTGCCCGTGCGGGATCGTGCCTCAGAACTTGCGCGTTTGCTTGCACACGTTGGCCCTGTGGGGGCTGTGATCGTGGTAGATGACGCTTCGCTAGACGACAGTGCCGACGTCGCAGCTCGGATGGGCGCTCATGTAATTCGTCTGCAACGTCCGGGTGGTCCCGCCGGCGCACGCAACGAGGGATTAAGGGTGGCCGAAACGCCGCTGGTGGCGTTTATAGATTCCGACTGTGAGCCGAGCCCTGGGTGGCTGGATCGATTGCTCGGACACTTTGAGGATCCGGCCGTGGTAGCGGTGGCCCCGAGAATCGTCGAGCCAGATAACAACGCCAACTCATTTTTGTCTCGCTACGAACGAGCTCGATCGCCACTTGATATGGGTTCACGTGAGGGCCCCGTGCGTCCTCGAAGTCGTCTTTCCTACTTGCCCTCGGCCGCGTTAGTGGTGCGTCGTGATATTTCCGAGTCGCTGGATGGCTTCGATAAGACCCTGACAACAGGTGAAGACGTCGATTTCATATGGCGCTTGGTAAAAGCCGGTGGAGTTGTCCGTTATGAACCTGCGAGCAGAGTGGGTCATCATCATCGAACACGTTTAACGGAGTTGCTGGAGCGTCGTATTTCCTATGGGCGAGCGGCCGGGCCACTGGCAAAGCGCCACCCGGAAGAACTCGTAGCCGTTGAGGCCTCCAGGTGGACTTTGTTCGCATGGGCGCTGGGGGCGATCGGACACCCCTACATCGGGCTGGCTGTTGCGGGAGCAAGTGCAGCAACTCTTTCACGTCGCACGATTGATTTGGAAGAGTCAGGTCACTTCAACCAAATAGGTTTTGAGATGGGCCGTCTCGCTCTTCGTGGGCATTGGTTGGCGGGTCAGACAATTGCTTCGGCGATCATGCGAACGTGGCTGCCCATATTTGTTTTGGCAGCAATCTTCAGTAAACGTGCCCGAGTTATTTTGGCCGGCGCTGCCATCGTCCCGGCTTTAGTTGAGTGGGCCCGCCGCCGCCCCCGCCTCGACCCTCTTCGCTATGTCGCGTTGCGGATTCTCGATGACTCTGCATACGCGGCAGGAGTATGGCGAGGATGCATAGAGGAAAAAACCGCTTCACCTCTCATGATCAGGTCTCGAAAATAAACAGTTCAAGGTAAGGCCCTCTTATGTCGTTGGTCTTACATATATGGATCTTGACACGCGGTCCGAGGGCACTTTTGGCCGGATAGTTGAGTTTATGAGGGGCCATGGCGGAGTGGCTATGGTCGCGCTCGTCACAGCGATATTTATGGTGACGTCAGGCAGCATGCCCTTTATAGATGGTGCTGACAAGGTTGATGGGCAGCTCATCTCGTGGGATCAGAATGTTTCGAGGGGCGACCCAAACGCGCTCGACGACGGTTTCGAGCATTACATAGTCACCTTCTCGGGTCTGGCTGATAGAGCTTTAGAAGAACAGGTCCTAGAAGAACAGGTCCTTTCAGGGTCGCAGGCCTCGAAAGGTCCTGAGACCAACACCAACAAGGCGACACGGCTTGTCCCGTTGCAAACGAATGCAGCGGGCGAAGTTGAGACCCATGATCTGCTTGAGCTGGCCAAGCAGGGAAAGCTCCTGCAAATCGTGAGCGATGGCACTACGACTTATGCAGAGATTGAGGTATCTGAATCAAGTAAAGAGGCCGATTTGTCTACCACGACCACGGTTGCAAAAAAAGAGGCTGAGGCAAAAGCAAAAGAAGATGAAGAAGGGAATTCTGGCGATCAGATTCTTGGCGATCAGAATCTTGTAAGTGGCGACCCACTGGTGGCCTTGTTGAAGAAAGTAACTGGGACCAAAAAAGTCACAGTGGTAATGCCTGGCGTGTATGCAGTGGCAACCACAGCCAAGGCGTCGTCATATGAGAGTTTGCCTGGAGTGGAAGATGTTGATGAAGACATCGTCTTGACTGTTTCTACAAACGACCCTCAGTACGGCTCCCAATGGGGTTTGCATAACACAGGCCAACCTATTAACTCCAAGGCGGGAACTGCCGGTGCGGATATCGGCATTGAAGACGCATGGGCAGTGAGTCAAGGCCAGTCACAAGTCGTAGCGGTGGTCGATACCGGTATTGACATCACACATCCCGACCTCGTCGATTCGATTTGGAAGAACCCAGGTGAGATCTGTGGAAACGGAAAAGACGATGAAGGCAATGGATTCGTCGATGACTGCAACGGATATGACTTTGCTAACAACGACGCCACCGTGTTTGATCCATCATCAGACAACCGTCATGCAACCCACATTGCAGGCATCATTGCTGCCAATACTAATAATGGCCAAGGTGTTGCCGGGATTGCGCCGAGTGCCAAGGTCATGTCGGTCAAGACTGGCAACTCGGGTTCGTTCCGACTCTCAGACGGAGCCAGAGGCATTGCTTATGCAGCTGCCAATGGTGCGACAGTAATTAACTGTTCATTCGGCACCCCTGCAGGTATGCCATATGACGCTGTTTCTACGATGGCAACGGCTATCGAATCCGCTCGCCTCAAGGGTGCGATGGTAATTGCAGCCGCTGGAAACGATGGGCGCAATATCGATGGGTCGCCCACCTACCCGGCTTCATTTCCACACGACAATCTTGTCAGCGTCGGCTCATCTACCAACACCGATATTCAATCGAGCTTCTCGAACTATGGAACGGTTTCTGTAGATATTCACGCTCCCGGCTCAGACATACTTTCAACTCTGCCTGGCGGAACCTATGGGGGCATGAGCGGTACGTCGATGGCTACACCGATGGTTGCGGGAGGCGCAGCCCTCATTCGCTCAGTGATGCCATCGCTTAGCCCCACCGAAGTTCGTGCCCTGATGATGAACAGCTCCACCCCTCTGGCCGGCCTCTCGGGGCGTTCTGCGAGTGGACAGCGTTTTGATGTCGGTCGCATTCTCAATTCAGCATCGGTTCCTTCTAGTGAGCCGGTTCGCTTCTCGTTCGATGGTTTCTCAGGGGCCAACGAGCAGGTTGATAAATCTGGCTCGATACGAGCGACAGTGGTCGCAAACCAAGTTCCGAACGGGGCCAATGTCGGCATGCGAGCCACTCTCGTAACTTCAGTCGATGGGGCGATGTACGGCATGGTCGATGCGCCTATACAACTGGCCGGCGGCACGACCCGCACAGATGACCAGGCCTCGGTAACGCTCTCGCCTTCCGGAGGGTTTTCACCAGCTCAGGCAACAACCACAATTCCTCTTGGCTTTACATTGCCCGCAGGTGAATATGCATTGGTAGCTGAGGCATATTCGACAGTTGACGACCAGACAATCGGGCGTCCATGGGCCGTGTTCTTCACAGTTGCACCAAAGGGCGAGACGGCTCCTCCGCCGGTAGTAGCTCCGAGCCCTTCTCCTGGTGGTGGAGGTTCCCCGGCCCCCGTACCTGCACCCGCACCCGGACCTTCTGGAGGTGGATCTCCCGCACCGGCTCCCGCACCTTCTCCCGCACCGGCTCCCGCACCCGGACCTGCTCCAACGCCTTCTCCTTCAGGGGGATCTCCCGGAGGTGGTACTTCGCCTGCTCCAACGCCTGCTCCGAACCCATACATAGGAGGCGGAGGTGGGAATACTCCGACTTATCCTGCGCCATCTGGTCCCAACCCAGCACCTACTCCGCCTCCCGGGCCTGTAGGTTCTCCGTCGCCGCCACCATCTCCAGGTGGCTCGGGCGCTTCACCTGCTCCAACTCCAGCTGTTCAGCTTCCGCCGCTTCCTCCTCCGGTTACCAACGGATCAGTGACGATCAATTCCCTGTCTCCTCGTTATGGCTCAATCTCGGGGGGAGAAGTGGTGATTATTAGTGGTGCCGGTTTCAGACCCACCCTCTATGTTCGTTTTGGAACCCGTACTGCTCAGGTTCTGGCAATGAGTACAACTCAAATAGCGGTTGTAACTCCAAGCCATACAGCGGGACTTTCGGATCTCACTGTGGCGGTGAGTGGAAGCGGCTCGGTCACTATGCCAAACGCCTACACCTTTTTCGATAACACCCCAGTTGTTGCACCCACCCCAGCTCCCTCGCCCGCCCCGGCGCCATCAGGTGG
>CAYGGL010000032.1:0-18845 GCA_964349215.1 uncultured Acidimicrobiaceae bacterium | reverse complement strand
GTTACCGACCCATGATGTTGTTGTAATAGACGAGGCCCACACGCTCGAAGATATAGCCGCCGACACATTGGGTATGCGCTTAGGCCCAGGTCGCTTTGACCATGTGCTTGGCTCGATGCGAGCGCTGTTCACTGCCGATCATCCTGGTGCCGGCGCTTTAGCCCACTCATCTGATCGTTTGCGCAATGCACTTGGTGAACTGGTTGGCCAAAGAGTTGATCCACAGGGACCGCTTTTGGCATCCACCTTGTTGGGCTGTGGCGAAGCAGTAACAGAGGTGTTGTCTGCTGCTCGCTCGTTAGATGTGAGTGCATCACCTGAGTCGAGCTCTAAACGAGATCGTCTTGTGCAACTCGCCAGTGGTTTGCTGGATGACATTCACATCCTGAGTGAACTGGGTGAAGGCGATGTTGCCTGGGTAGAAGATGGCAATGCTCCTGTACTTCGCGTAGCACCGGTCGATGTGGGCAAGCGTCTTTCGACGATGCTGTTTTCTTCTGGCTCAGAAGATGAGAAAGCGACTTGTGTGGTGTTAACGAGTGCAACCATTGCGGTTGGTGGTTCATTTGAATCTCTGGTCGGGCGTCTCGGACTCGATCGCGCGACATTGCCTTGGGAAGGTCTCGACGTTGGTAGTCCTTTTGACTACCCCAATCAGGCGTTGCTCTATGGCGCCGGCCATCTCCCTGATCCGCGTTCATCTGAGTTCGAATCTGAAATGCACAAAGAAATGGAATCGCTAATGCTCGCTGCGGGTGGACGTGCGCTGGCATTGTTCACAAGTCGTCGCGCCATGAATGCAGCTGCTGAGTATCTCGGCGACCGTCTTCCATTTCGTGTCCTGGTTCAGGACAGTCTGCCGCGCCCAGCACTTCAAGAGGCCTTCTTATCAGATGAGACTTCGGTGTTATTGGCAACCATGGGTTTTTGGCAAGGCTTTGATGCTCCGGGAAAGACCTGTTCGCTAGTGATCATCGATCGTCTTCCATTCGCCAGGCCCGATGATCCTCTTTTTGAAGCTCGGCGCCAGGCGGCTACGAAAGCAAAGCAGAATGGTTTTATTGCAGTCGATCTGCCAAGAGCTGCCATTCTCTTGGCACAAGGCGCCGGACGTCTCATTCGTTCGGAAAGTGATCGTGGAGTGGTAGCTGTGCTTGATCGGCGGCTGGTCACATCCTCGTATAGGTGGGACCTGGTGCGCAGTCTTCCCCCAATGCGTCGGACCAAGGATCGCATGGAAGTGACTGAGTATCTGAAGGGGCTCCAAATCAAGAATCCCGACTAGCCCTATCGGGAATTAATTTTCACCGGTAGGCTGGGCGCGCGCACCCGAAATACATACCCGTACATAACCCGAATTCACCTGACAGGAGGCCCATATGGCTGTTCGACTTGGCGACGACGCACCAAATTTTTCGGCAGAAACAACAGAGGGAAAGATCGATTTCTATCAATGGAAAGGCGACAGTTGGGCTGTCCTTTTCTCTCACCCAAAGGACTTCACACCGGTTTGCACCACCGAGTTGGGCACCGTTGCCAAGCTCAAGCCTGAGTTTGATAAGCGGGGAGTAAAAGTAATCGGTCTCTCGGTTGACCCGGTTGAATCGCACCACACTTGGGAGAAAGACATTGCAGACGTAACCGGCAATGCAGTCAATTTCCCAATGATCGCAGATTCCGATCGCAAGGTTGCCGACCTCTACGACATGATCCACCCCAACGCCAATGACACCTTGACTGTTCGTTCAGTCTTTGTGATCGGCCCCGATAACAAGGTGAAGCTCACCCTTACTTATCCAGCCAGCACCGGTCGTAATTTCGATGAGTTATTGCGTGTCATTGATTCATTGCAACTCACGGCTCAGTATTCAGTGGCCACGCCCGCCGACTGGCAAGATGGCCAAGACGTGATCATTGCGTTGAGCGTTTCAGATGAAGAGGCCAAGGAGCGCTTCCCCAAGGGGTTTGAAGCCAAAAAGCCTTACTTGCGGGTTACGCCTCAACCGAACAAATAAACATTTGAGCGAGTACCTGTCCGGACTTTTTGGAAAATCCTTTCCCGACTAGCCGGATAGGTGCTCGGCAAAGAATGGAAGAATTCTTCCCCACGCATCGTTGGCAGCTTCAGGCTCGTAGCCAACAGACATCAACGGCATCGATGGCATCCAACTCGGCAGGCTCTTATTTAAGAAACCGTGGCCGGCGTTTGGATAAGTTTTTACGTCGTGAGCTACTCCAAGTTTTGTGAGAGCGTTCTCGAGACGTTCAGGATCTTTACGCAGAGATAGGTCCTTTTTTCCGAAACTTCCGATCACCGGACATATCCCATCGAGGGCATGTTCACCTTTGGGCACTCGCCCGTAGTTGACACTGGCAGCGGCGAAATCGTGGTGGACTGCGGCGGCGAGAGCAAAAGTCCCTCCCATGCAAAAGCCGAGTACCCCGATGCTCTTGCCTTGGACTTCTGGAAGAGCAGTGAGCCATTTACGAGCCTCTTCGATGCGATCCACGGTGCGCCCGTTGCCCCGTGCCATGTCGGCTATGGCTTGGGCGATGCAGACGGCTTTGTTGCCTGAGGAATAAAGATCTAGGGCGAGACTCACATAACCGGCTTCGGCAAGGCGGTTGGTGTTGTTTTTAATATCGTCATTTATGCCGAAGATTTCATGAAGCACGATCACGCCTGGAGCGGGCTCATCCGAGGGAGGCATAGCGAGGAACCCTCTTTGTGTACCGATGGCAACTTCTTTCACGAAAAAATCCCGTTCATCAAAAAACCCTAGGTCAATTTGTTTCGCTGGGCTCGGAAATTTCCTCGGAGTGGGTTTCCTCTTCTCCGTCGGATCCCGTGCTTTCCGACTCGGTATTTGCCAATTCGGCGTTTGCCAATTCGGCAAGAGCGGGTCGTTTGCGAACCAATACCCATATTCCGAGTGGAACCAATACCAGGCACATCCACTGGGCTCCTGTGAGTCCAAACGTGAGTTCGTCATAGGCACGTAAGAAGTCGGTAGCGATTCTTGCGCTTCCATACCAGACAAGAAATACGCCTAGTGCGGTTCCTGGTGATGACTTGCGTCGATACAGCATCCATGACAGAACGATTGCCAGGACGACCAAGCTGATGAACTCATATAGAGAAGTGTTGTGAATGGCCTGTCCTACTAGCAGCGGTCCTTCACGGGTATCACCACCGTCGTAACGGGTGGCCAAGAAGAACGAGGTCGGATTGCCAAGATGTTCGCCGACGGCATAGCAGCCGATCCGACCTATTGCTGCCCCAACCGCCAGTGCCAAACCCATTCCGTCCAATAGGCGCCAGCGGGTGAGAGGTTCGAATGACCTAAGAGTTGGAAATCCAACTGCGAGAGCGAATATGAAACCGCCGGAGAACTGAAGCCCTCCATTCCACACTGCTATCAGGTCAATTGGTGATTCGATTTCAGAAAAGTGAGTGATGTTCCAAGTGATTCTCGAACCTACGATGCCCGCTATAACCATTCGAGTGGCGAGGCCCGTTATCTTTTCTCTCGGTATGCCCCAACGCTCACCCCATCGTGATGCAATCGTGGAACCTGCGACAACCCCAAGGGCGACCATGAGTCCAAACGTTCGAAGGGTGAGTGGGCCAAGTGAGATCTCTGGAAACGTTGTGTAAGGAATTGCAGCAAGCATGATTGTTAATCATGTCACCTTGGCTACCGGTAATGGTGACAAGGACTGAATGCAGGCATGTCTTTCGACACTGACCATCTGCGCCAGCACAGCTAGCGTGGCGATTATGGAAGTCAGCCAGTCCCCTGAAGTGACTACAAATCCGACTATCCCAAATGCGAGTTCGACTACGGCACCACCTCGTATGGTCGGTGAACCTCCGTCTGCTCCAGTTTTTTTTGGTTCTGGAATAGCGTTGTTTGTGGCTATAGCAGCATTCGGTATGGCAATGCGTAAACGTAATAAGTCGACAAACTGAGGCTGATCTTGTGATCGTAATGGTGCTCGGTGGCACTCGTTCCGGTAAGTCCTCGGTAGCAGAACGTTTGTTGTCTGAAATGCCGGCCCCTCACACTTATGTTGCCACTGCAACATTTGATCTCGATGATGCAGACATGTCTGTGCGGGTTGAGCGTCATCGCCGGCGGCGTCCACTGACATGGGAAAGTGTCGAAGCCGGGTCAGATCTGACCAAGGCATTGAGATCGATTCACGGAAGCGTGCTGGTCGATGCTCTCGGAACTTGGGTTGCCTCATCAGAACAATTTGAAGTCGATATTGAGGCTGTCTGTTCTGCCTTAAGGGAACGCTCTGGAGACACGGTGTTGGTATCTGATGAGGTTGGCATGGGAGTCCACCCGTCAACCGAGATCGGACGCCGTTTTCGCGATGCATTAGGTGAGCTAAACCAGGCCGTTGCTAAAATCGCGGACCATATGTTTTTGGTTGTGGCGGGACGAGTTATGCCGTTGCAGGCGATTGACTCGATCGATTACAAGTCGATCAGGGCCGAAGAAGACAGGGCCACAGAAGATAAAGCTGTCCAAGACTGATGAGGGCTGCAATTTCTTTTCTCACGCCATTTGGGGGAGCGTCTGATCCATCGCCATCTGCACTTTCTTGGTTTCCTCTCGTGGGCGCATTACAAGGCCTGGTGCTCGGCCTGGTTTGGTGGGCTGCCAACGACTTATTTACCGCTTTGATTGCAGCGGTTTTTGTTGTGATTGTGGATCTTGCGATCACGGGCATGTTGCACCTAGATGGCCTGGCTGATAGCGCCGATGGGTTGTTAGCTCCGCTCGATCGCTCTCGTCGCCTTGAGGTGATGGCAACACCTACAGTCGGAGCCTTTGGCATTGCTGTGGTTGTGTCTGCGTTGTTGTTGCGCGTTACGGCGACAGCAGCTTTGGAGCCATCGCCCTTTTTATTGTCATCTTTATGGTGCGCATCGCGCACGGTTATGGCCGGCGCCGCACAGCTGATTCCATATGTACGTAAGGCTGGATTGGCCAGTGCTTTTATTAATGAGGGCGAAGGAGCAAGGCGAGGATGGCTAACCATATCTATGGGTGCGGCCATGTCGTTGATCCTTGCTCTGGTCGCTGCGGTTTTCAACGACGGGCCAATGCGCAACCAAGAAGAAATAACAATGTTCATTGCAGTGGCAAGTGTCGGACTCGGAGCATTGGCCGTACTGCAGTTGGCTCGCCACCGTATCGGTGGCTTTACGGGTGACGTGCTTGGGGCGGCTGCTTTAGTTGGTGAAACGGTAGGCCTGGTCGTGGCAACCGCAAGGTGGTAGGTCCGATGAACTTCTCCAGGCGTTCCATGGGCGTTGCCATCGGTCTTGTTGTTGACCAGGCGTTGGCAGACAAGCCACTTCGACCGCATCCGGTAGCGGTGTTCGGTTCAACCATGAATCAAGTGGAAAAAGGTATTTATAGAGACCACCATTTAGCCGGTTTGGCTCATGCTTTTATTGGAATAGGCATTGGTGTTCTTGCCGGAAAAACTCTTGGTCGATTGCCCTTTGGAACTCGGCTCAGCGGTGCCACTGTAGTTGCTACTTATATCGCAGTAGCAGGTAGATCATTGGGAGAAACGGCGGAGTATGTCGGTGGCGCTTTGGTTATTGATGATCTTGACCAAGCGAGGTTTAGGGTCAAGTCGTTGGTGGGTCGCAGTACAGACGAACTGAATGAATCTGAAGTGGCCAGAGCAGTGGTCGAGTCGGTGGCCGAGAATACCGTTGATGCCATTGTTGCTCCTGCGATGTGGGCAGTGATCGGAGGCGCTCCTGGAGTCTTTGCTCACAGGGCGATCAACACCCTCGATGCCATGGTTGGATATCGCTCGCCTCGTTATTTGCGATTTGGATGGGCGAGTGCGCGACTTGACGATGTTGCGGCCTGGCTTCCTGCGAGGGTGACAGCGTTGTTGGTCATGTTGGTGCGCCCTCGTTCGGCAAGCTCTGTTCTCCAAGCAGTTCGTCGAGATGCTCCTTATCATCCATCGCCAAATAGCGGGGTTGCCGAAGCCGCCTTTGCAGCAGCATTGGGAGTCCGTCTTGGGGGAGTGAGCACATATGGCGAGCGTGTCGAGAGTCGTCCCTTATTAGGTGTTGGAGATGACCCAGTTGCAGTGGACATTGACAGAGCAGTTCGCTTGTCGCGCGATGTGAGTTGGGCACTTGTATCGCTATTTTCAATTCCACCTTTTGTTCTATGGCTTGCTTCTCGACTTAGGAGGCCTCGAATGAGGAGGCTCGCCGCGTGAATCACATCACCTTCGATGAGATGAAAGTTTTGTTGACACCTGGTCCTCATGGTGGAGAAGGTGAGCAGCTCGCCAAGCTGCTCGGTGTTTCCAGCGATGCCGTTTGTGATCTTTCTGCCAGCCTTAATCCGCTTGCGCCAGATGTCGTCGCCATTGCCGGTCGTTGTCTTGACGAGTTGAGACGTTATCCCGACCCCGCCTCGGCCACAGATCTTTTGGCAGATGCAATCGGTGTTGACCCAAAGAGATTGTTATTGACAAACGGTGGTTCAGAGGCGATTGCCCTGGTTGCAGGTGACATGAGGACCGGCCAAGTAATAGAGCCCGAGTTCTCTTTGTATCGACGCCATCTCGATTCGATCAGTGACAGCGCTCCTCGCTGGCGATCTAACCCCAATAATCCAACCGGACTATTGGCCGACCCAGACGACACCGCCGCCGCATGGGACGAGGCGTTTTACCCGTTGGCCACGGGCACTTGGACCAGGGGAGATGCCAACGCTGTAGTCGTCGGCTCTTTGACAAAACTATTTGCCTGCCCCGGATTGCGTCTTGGCTATGTGTTGTCTTCGGACGAAGACCTGATTGAGCGCCTGGCACGACATCAACCTACCTGGTCAGTTAATGGCCTGGCCCTCGGTGTCTTGCCTCATTTGTTGGAAGCAACCGAGTTGGCCAAGTGGGCGAGTGAGATTTCCAAACTTCGCGATGAGCTAGCCTCATTACTTGTCTCGTATGGCTTTAGACCCATGCCATCGGACGCAAGCTGGCTTCTGGTACCCGAAGCCAATGACTTGAGAGCCAAGCTCGCCACCCAGGCCGTACTCGTTCGTGATTGCACCTCATTCGGAATGCCAAACACGATCCGAATAGCAATACCAACCCCAAACAACTTCGAACGCCTCGACAAAGCCCTCAGCTTAATTTGCTGAATCGCGGGGGAATTTGCCCAATTGGGAGGAAGCGGACAGGTTTGTGGTGAATTGTTCACTATGCCCATCTTTCAGCGCGTTAAAAAGGCGATCAGTTTTGCCCCCCGTCCCCTGTTGGCCATTGCAATAGCTGGGTTTGGTCTGGCTTTTGTCCAGCCGTCTCAGGTACAAGCGGCTACGCCGTGTGATGCTCCGATTCAAAGTGTTATTGCCTGCGAAAACTCAAAGGCCGGCACTCCCAAGAACCAGTGGGAAGTTCCTGGTACTGGGTCATCGAACATCGTCGGATTCACCGAAGACATCAGCTATGCACCTGGCGAACAGGTCGTCTTCAAGGTAAAGACCAATGCAACTGCATATCGCTACGACATTTATCGCATGGGTTATTACGGGGGCGCCGGCGCTCGAAAGATTGGGACGACCTTCCGACCTGGAGGACAAGTGCCGCCGGTAGTACTTCCACAAATTCAACCAGAATGTTTGACCGAGCCGACCACCGGTCTTGTTGACTGTGGCAACTGGGCAGTGTCTGCCAAGTGGGATATCCCAACAGACGCTGTTTCAGGTATCTATTTCGCGAAGATCTTCCGAGAAGACGGCACTGCCGGTGCCAACCACATTGTGTTCGTCGTTCGCGATGACACAAGGGGTTCTGATCTGTTGTTCCAGACTTCTGACTCCACCTGGCAGGCCTATAACAAGTTCGGGGGCAACAGCCTCTATTCAGGCACCGCTACCGGTACCCCAGATGGCAGGGCAACAAAGGTCAGCTATAACCGTCCGTTTACTACTCGGTCCACTTCAGCCCAAGACTGGGTCTTCAACGCTGAGTACCCAATGGTGCGTTGGCTTGAAGCAAACGGCTATGACGTCAGCTATACCACCGACGTTGATACTGACCGTCGAGGATCTGAGTTGTTGGAACATGACGTGTTCATGTCGGTTGGGCACGACGAATACTGGTCTGGCCAGCAACGAGCCAATGTTGAGAATGCCCGCAACAATGGCGTAAATCTCGCTTTCTTCAGTGGTAATGCCGTCTACTGGAAGACTCGTTGGGAAGCCAGCTCGGCATCTGGTGCCCCTGTCTCTCATCGCACGCTCGTTTCCTATAAAGAATCAAAGGCAAACGCCAAGATAGATCCGAACCCAGCATGGACAGGAACCTGGCGAGATAATCGATTCAGCCCACCCTCCGATGGTGGAAGACCTGAAAATGCACTTATGGGCACACTGTTTGTTGCCAACGGACCTGAGTCACGATCAATAAAGGTGCCCCAGGCTGAGGGACAGATGCGCCTATGGCGTAATACCTCGGTTGCAACCTTGGCCCCTGGCGAAGTTGCTACTTTCCCAGAGGGAACTCTTGGCTACGAATGGGATGAAGACGCCGATAATGGCTTCCGTCCTGCCGGGCTTGTGCCGCTGTCGAACTCTACTTACAACATCCCAAGCAAACTTCAAGACTCTTGCTGCACCTTTGCTGCCGGTAACGCTACACATCGCCTGACTATGTATCGTCATGCGAGTGGAGCCCTGGTCTTTGGCGCAGGCACTATCCAGTGGTCATGGGGCCTTGACTCCAACCACGATCGCAGTGGTACTCCGATTGATGAACGTATTCAACAAGCGACAGTGAACCTGTTTGCCGACATGGGTGTTCAGCCTGCGAGCTTGCAAGCACCTTTGACTGCCGCAACGGCCTCAAGCGATTCGTCGGCTCCTACCGTTTCCATTAGCGCTCCGGCGGATAGTGCGTCATTGCCTTTGAACCAGGCTGTTGTCATCTCTGGTACGGCAACCGATGCCGGCGGCGGCAAGGTTGGTGTTGTTGAAGTGTCTACGGACAACGGAGCAACCTGGCACCGAGCAAGCGGCCGTGAGAACTGGACTTATTCCTGGACTCCAACAACGTCTGCTGTCGTCACGCTGAAGGCTCGCGCTACCGACGATTCCTTGAATATCGGAGGGGAAGCGTCACGTGTTGTTGCAACCGGTTCGGCAACTCCACCGCCACCTCCACCTCCACCAGCTACAACACCACCAACAACGGTTGCTCCACAGGCTCCACCTCCACCGCCCGCGAAGCCATTTGCCAACTTGTTTGGTACCTCAAACCCAGTTGGTACCTTTGATGTGGCAGCGCAAGCTCCAGGTGGATTGCGTATGGCGGGCTGGGCATTAGATCCAGACACCCCTAGTCCAATGAGCCTTCATGCATATGTAGATGGAGTCTTTGCGGGTGCGTTTGTTGCAAATGGTGATCGTCCCGACATTGCACAGGCATTCCCTGGTTATGGAGCGGCTCACGGCTATGACGCAGTGCTTGCCGTCGGTCCTGGTAACCATCAGGTCTGTCTATACGGCATCAATGAGGGCCCGGGAGCCAACGGCTTGCTCTCATGCCGCTCGGTCACTTTGACCACAGATCCATTTGGTTCGTTTGATCTTGCGACCATGGCCCCAGTCGGCCCTGGTGGCACTCGTGTGGCTGGTTGGGCGCTTGACCCCAACACAGCTGCTCCGATAGATCTTCACATCTATGTCGATGGAGCGTTTGCAGGTCTTGTAAACGCAAATACCGATCGTCCCGACATTGCACAGGCATTCCCTGGTTATGGGGCGGCACACGGGTTTGATGGCTTTGTTTCGATGTCTCCCGGATTCCACACCGTATGTGCCTATGGCATAAATGCAGGTACAGGAACCAATTCTCTGGTCGGGTGTCGTTGGGTAATGGTTAACAATGACCCGTTCGGAAATATCGACGTGGTGTCACAGGGCTCAAGTGGTCTACGTGTTGCAGGTTGGATGCTTGACCCCAACACCGCAGCTTCAATCGAGGCCCACGTTTATGTTGATGGCGCCTTTGTCGGACTACTCGATGCAGACACTAATCGCCCCGACATTGCACAAGCATTCCCTGGCTATGGCAGTGCACATGGTTACGACAAAACATTCCCAGTAGCAGCCGTTAACCGTTCGGTATGCGTGTACGGAATCAATAAGAGTGCGGGCAATAACGTTCTTATTGGTTGTCGCAACACCTAAGCCGAATGGTTCGCGGGGATTGCTTTACGAGAGCGGCTTGGCATGAGTAGCCAGCCAAATGCGCAGCCTGTGCTTATCCAAAAGGCAAGTACTCCGCCAATGCTGGAGAGACGGAAATTCCAGACCAACTGCGCCGGAGCGGTTATGGGGTCGGGAGATGGAGGAAAGAAAATCAGTGCAGCTGCAACTAATAAAACCCATAGTCCGGCGGAGAGCATAAGGCGGTTGTATTCACCCACATCTCTTCGAGCCAACCAAGCGGAGAACCGAGCTACTCCAATTCCTGCGACGATCATGAAAGCAACAAACAGTAGATAAAGCATTGTGCGTTCGCCGACAGTGTCGGGGTTACCAACGGCTGGGGGATTGGCGGGGTATTTCAAAGCGGGCACAAGTTGGATGGTCACAAATGCAGCTGCTGCCAACCATAAGGAACGGTGCCAGTCACTCGTTCCTGGTAGACGGTGGCGAGTAGCGGCAAAGACGATGCCAAAGATCGCACCCAGAGATGCACCGATTACCAAAGAACCTAAACCTCCACCGAGGATCTGTGCCCCACGGCTGAACATGGCATCGCCGCCATGACCCCCTGCCTCTTCAATTTCAATTGCCTTGGTGATGGACGTTTCACCCACGAGCAACAAGAAAATGGCGAGAGCTACACCTCCGCCTATTCCGGCGATGGCGCCATTTCGTAAATATCGGGTCATGAGTCTTGCTCCTAATTCACTAGTCGTATTTCTGCACATGTAGTGGGGTATTTCCCCCACTACATGTGCAGAACGATCGAGATACTTCAGGTATCAGTGGCAGGGTGCACCGACGAAGTGTCGGGCATCGTGAAAGAACTCGTGTACCGTACCGGCCGCATTGCCAAGAATGGCTCCGTTGTCCATCGAAACTGCGTATACGCCAAGTGTGGCAAGGGCAACGAAGAGCCATGCGATGACTGGAACCTTGATTCGTTCGAGTTGTTCAACTTGTTCCATGGTGATTTGTTCACCTCCTTTCAGTGTTTGTGTCCATTGTCAGATGAAGAGTGATGAGAATGGTCATGTTGCGCAGCTACCAAAGGTAGGCCGACTTTGCCTTCGTGTCCGGGAATGGCAACTCGATACACACAACAGTCACAATTCGGCCGTGTTTGATTGTCATCGCCGGCTTGATGGAAGCGCTCTAGAACCAACCGAGCAATACGAGCATCTCCACCCAGATGGGGAGCGGAGATGACGTTGATGTCGCTATGCGTCGTTGCCCACTCGGTTGCCTCTTCGTGGATCCGATCTACAAGAACACCGGTGAACAAGAAGTAAGGCAGCACCACTATGTGGCGCGCACCTAGACGACGACATCGCTCAAGTCCTTCGGCTACAGAAGGATGTGCGAGGGAAATAAAAGCAGGTTCGACCCAGCCGAATCCTCTTCCGTCCCAGAGGAGCCTTGCCACTTTGGAAAGATCGGCATTTGCATCAGGGTCGCTGGACCCGCGTCCGACCACCAGTACTGCCACCTCGTCAGCACTCATGCCGTTTTTCAAAATGGTCTCATGTGCCCGGTCACTTGCAACATCAAGAGCGAGTGGATGAACACCCATTTCGGTTCCGTATGTAAACGAAACATCTGGGTGACGTTTACGGGCACGCTCCAAACATGCGGGGCCGTCATTTTTCATATGCCCAGCACCGAGTAAAACGAGAGGAGCGCCGATGATGTGACTCGGACCACGAGTGACGAGCTTGTCGATAGCGGTGTCGAGATCTGGATCAGCGAGTTCGATGAAGCCAAACTCCATATCAATTGCGGGAGCCAGTTCTTGAAGGGTCTTGGTGAATTCCCAGAACTCATCGACGCCGGCTTTTGAACGGCTGCCATGTCCTATCAACAAGAGTGCGGGTGCCTCGTTGGTCATTGTGAAACCTCGGCATTGGCTATACGAACAAGTGCATTAACTACTGCAGCAGCCATGGCACTGCCTCCCTTTTCTCCAACGTTGGAAATTGCCGTGATGCCAGATTCTCGAAGTGCTTGTTTTGATTCAGCAGCACCGACAAATCCAACAGGCATACCGACCACAAGAGTGGGGGCGATAGCGCTTTGTTTAACAAGGTTGATGATTTCAAACAGGGCAGTTGGTGCACAGCCCACTACCCATATTCCGCCTTCGGGGAATGCATTCGCTGCCATGCGTATACCGGCGGCACTTCGGGTTAGGTCCGGTTCTATTTTCAAATCTTTTACCTTGGACAAAAAGCAATGAGTCTCGAGACCGGTTATGCCGTGGCTGACCATCTCTACATCACAGATAATCGGTTCGCCGCTTTGAATTGCCTTTATTCCGGCTGCGGCGTCTTCTTCATTGACGTGCATGGCTTGGCCGAGTTCCAAGTCAGCTGATGAGTGGATCACCCTTGCCACAACTGCTTGGGCCAATGGGCCATATCCCAATGCCTCAAGATCAATACGGCTCCTGAGAATTTGATAGCTCTCGAGTTCAATAGGGTGAATCATTGCGGAAGCCCCACAGCTATGGGCTCATTAATCGTTATGGCATCACGCGGGCAGACCTCTATGCAAGCCAAGCAACTGCTACACAGAGAAGCCTTGAACGCAGGACGATTTGGTGCACGACCCAGTGCAGATTCAGGACAGGTAACAAGACACAACCCACAAGCGGTGCACTCTTTGTCAATCGTCATCGTTACCGAAGCTGCTGTGCTCATGGCTTATATCCCCTGGGAGTAACCATACGACCTTGAACTAAACGGGTGCTCGAAGAACCGATGATCACGCAAGTGGTCATGCCAACCAGCTCAGTATCGAGATCTATGAGTGTGGTCAGGTGAACCTGTTGGCCGACGCGCCCTGCGTCGGTGACGATGCCAACAGGAGTTGAGCCAGGCCTTTTGGTGAGGAGAATCTTGCGAGCTATATCTAGTTGCCAATCTCTTCCCCGAGAGCGTGGGTTATAAAGAGTGACCACCAGGTCTGCTGTTGCGGCAGCCTGGAGTCGTGTTTCGATTGCTTCCCACGGTGTCAACAGATCAGAGAGACTGATGCTGACATGATCATGACCAAGGGGAGCGCCCAATACCGAAGCCGCTGCCAGGGCTGCAGTAACTCCAGGTACTACTTCGATATCCAAGTCAGGTGCTTCGGATTCGGCAAGTTCCAAGACGATTGATGCCATTGCGTATACACCTGCATCTCCAGAACAAACCATTGCGACCCGCTTGCCCTCGGCCCCCATTGTCAGGGCTTGTTTGGCCCGAAGAACTTCGTCTCCAATAGGGCTCGCAACAAGTTCATGATGTGAGCCGATCAGATCTGCGCACTGTTCTATGTAGGGCTTGTAACCGATGACAACGTCTGCTCTGGTGATTGCAACTCCGGCGGCAGGGGTTCGATGGGCAGACGTACCTGGTCCTAATCCAACGAGTGAAAGATAGCCTCGGGGTCGGGCCCTTCGAGCGATTGCAACTGTTGCCGTTGCGCTCTTGTGTTTGTGGACCAGCAGCTCTGCTCCTGGTCCGGCGGCGAGGATGCACGCTGCTTCGGCCACACTTGGCGTGCCGATGGCCTTTGCTACTTCTGCACTGGGTGTGGGCACATCGACTGTCTTGAGCATCTCTGCACTGAAGGTTCTCATCGGTAGACCCAAGGCAACTATGCCTTGTTCATTGGCCTTCAGGTCAACGGTTGCTACTTCCGCGACCGATGCCATATCGAGATTTGCTTGTTGTAAGGCTGAACTTAGTAAAGCCGATATATCTTTTGCCGGAGCACCCGAGGATGCGCCTATTCCGACCACAAGTGATGGTGGATGTAATGCAACCACCCCAGGTTGAGATTCAAGAACCGAATCACTTACAACAATTCGAGCAACTCGACCGACGGAAGAATCACTCTTTGATGACAGATCACTTAAGAGTTCAAGTTCCTTTGGAAGCGGCCAGTGGAGATCATTTTGGATGACATGAGATTGGCCGTTCAGAATTGCTGTGGTGACACCGGCAATGTCGCCTTTTGCAACAAACCCCGACAAAGTGTCAAGAGAAATTGATCCTGTCGTATCGGTGGCGGTGGTTATGACCGCCTCAGCTCCAAGGCTCGCAGCAACTTCACGGGCTAAATGGTTCGCTCCGCCCTGTTGTCCACCGGCCCGATGTCCACCAGTAAGTGCAATCGCATAACGACCTGCTTCATCAACACAGACCACTGCGGGATCAGTCGATTTTTCGGAGAGCAGTGGCCCGATGATGCGAGTAACGGCGCCAGTGGCGAGGAATACCACGATGGCATCGACCTCATTCCACGAGGAACGAATCGACGCTCCGGCGTCACCATGGAGATTGCGGTATGGAAGAGTGGCCGCCATAGCTTTTCCGCGTTCGGTTACCGAAACACTGATGGTGTTGAGGTTATTCATGGCGTTGCTTCATCTTTTGTTTGGTCACTCGGGCCCCAAGCAATAAGAACGGGGTTGTTTGGGACAAGGCGAACAC
Organism: uncultured Acidimicrobiaceae bacterium; assembly: GCA_964349215.1. Lineage (GTDB taxonomy): Bacteria > Actinomycetota > Acidimicrobiia > Acidimicrobiales > CADCSY01 > JACOTK01. The sequence continues at coordinate 4,090 of CAYGGL010000032.1, read as the reverse complement.
CATCACCAATGGATTCGGCTTTGCTGACCCCAACTTCCACCATCGATCCGAGTCGGCGGTAAGCCAAAAGCGCGCGGTCGACTGAGGCGTAGGTGGCGACCACTCGTCCACCAGGTTTTAGACGATCGACAACCGCATCGAGCACTTCAATGCCACCTCCGCCTACGAAGACTCGGTCTGGGTCGGCGAGGCCCTCGAGAGCACCAGGAGCTTCGCCAAGTACAACTTCGATGTTCACTCCATAAGATGAGGCATTGAGTTCTATACGCGAAGCGTCTTCAGCACTGCGCTCTATCGCGATAACTCGAAGTCCTGGACAAAGTGCAGCGCACTCAACTGCGACACTGCCGCTTCCTGCGCCGACATCCCATAACACTCCAGAGGTTGGGAGTTCCAACTTTCCAAGAGCGACGGCGCGCACCTCAGACTTTGTGATCATGCCATCTCGATATGCAAAGCGGTTAGTGGGCAGACCCCAGGCGAGCACAGACGTGGGACTAACTAATCGTTCTCCCATGATGATGACAACAGAGAGAGGGTCCCATTGACCTTGGGCCAGCTCATCGAGTGTGCAATATGTGATTGATTCATCGGGTTCGTCAAGTCGTGAACAGACGACAGCTTTGGGCAAATCGAGACCGTGCATGCGATCTATCAATGCCTTGCCTAATGCTTGAGCAGTGTTGGTGGGCGATGTAAGAACCGCCCCCTTCTGCACATTGGCGAGTATGGCAACGGCATCATCTAGTGATCGGCCATGGGCAGAAACGACAATAGCGTCGTCCCAGGCGAGCCCTAGGCGTGCAAATGCCAAAGATACCGAACTGGGAGCGGGGTAAACGTCGAGTCGTGTTGGGCCGAAGCGTTCGGCCAATGACCTGACCATACCGAAGAAACCTGGGTCACCGGATGAGACTACACAGACTGAGCCACTCTCAGAATCGATCTCATCGAGTATTTCCAAGATGTCGCCCTTGATTGCGAGGCTGCGACACGTCGGTCTGAGGAAATCAAGATGACGCCGGCCTCCAATGACCAGATCTGCATTCTCGAGCGCACGCAATGCAGATTTTCCAACGGGTTCTCTGCCACTGAGGCCGACTACCGATATTTGATTCCTAGGCACGAGTCACCAACCGATCGCCTTCGAAGTCGACCATCACCACTTCTACTTCGATTGCATTTGCCACGTGAGAAAGACATGACCTGACCGCACGCTGACAAAGAATCTGCAAAGGAGCAGTCTCGCCGTTGGCAATGCATGTCTCATAGAAATGGCGTGCAGTTGATGTTTCGGTAGCCGCCGCGATAACGGCAGAGCTTGCCCCGGCTTCTCGTGCAACTTCGGCTAAGAGATTGCCGTCTACTTGTGAACGGTGGAAATGGGTCATCATTATTCCCGCGGCCAGCTTGGCAATCTTGCCGACCATGCCGACGAATACCACCCTGCGTATGCCTAAGCCGCCGGCGTGGCGAAGGGCGATGCCCGTGAAGTCGCCAACTTCTACAAAGCACACATCGTCGAGATCGAGAGCCAAACCAAGTTCGACACGAAAACGCTGCGCTGCCTGGTCTGAACGACTTCCGGTGGACAGCACGATCGTGTCGTTACCTTGTGCCGCAGCGACGTCAATTTGTTGCACAACCGAAGCCCTATAAGACGCAGTTGAGAAAGGGCGCACTATTCCAGTTGTTCCAAGAATCGAGATTCCACCAACTATTCCCAGTCGAGCATTGGTGGTTCTCTCGGCCATGAGTTCTCCACCTGGCACTGAAAAAGTTGCGACCACTGGTTGGGTGGTTACCTCGGCAATGGCGGCAAGGATCATGCGGCGAGGTACGGGATTGATCGCAGGTGCTCCAAGATCAAGACCCAGCCCGGGGCGAGTGACCGTGCCAATACCCGGCCCTGCTCTTAGCTCGCTTGAGTGAGCAGACCAGATAACTTCGGCCGTCATGCGGGCGCCATCAGTGCAGTCGGGATCATCACCTGCATCTTTGACCACCACACATCGATTCGGCGCAGGCGCAATCCCAGATGGCTCAACAACAAAGCTGACGCGACTTCCGTTCGGCAAGCCAACTTCTACCTCGCTGGGTGCTTTGCCTTCTAAAAGTCCGAGAGTGGCAGCCTTCGCCGCGGCGCTGGCGCATGTGCCGGTGGTCCATCCGGTACGAAGACCTTTTGTGGCGCCGGCAACCTCGGGGCTCATCTCGGGTTCGATGGTCATGCGGGGCGTCCTGTTGTCGTGCCCGGAACCGAACGTTTGCGGAAGTGGTGTGCATAGTCGGGCGCATAGAGATGACTGCGCTGCACGGGTTCACTGTCTTTGGAATCTGCTAGAGCCGGACCTACCAGAACCAACACAGTTAGTTTGATCCCAGTCGCTTTAAGGTCATCGCTGAGATTTCCAACGGTTGTGCGAATGACCTGTTGGTCGGGCCATGATGCGCGAATCACAATGACGGCCGGAGTTTCTTCGCTATAGCCACTTCCGTCGGCCAACAGCTCGTCTTGTAGTTCCTTTGGTCTGGCAGCCGATAGGAAGATCGCCATAGTCGTGCCCATCGCTGCGAATGCAGCTACTGATTCACGTTCTGGCATTGAGGCAGAAGTACGTCCGCCGAGGCGGGTGAATACCACGCTTTGGGCAACGCCCGGAATGGTCAGCTCTCGTCCGATGATGCCTGCGGCAGCTGACACCGAAGTTACGCCTGGAACGATCTCAAACTCACGGCGTGCCTTTATGCACCAGTCGATTTGTTCTTGGATTGCTCCATAGACAGATGGATCTCCCGAATGGAGACGCACAATAGCGGTCTCTGGTCCGGCCGTTTCGTAAACCTTAAGAACGTCTTCGAGGGTCATGGTCGCAGAATCGTGAGTAATGACGCTTGGTCGACAATGACTAAGCACGGCCTCTGGCACGAGAGATGATGCCCAGATCACAACCTCGGCTTGTTCAAGGCGACTCAGTCCGCGCAATGTGATCAGATCGGGGGCACCTGGGCCTGCTCCGACAAACGAGATCATGATTCATCTCGTTTCAAGCGCGCTGAGGGCACTGAGCGCACTGACCGCAATGGTGGAACAATAACAGTGGCTAGATATGAGGCCCCGACGTCAGCCCTTTCGCTTATTGGTCCTATGTATTCACCTTCGAGCCCGAGTAACTCGCCGACCACCGCACCTTCAAGACGTCCAACAGCCTCGAGGCGTTTGGCCAAAGTTGGCAGTAAGTGCCCACCTTTGTAAATAACGACTGCACTATTAGTTTCGCCAAGTGCAGCGTCAATTGTGGCGGCGCCGTCGAGGCCGGTGATCAAAGTGAGGGTGTCGTTTCCGTCAACAACCACCGTGTTTGAACGAGCGGCTAATTCTTGAAATGCCATGATTCCCGGGATTAATTCGATAGGGACCTGAGGCCGAGATGTTTGGACTGTAGTGACTATGTCGGTCATCGTGGAATAGATGTTCGGGTCACCCAAAGTTATAAAGGCGACTCGCTTGTCTGCGTCAAGCTCTTTGATGATGGCCGCTCCGGCAGTTGCGATAGCGCCATCACGAGCATCGGTGTTTCGCTCCATCACGAAGGCCAGTCGGGTTATCTCTACCTCTGGGGCAACGTGGCGCACGATTGATTCGGCCCGACCTTCAATGTTGAGATCACTTACAGGGGCGAATACCAGATCAGCTTCTTTAAGTGCGCGTAAAGCCCTCAACGTGACCAGTTCTGGATCACCTGGGCCAACTCCGATGCCTATTAGTGCTGTTGGCATTATCCCATCCTCCGTGGGAAGTGCTTCATGAAATGCTCGTAGCCGGTCTCCTGGCTTCCGGATCAACACGCCCCCTCGCCTTCCCGTTTCCGGTGGCAATTCGAGGGATTATTCCCCGGTTACAGTGGCGGGACCACGCCGGATTCTCACCGGCTTCCCGAACACTACGAACCCATTCACCCTACTAGGCGATTTGGCCTGGCGCTTTATTTCAATAAGGCGCTTCTTTGACAATTTCGGACGAAACTTTCGGCGATTTCGGGTGTTGAACCCAGATGTAGATGCACGTATGAGGCCAAAAGATTGGGTG
>CAYGGL010000031.1:0-18942 GCA_964349215.1 uncultured Acidimicrobiaceae bacterium | reverse complement strand
TGGGTCTTTGTAGAGCGCAGTTCCTGCCACCAACACATTGGCGCCTGCTCTTGTGGCGCCGGCAATGGTTGAGGGGCCGATTCCTCCATCTACTTCAAGGTCTATTTCTTTACCCGAGGCTGCGATCATCGCTGCGACCTCGGCAATCTTTGGCTCCATAGAAGCTATGTAACTTTGGCCTCCAAAGCCTGGGTTAACTGTCATGACCAACACCATGTCGATCAGATCGAGCATGTGACGAACCACCTCACCAGAGGTGCTCGGGTTGAGTGCCACGCCGGCACGCGCCCCCAGCTCACCGATAAGCCCCAGCGTCCGGTGAAGATGCTGTGTCGCTTCGGCATGCACGATGATTATCTCGCAGCCTGCATCTACGAATTTTTTTATCAAAGTATCCGGCTCTTCGATCATCAGATGAGCTTCGAAGGGAACAGTGACAAGTGAGCGCACGGAGGCCACAACATCTGGGCCAAAGGTGAGGTTGGGTACGAAGTGACCATCCATAATGTCCCACTGAATGCAATCGACTCCGGCCTTTTCGAGGGCGATGACCTCTTCGCCCAGACGAGCGAAGTCTGCTGGTAAGACCGATGGAACAATTTGTATTGGGCGTGCCATAACTACAGACGATACGCCCCTGAGATCTATTTTGAGGCCCTATCCTCACAAGGTGCCATCTTCGCCGGAGAATACGATTGAGTTGCAGGTATTTGGCTTTGCCGCCGGAGGAGATGGTTTAGCCCGTGGTGACGATGGCAAGGTGGTATTTGTTCCCGGAGCGATCCCCGGTGAGAGGATTCAGGTCGAGCTGACTGAAACACGACGTGATTTTGCCCGAGGAGAAGTCGTTCAGGTTCTAGAGGGTGCGAACGAACGAGTCGTACCCTCATGTTCATACGTAGAAATGGGTTGTGGTGGTTGCGACTGGCAACATGTAGCGCCTAGTGCGCAGCCCAAATTCAAAGTAGAGATCGTCAAAGATGCACTACGGCGACTCGGTGGAGCAGTGCTGGGTGGAATAGAAGATGTGGAGATCACCGAAGGGCCCACCCTGTCTCCTACCGGTTATCGAACGACGGTTCGTCTTGGCGGCACTGGCTCTGGAAGCGCTGGTTATCGAAGGGCGAACAGCCATGATCTGGTAACGATCGAGAATTGTTTGGTCGCTCATCCGCTACTTGATGAGTTGATTCATGAATCTGATTTTGGATCGGCCAAAGAGGTGACACTGCGTTGTGGCGCACGAACTGGAGAGCGTCTGATTGTGGCCAATCCAACAACCGAAGGTTTGCAGGTGCCGCCTGATGTGAAGGTCGTCGGAATGGATGAACTGCGAGCAGGAAGACGTGTTTGGATTCACGAAGAATTGGCTGGTAGGCAGTGGCGTTTTTCGGCAAGGTCGTTTTTTCAAGATCGTCCTGATGGAGCAGAGGCGCTCATCGAGGCCGTTTCAAAAGGTGTCGGAACCCCAGACGATCACGAGGGTGGACAAGGTGGTCGCCTTGTTGATCTATTCGGAGGGGTCGGACTTTTTGCCGGCACGGTGGGACGAGGTTGGCAAAGTGAATTGGTGGAATGGAGCGCCTCTTCGATTGCCGATGCCAGAGTCAATCTGTCAGATCAGCTCCTAGATCAAAGTCTGAAGATTCACCGTTTAAATGTGACAAGTTGGCGACCAGGACCAGCAGATGTGGTGATTGCCGACCCCCCTCGTGCAGGGCTCAAATCCGCAGGAGTAAAAGCGATAGTCGGAACTGGCGCGACTCGTGTTGTGTTGGTGAGCTGTGACCCCGCTGCACTTGCGCGCGACGCTGCTCTATTGAGCGCACAGGGCTACAAACTCGAGCGCGTCACACTGATTGATCTATTTCCACAAACTTCGCATATAGAAACGGTGACGGTATTTCGGAAGTGATGATTGTGGTGCGTCCTACTGCACTATTCTCTAACGGGTGAAGCTCGTCCCCACCCGGCGTACCGATTACGCGATTCGATCGTGCCTTTTTCTTGCACATCAGGATGGCGAGTCAGCCAAGGCCGCTGATATCGGTGCGGCAATGGGCATACCCAAGGGCTTTCTTCATCAGGTGCTCCAGGAGTTGCAACGGGCCGGCTTGGTGACCTCTCGCTCGGGCCCCAACGGCGGCTATGCCTTGGCTCGAGATCCCGAGCGCATCACGATTCGAGAGATCGTGGAAGCAATGGAGGGCGCACTCGCCGCCCAGGAGTGTGCGCTCCGAGGTGGGCCGTGTCATTGGGCCAACGTCTGCGCTCTGCACGAGGTCTGGTCTGCGGCCCAGCAGTCACTGATCGACGTGTTGTCCGAATCGACCCTTGCACTAGTGGCCGCGGATGACCGGGCGCTCGCCAATGGGACCATGGCAATTCCCGCCAACGCGCACCGCCGCAATTCCTGAGGTCATCGGAGCCTCTCGGCCAAGGAGCGTCGTTCGCATCGCGCGCAAATGCTGACGCTTCAGTAGTGGGTGTATCCGGTCGATATCGGGTGCATGGAGAGCGATGATCAGCGACCGCCACAAGGCCCTGGTCGTATCGGTTCCTCCTTTCCCGAGGTCCTTGCAGCCGCAAGGGTCGGCGCAGCGTGGGCCTTTACCGTCTTGTTCGAGTCACTGGCCGGCTCGGTGGTTGGCTATCTGCGATCGCAGGGGACCAGCGACCCTGAGGGGTTGGCCAATGACGTCTTCCTTCGTGCGTTTACCCATCTCGAGGGCTTCGAGGGCAACGAGGATTCCTTTCGTTCGTGGGTCCTGACCATTGCCCACCACCGCCTCATTGACGATCGTCGTCAGGAGTCACGACGGCCCGTTTCGGCCTACCTCTCGCCGGAGCAGGCAGTTGGGCTGGCCGATCGTCACGACCACGACGAGCTTGCCGGCATCGAGGATGCCTGGGTCCGAGAGCAGCTGGGCCTGCTGGCCCCCGATCAGCGTGATGTCCTGCTGTTGCGCATCCTGGGGGATCTCACGGTCGAACAAGTCGCCCGCGCCGTGGGTAAGAGCGTTGGCGCCGTGAAGGCCCTGCAGCGTCGCGGCCTTACGACGTTGCGGAAAAAGATGAGCGAGGAGCGTACCCCTAATGGCCTCTGACGACGTTTACGGCAGTGAGATGAAAAGCCATCGACTCGACGACTTGACGATCGATCAACTCCTTGCCGGTAACTCCATGCCCGGTAATGAGATGGACGACCTCGTCGCATTCGTCGACAAGGTCCGCCGGATTCACCTGTCGCAGCCGATGCAGGTTGGACCGGCAATGGCCTTGTTGTTGGCCGACGGTCTCATTCCAACCGACAAAGGCGACCTGTCCGTGAGGACAGCAAGCAATGCCACCGGGCCTGTGCCGCAGGCAGCCGGGCTACCGAAACGGAGAGCAAGAAAGATGATCGGAACACTACTGGGCACCCTGGCAGGCAAGATCGCCCTCGCCGGCACCGCAACCGCAGCCACCGTCGGGAGCCTCGGCGCCGCCGGGGCCTTGCCTGACCCTATCCAATCGGTGGTTGCCGACACTGTGAGCGTGATTGGGTTCGAGCTTCCCGACCCCGACAGCAGCAGCGTCGCCGATGTCGCCGATGTCGCCGCCAACGTCGATTTCAACGTGGATGATCTGCTCGACGAGGTCGACGAAAATCTCACTGACACCACTATTCCCGATGTGACCACAGACGTCAGTCTTCCCGATGCCCCCATGTCACCTGAGGAGTTTGCAGCGAAACAGGCTCGCATTACGGAGCACTGTGAGCGGGCCATGGCTCATGTCGATGAGCAGTACGCCAAGCAGAGCGCCCAGGTGGACAACAAGAGAGCCTCGGCGAAACTCGACGAGCATTACCGCGAAGCCCGCTCCAAGGTGGACGAGCATTGCACCAAGGCGCTGGCCAAGGTAGAGGAAAAGTTCACCAAGAACGGTACCGACGACACGGCTGATGAGGTGGACGATCCCGACGACCTGATCGATGACCAATCCGATGACGAGTCGGACATCGATGAGACCGACAGGGGCAAGGGCAAGAAGGACGACTCGGATACGGACGAGGTCGAGCACCAGGAACGTGAGTTTAAGCACGAAGACCGAAGCGACAAGAGCGACGATGAGTTGAGCCCTAGTACCTCGCTTCCATCGGACTCCTCTAAAGGTAGAGAAGAGTCTGATGACGACTCCGACTCGGGTTCAGGTTCAGGTTCAGGTTCAGGCTCGGGCTCCGGGGGATCAGAAAGCGACGACTGAGGGCAACGGTTAGCACTCGGTCCCCCTTTGTGTGTCAGCCCTTATCGAGATGTGCCACCGGGACGTTGACGACCCCGAAGTTTGTGAGCCATGCGGTCTGGTACTCGGTCCATTTGGGGGTATCACGAACGGCGAGGGTTTTGCAGATCGGTTGATACCGTACGCACCGACGGACGGTCAGCGTCAGGCCGGCCTCGTCGACGGCGGTCGCCGTTAGCAGGAACTCGGCATCTTTCTCCGCTCGCGGAGTGACGACCAGTCGTTTGCCGTTGACCTGATAGTGCAAGCCGCCGCCGGGAAGGGAGATGTCACCCTCGGGCTCGACAAGCGCGGTGTCGTTGATTGACCACCAGACCTTGAGATCCGACCCGAATCCTTGGGTGATCGCGTCGAAACGTCCAACGCCGTGCGACTGGATGGCTGCGGTCCCGACCCAGCGGCCGATGCGACGATCGGCGAGCGGTATGGCCCGGAGTGCCTCCTCCTCGACGAGAGCCGGTGGAAGCATCGAGCGGACGACTCCTGTCAGGGGCGCACAGGGATCAGGCGTCGCACCGGTACCAGTGTCGGTCGCGTCGTGCAATGAGTGAGGGCCCGCTGGGTCCCTAGCTTCTGCCAAAGCTGGTGAGGGCACGAAACGTACGTCATTCGGGCGAACTATTTGGCCCTGCTCGCATCGAAACTCGCCTTGGATCTCGAGTGTTGGCACACGCTTTTCCCACGTGCGATAGCGGAGGGTGATCGTGTCGTGCTCGACCTCGATTGCCTGCACGACCGCATAGCGACCCTCATTGGTGTGCACAGCGTAGACCCGTCGACTCTCCTCATACGGATCGCCGAACAACATGCCCCACGGGTTGAGCTGTGCGAGCTCGTCGACCGGAACGGGGTTCGGCGCGGTGTAGGCAAAGCCGTACAGCGTTGAGCGCATCAACCCATCTGTTCGGTGGAGATCCGTACGAGCCAGGCGGGCTCCACAGGTTGCCCGCAGCTGTCGCCCGAAGAGTCGTCCGACACAGATGACATCGGCGCTTGGCAGGTCCAAGGGTCCCACCCGTCCGCTGTCGAGGTCGACGGCCATCCCGCTTCCCAGCCGGATGATGCCCTCCGACCTCACCGGCACGTGATCACTGACGGCGACATCACACCCGACGGTCACGTCGTCGATGAACACCCGTTGAAACACGAGATTGACACCGGGCACGGGCAGGGTGGCACTGATGTTGAGGGAGTTGATGGCTTCGGCAACGCGCGCCGCAACGCTGTTGATCGTTCCCTCGACGACCTCTTGTGCGATGTAGATGATGAGCGGCACGAGAACTGCGCCGATGACCCCGGCCACGATCGCGCCGATGACCGCGCCGGCAAGCCAGCAATACCACGGGATGTCGACGTCGACATCGGGGTTCTCCACCTCGGCGCTCACCAACAGCTCTCCGCCTACTACTTCCATGCGGATCCGGGCAGCGACGGTGCCGGTCGCCTCATAGCAAAAGCCTGTCTTTCTCACCGTTGCCGCGACCCGGATGAAGTCGGTGTCGAGCGAAAGTGAGAGTGCGGTGAGGTCGACCTCCTTGTCATCGTCGATGCGAACGGTACGAGTGAGCCCGCAGTTGGTGAATGCCCCGTCGAGGTCGAGGGATGCGTCGATGAGTGGGCTGATCACCCGGCACAACCAGTCAAACGAGATGGCAATGCCACCGGTGTCGCCGACCGCCAGAAAGTTGCGGGTGAAGGCATTGCGGTTACCGGCAGCTCCGCCTCCGAAGGTGAGCAGGAAGGCAGCCGCGTCGGCGTCGGCAGCCGTTGTGTCGTCGACCACTCGTGCGTCGCCGGCGATGATGGTTGTCGGCGACGTTGATCCGCGATCGACCGGGATGGGCACCAGGGGGATGGTCCGAATGGTGTCGCGCAGCGCGTTTCGAAACAGGACGTTGAGAGCGGTGTTCGCCGGTCCGGGCAGGCCGGTGATCTCCAGCTCGGTACGGTGCAGGCGATTGGCCAGGTCGATTTGAACGACATCCAGCGCTGCCGTGTTATTCACGTCGATACCAGCGACGATGCGCAGGTGACCCAGCGACCCGGTTGCGCCTTCGCCCAACATAACCTGGATATCGACGACATCGGGATTGCTCGCGGGAACGCCGGATGGGCGGTCGAAGCCGAGCACGACGGTGAACGCATCGGCGACCCCCGAGGGTGCGCCTATGCCGGTCAGCAGGTCGGACAGCACACCGTCACTGTCAAAGAAGGCAGACACGATGTCCCGACATGCCTGCTCGGCGAATTCGATCGCCAGGTCATAGCCGTGGGTTTCGGTTCCGGCCATGTCAGCCCTCCTTCGGGGAGGTGAAGCGGACGTTGACGTTTGCGGTGACGACCTGGCCATCAGGCAGACGGAACGCCTGAGGGCCCATCAGATCGGGGAGCTCGGAGCGCGTCTTCAGACGTCCCTTGAGGATGGGCGGCAGCTCGACGCCCATGCGTTGCAGCGCTCCTGCTGGGTCGACAAGGAACTGACGATTGAGATCCTTGTCGGCAAGGCCTTTCATGATGACCTTTTCGGACTTCGCAACGATTTCGAGCTCTTTGCGCAACCGGGGCCCAAGTTGGTCCGCGAGCGGACCGAGATCGGGCTTTCCGGTTTTCGGATTCTTGCCCGTGGCGGTCGATTTTCTGCGGGGCGTGCCGGTGGGCGGGTTCTTGGTTGCCATGTTTCCTCCGTATCGCGGTGCTTGGGCTTTGATGATCATCCGACTAAAGAAGAGCCGGATGCCCCTGCTTTGATACATCCTTCACTGTTTCTATGTCCTTCACTGCTCGCCCACTCTGGAGAATCAGGAGCGATCACTCTTCAGATGCCGGCGCACATGGGTGCGGGCATGCTCGATGGCGTCGTTGAGGTTGTCGAAGAGGTGGCGTTCACTCGCCAATCGGCCGAAAGCGCCTACGGCGGTGAGGGCCTGGTGATGCTCAGGACGTACACCCTTGAGCAGCACGGTGATGCCGCGACCTTCCAGCTCGGCAATGGTCTCCTCGAGGGCAGCAGCGCCGGTCGCGTCCAGCATACGGATGTCGGCAAGACGAAGGATCACGACCTTCACATCTCCCACGTTCGTCAGCTCGGTGAGGAACTGTTGAGCAGCGCCGAAGAACAGCGAGCCCTCGATGCGATAGACCACGATTTGCTCGTGGAGCAGGCGATGCTCAGCGTCGACGTCTATCTCCGCTTCACCGCTGATCGGCTGTTCTGCCACGCCTGAGGATTGGGCCACCGAACGCAGGGCGATCACGGTAGCGACGGCGACGCCGGCGGCGACGGCAAGGATGAGATCAAAGGCGATCGTCACTGCTGCGGTGACCACGAGCACGACGGCGTCACCGCGGGTGGAGCGCATCACCGCTCGCACGTTGTGAGGCTCGATCATGCGCACGGCTGTCACCATGAGCACCCCTGCCAACGCGGCGAGGGGAATGCGGGCGACGAGCGAGCTACCGACGAGGACAACCCCGAGCAACACGATCGAGTGCACGACTGCCGAGATGCGAGTGCGCCCCCCCGCTCGGACGTTGACAGCGGTCCGAGCGATCGCCCCGGTCGCAGGCATACCGCCGAAGAGGGGCGACATGATGTTCGCCAGACCTTGTCCGAACAGCTCGCGGTTGGGGTCATGACGTGCCGTGTCGGACATGCCGTCGGCGACCTTTGCCGACAACAGGCTTTCGATTGCGGCCAGCGCTGCGATGGCTAATGCGGCGGTGAGCAGGTCACCCATTCGCTGGATCGAGATGTCCGGAAGTGAGGGGAGCGGCAGGGAATCGGGGAGACTGCCAATGCGTGCAACCCCTTGATCGCCGAGCTGAGCGATCAAGGTGGCGGCAACTACGGCCACGAGCGATGCGGGAAGACCTTTGTTCAGTCGGGGAAGCCCGCCCATGACGCCTCCCACGACCGCAACGAGTCCGAGTGCGGCCAACGTGCCGTCGCCTTGCAGTGCATGACTGAGGGCTTGGATAGCGACGAGCACTGCATTCTCGCCATCGGGCTTGGCAACGCCAAGCGCATTCGGAACCTGCTGGAGGAAGATTAGGACGGCAATACCGATCGTGAAACCTTCAATGACCGGCCAAGGCACATAGTGCAGCGAGCGTCCCATATGGGCAATCGAGGCGATCACGACGATCACGCCCGCCATCAGGCCCGCGAGAAACACGCCGTCAGCGCCGTAACGGGCGACGATGGGCGCAAGGACCACGGTCATGGCGCCGGTGGGTCCCGAGATCTGGACGTCCGATCCTCCGAACACCGCGGCGACGACACCGGCGACAATCGCGGTGATCAGTCCTACCGACGCTCCCAATCCGGTCGTGACTCCGAACCCGAGAGCGAGCGGAAGAGCGACGATGCCGACGGTGATGCCGCCAATAAGATCGTGCCTCCAAGATAGGCGAGCACGGGCATAGTCACCGCGAGAAGGCAACAGACTCGTCAGCACGCGGGCCGGCCCGTTCCAAGAAATTCCTCGTCGCCGGACCGGATCTTCTTCGTCGTCCTTCATCACTTTCATACGGCCCCTAGATCGGCCAATAGCTCACGCTATTCGTTGAGCGAGCGAAGAAGCGTCTTTTTGCCAATGCCAGGAGGTTAACCACACACTACTGGGTCAGGTTGGCATTCACCACCTGAGTCGTCTCGACGAGCGTTTCAGCTCGTCAGCGTCCTTCAAGGAGAGTTCTCAGTAGCTGAACGTCGTGGCCGGGTCGTCGCCGATCCAGTTCCACATCGGGATGGTGCCTTGTATCTCGGAGCCTTTGATGAGCTGAGCCTCGTCGAGCCGGCGGGCGTTGAAGCAGACCGGGCAGACGTAGTAAGCGCCGCCGGCGGCCTCGTAGCGGCTCATTAGCTCGGGCAATGACGGGCACCCTTCACAGGCGACGCCGACGGCGGTGCCCTCGATGGCGAGCCGGACGGCTTCCTTGGTGAGGAACATGAGGGTCTGTCGGCCGGTTTCGGCGGCGCCGACGGCTACAAGGAACGCGATTGTGACCTTCTCGGGGTCTTCCATTCCGGTAGTAAGGCTGATTACGGACTTGTTGGTCATGACTCTTCTCCTTGTGATTGATGGGGCCGTAGCGAGTGGTGCGGACGAGCACCTCGACGCCTCTGAGGCCATGGTATGGAAGGAGAGGGGTGGCTGTCGTCGGGTGTTTCCTGTACGGATTGGGACTTGTGGGGGGAACTCCGAGCGTGCCTTTCCCGGCTGCGGCGCCGGAATTGTACGCTTCGGGTGTGGCGAACGGCATAGACGATTCAGGGGTCAGACTGGCGGACCTTGTCGCGGCGTTCTCGCTGGCGACAGATCTGGGGCTGGGCCTGCCGATGGACCACGTCATGAGGTCGTGGCGCATCGCAGCGCTGCTGGGTGATCAGGTCGGCGTCGAGGCGGTCGAGCGCGGCAACCTATATTTCGTCGTCACGTTGGCGTGGGTCGGCTGTGTCGCTGACACTCCGGAGGTCGCCGCGCTGTTCGGGGATGACATAGCGTTTCGGGCCGACAGCTTCGAGATCGACTTCGCCGGGCTGCCGTTGCTGGGTTTCATGCTCCGACACGTCGGCGCCGGCAGTACGCCGCTGCACCGGCTGCGCCTGGGCGCCAAGCTCGTGGTCAGCGGAGGTGCGGCCGTCAAGCGAGGGCTGATGTCGCATTGCCTAAGCACAGCGCTGCTCGCGGAGCGCTTCGAGCTCGGTGGGGAGGTGTGCGACCCGCTGCAGCAGGTGTTCGCCCGTTGGGATGGCAAGGGCGTACCTGACGGTCTCGGCGGAGAGGAGATCTCGCTGCCTATGCGGCTGTTCCACCTCGCCGACACCGTGGAGGTGCATCACCGCGCTCGCGGCACCGACGCTGCGATCGAGGTAGCGCAGGCCAAGCGCGGCAAGCACCTCGACCCGGCGGTCGTCGACGCGTTCTGCGGCGCCGCGGGTGACGTGCTCGGCGACCCGGATGAGGAGCACGACTGGGCCGCCCTCATCGATAGCGAACCGACATTGCAGAGCACGTTGACCGAGGACCAGTTCGACGCAGCTTTGATGGCGATCGCCGACTTCACGGACCTGCGCTCGATCAATCGGGTCGGCCATTCCCGCGCCGTCGCGGAGCTCTCCGCGCTGGCTGGTTCCGCCAGCGGGCTTCCAGACGACGAGATATCGTCGTTGCGTCGTGCTGGATGGGTGCACGACGTCGGCCTGCACGCCATCCCTGCCACGATCCTCGACAAGCCGGGCCCGCTTATGGCGACCGAACGGGAGCGGCTTCGCATGCACTCCTACTACGCGGAGCGGATGCTGGCCGCCCCACCTCCGTTGGCCCGGGTGGGAGCGATCGCATCGTGCACCCATGAACGCTGCGACGGTTCCGGCTACCACCGGCGGCTCGGCGGCACCGCAATACCCAAGACGGCGCGCCTGTTGGCCGCAGCCTGCGCGTTCAGGGCGATGACCGAACCGAGAGCGCACCGTCCGGCGCTGACCGCCAAGCAAGCGATGACGGAGCTGCGAGGGGAAGTGCGGGCGGGTCGCCTCGATGCCGAGGCTGTGGACGCGGTGCTTGCGGCGGCCGGACAGACACGAGGCAAGCGCAAGAGCGGCCCCGCCGGGCTCACCCCACGAGAGATCGAGGTGTTGCTGCTAATCGCCCGGGGCGCATCGACCCGCCAGGTGGCTCGGGAGCTGTCGATCACCCCTAAGACGGCCGAGACCCACATTGCCCGGATCTACACCAAGACCCGAGCCCGGACGCGTTCGTCGGCGACCCTGTTTGCCCTCCAACAGGGGCTGTTGGGCACGCTTGAACCGTTCGATCTGTAGGGGAAACCACTGACGACCCGGCGGGGCGACTTCGGTATGTTTGACCGGTACCGCCGGTGAGCTGTCCAAGGCCCGGCTCAAGGAGGAGGATCACTCTATGACGTCGATCGACGTGGACAACCTGCGAGACAAGGTCAAGGCGATGTACCAGGCGATCGCGAATGAGCCGCAGGGCGAGTTCCACTTCGAGATGGGCTACGACCTCGCCGTCCGTCTCGGGTACCCGATTGCAGAGCTCGACCAGGTCCCGCCCGAGGCGGTCAAGTCGTTCGCCGGCGTCGGGCACCATCTCGGCCTCGCTCGCCTTCAGCCCGGCGACCGGGTGGTCGACCTTGGCAGCGGCTCGGGCATGGACGCCCTCCTCGCCGCTCGCGCCGTAGGACCTACCGGCGAGGTGATCGGCGTCGACATGACCGACGCCCAACTGGACAAGGCCCGCCGGATCGCCGCCCGCGACGGTTTCGACAACGCCCGCTTCGAGCTCGGTTACATCGAATGCGCGCCAGTTCCCGACCAATCCGCCGATGTCGTGATCAGCAATGGCGTGATCAACCTCTGCAACGACAAGCCGGCGGTGTTCCGGGAGATCGCCCGCATCCTCGTGCCCGGCGGTCGCATGGCGATCTCTGACATCGTTACCGAGCACCAACTCACCGAAGCGATCGTGTGTGACGTCGACCTGTGGGCTTCTTGCATTGGCGGAGCCATGCAGAAGGACGCCTACCGCGCCGCCATCGAAGCCGCCGGCCTGTCCATCGGGACCATTCAGGAGAATCCCGAGTACGAGTTCATCTCCGAATCGGCCCAAGGCGCCACCAGCACCTACGGCGTGAAAAGCATCAGCGTCCTCGCCTCCAAGCCATAGTCCTGACCAAGCCGAGGGGTGTTGCTACACGAAGTTCCGTGCCAGATTTTCGAAGTGCGGGCCTGTATACCAAGTCAACTTTGTATAAGTGAAGTTAGTACTTAGATGGGCGTCGAAGGCTCTTCGTTCATGAGACGGTCAAGTCGTTGGGAAGCATCTATGAACTCTTCGACCATGTCCAACACGACGGTGCGCGTGGGTTTTATGCCATTCATGTTGCCGACGATTTGGCCAACGAAATAGGTGACCAAATCATGAGCACCCGTGCCCTCATGATGTGCCACTCGGTTGATTCGCTGCATGGCTTCGCCGACCAACATTGGCTGCAGTGGCATAGGAAGTGTTCCAGGAGAATTCGCTGATTCCCATTCATCAGTCCAGGCGGTGCGCAACATACGTGCCGGCTTGCCGGTAATTGAGCGAGAGCGAACGGTGTCGCTCGAGCCTGCTGCCACATACTTTTGCTTGACCACTGGTGGAGTCTCTGCTTCTTCAGTGGTCAGCCATACAGAGCCGCACCATACGCCTTCGGCGCCGAGAGCCAAAGAAGCCGCAAGTTGGCGACCACGACCGATTCCACCTGCTGCCAACACGGGTACAGGTGCCACTGCATCGACTACCTCAGGCACAAGCACCATCGTTGCCACTTGTCCGGTATGACCACCAGCTTCGGTTCCCTGAGCAATGATGAGATCAGCGCCTGCTTCTGCATGACGAACGGCATGTTCAGTTGCTCCGGCGAGTGCGGCAACCGGCACGCCAGCCTTTCGTGAGCGCTCAACCAGGTGAGCAGGAGGTGGTCCAAGGGCACTTGCTATCAACGAGATCTTGTGATTGAAGGCGACATCTAACAAGGGGGCCATACTCTTTGGATCAATACGCATGCCTGCATACTCAGGGGCGTTGTCAGGATTGGTTCGGTCTTCATCGGGCATAGGCGGAACGCCGTAGCGGTCGAGTAATTCGTTCAGCCAATTCCTGTGCTCTTCAGAGACCAGACCCTTCAAGCTTGACGCATCGAGACCACCCTGTTCTTCACCTACATAATGAGTAGGTATCAACAAGTCTACGCCATAAGGCTTGCCCTTTACTTCCTTTTCGATCCAGTCGAGGTCTATCTCAAGGTGTTCAGGAGTGTGAGCAACAGCTCCCAAGACACCGAACCCACCTGCGTTGGTCACAGCGGCAACCACATCTCGACAATGACTAAAGGCCAAAATCGGAAATTCAATTCCCAACATATCGGTAACAGCAGTGCGCACGGTTCCCCCCTATTGACTGATGGCACAGCTTGTCCCATCAACTCGTCCCATTCAACTAGTCAAAGGTGTCGAGCTCAAGCTGATTGCTTCCGTTTCCCCGCGTCGCCGCAAGAATGCCTGACCTATGAGCCCACTACCGAGGGCTGCTGCTGCCCCAAGTCCAATTGCTTGGCGAACACCAATTACTTCCGCTATCCAGCCCATGAGTGGACCCCCCAAAGGTGTCGAACCGAAAAGTAGGACCGTGTAAAGGGCCATCACCCTTCCTCGCATCATGGGCTGTGTGCGCGTCTGAAGACACGTTGTCGTACCAACTAGAAAGGCCAGACCAAATCCACCGGCAACTGCTCCTGCGAGTGCCGCCAATAGGGGATTGGGGGCGATGGCAATCAGCGCACTGGTAGTTCCAAACGCAATGGAACAGCGCGCCAGAAAATCGGGATCTACCGAGTTGCGCCTGGCGACTGCGAGAGAACCGAACAAAGAGCCCACACCAAAGGCGGTGGTTATAAAGGCATAGGTTGTTTCATTGCCGTTGAAGGTTCTCTTTGCCATAAGTGGCAAAAGGACATTCCAGTTGTATGAGAGTGTCGCAACGACTGCCATCATGACAACAGTCAGTTTTAAGTCGGGGTCATTCCATACATATCGCCAGCCCTCTCTGATTTGGCCCTTGGCTCGTGTCGCCAGTTCAGTGGTTCGAAGTTGGCCAAGATCGATTTTTGTCACTCCAATGATGACGGCCATGAAAGAGGCTGAGTTCAAGATAAAACACCACCCAATGCCAACCGTGGCGATCAGAGCGGCTGCTATCGAAGGGCCGATCACGCGGGCACCGGTCATCAAAGCGCTGGTAAGACTTGTGGCATTTGTGATCTGAGCTTCAGGTACAAGCTCGGTTACCAGTACCCGCCGGGCAGGATGATCAAATGCGTTTCCGACGCCTGTGATTGCAGCGAGAACATAGACAAGGCCAATAGAGAGGTTCTCTGTTAGCACGAGTATTCCTAGTGCCAGAGCCGAGATCATCATCAAGGTTTGTGTCGCAACTATGAGGTGACGTTTGTTGACTCGATCGACCACCACGCCGGCCCATGAACCCAATATCAGAATCGGGGCGAACTGACAGGCAGTTGCAATGCCAAGGGCGATCCCTGAGTTGGTAAGCCTGAGCACAAGCAGAGCTTGGGCTATCAACTGAAGCCAAGTGCCGACCTGACTAATAGCAAGTCCGACAAAGAAGACCCTGAAGTTGCGGTTCTTCAGCGAAGTAAATGTCGTGGATAGAGCCTTAATTTCCAGTGGTACTCCAATGCCAGGGTTCGGAAGGAAGATTCTTCAATCCGAACCGGCCGGCGTTCTTGGCTAACCAGATGTAGCCGGGGTTTGACCTAGAGGTTATTACGCCGCCGTTATAGGTGAAATCGATGGCCAGCCCACGCTCGTGTTGTGACATGCCTGGGCGTGCAGTTGGTGGGCGACAAGAGGTAGAGGGGGAGTTAACAGGGTCAGGACAGTGGGCCTCACGTAGTCGTTGCTGATCGGCAGGGTTTCGATATCCGCCTCCACCAAAAATGATTCCATCGGATGAAGCTGCTTCCAGCAAGGCGGCTAAATCTTCTGCGAGCGATTCATGAACCCAGATTCCACCAACGTTGCGAACAGGAACATCTCCAATGGGCCCAGTAGATCCAAGAGTTTTTGCCCCTCGACTTTGGCGACCCAGGGCTTCTTGGCGACGAGCGATCTCAGCGCTTAGCTGTTGATCGAGCTGAGCCAATGAGGCCGCTTCAGCAAGCCTTGCCTCTATTCGAGCTTCGAGTTGATCGGCGAACGCCTCTTGGCGACTCCTCGAGTTTGCGAGCTGCTCAAGACGTTGAGCCACCTCGTTTCTTCGGCTATCTGCAAGTTCAGCTGCACTTTGTGCTTGTTCACGAATAATTGTGAGATCTTCTCTTGCGGTTTGAAGTTGGTTTTTCGTGTCATGGGCAGTTCCAAATACGACTTGTGCAAGAGTGGCCTGACGAACTGCTTCCCCAATGTTTTGAGATGTTACAAGTGAGCCGAACTCGAGAGGTTGGTCACTGCTCATATAGGCACGTATCGCCATGTCCATCATGTTCGTTTCGAGTTTGGTGATCGTTGCGATGACCCGCTGCTCGTCTGCTTTGGCTTTCGAGAGTTCCGCAACGGCTTGAGTTACCGCCTGTTCGGCGCTTTTTAACAAGCCCTCTTGGGCTGCCACGTCTGCATTTAAGTCAGCTAGCGCCTTTTCGACCTTCGCGTCCTCGGCTCGCATGACATCAACTTGTGCTGCAACTTCAGCCTTGCGCTTGCGCACCTGCTCACGCTCTTTGCGTGGGTCTGATTTAGGCTGTGCCGCGCCTACTGGTTGGATGCTAAGCAACAAAGCGACAGCGAGCAGAGAACATGCAATCCGCAGTGGCAACGATTGTCGCATTGTTTGAACAAACACAGTACCAACCAGGCTAATACTGCCCCGGGCGGAAATAGCGTCAATCCCCCGGGCGGGTCGGGTTCAGCGGAGCCAGCGCCGCAGCTCCTTGGCCGAGGCGGCCTCCCATGCTTCTGGCCATGATTCTCGTAGTCGCGCCCGTTCGGCGCGCTGGATGGCGATGAGCTCTCCGGCGACGACGCCGATGTCGGGAGTGGCGGCGGCAGCATCTCGGAGCCAGGCTTCGGCAACGACTGTGTCTTGGTGGTCGCCGAGCACGGTCTGGAGGTTGGCGACGGCCGCAGCGAAGCGGGCCGCCTGCTTTCCCACACTGGGGGTGGCGGCCTCGGCCGCGTAGCGGCAGCGCTTGGCCAGGATCCGTACGTGGTGAAGGGCGTCGTCGGGCGGGTCGTCGCCCAAGGCGTTAACGCCACGGACCAGACGTCGCCATTGGCGGCGAACCAGAGGGGCCACCTGCTTGCGGGCCAGGCCGTTCGCGTCGTTGTCGCGGAACGGTGGTCGGCAGGCTGCGTCGACGAGTGCGTCGATCAAAGCGTCGTAGCGGGGACTGCGTAGCGCGTCGAGCGCCGTGGTCCACTGGCGGTCGCGTTGGTCGCCCAAGCGCTCGAGCAGCTGGGCGATGGCGGCGGCGTCGGATTCGGGCAGTGTCATCGCCTGCGACCGCAGGCGATTGATGAGCACATCGATGTCGCGCACCGACCCGATCTCCCCGCCAACCCAGGCCAGTTCGCCCCGCAGACTGGCGACCCAGTCGGGTTCGAACAGGTTGGCGAAGGTGCGCAGATCCGAACGAAGGCGGCGGGTGCCGACCCGGAACTGGTGGACGTCTTCGGGGTAGTCACCCAGCCTGACCCCGGGGTCATGACGCATGATCTGCGACACCGACCGGGCGAGGGCGTGGTGGGCGAGCTGTGTCATCGTCGCGTCGCTGTCGACGTCGGGCACGACGACGGCGGGAGGCGCCAGTGCTCGCCGGCCGAGGGAGCGGATGGCCTTGGGGATCGGGGGGTCCGCTCGGCATCCGGCGGTGACGAGCCGGTCGACGACGTCACGCAGTACGCGGGCACCGCGTCGGTCGTCGGTTCGCAGTTCGACCTCGATCTCACGGAACCGCTGGATGAGACGCTTGCCCTTGTAGGCCTTCACGGCATCGTCGACTACTTCGACAACTGGCCGGCCGGCCGCATCCTGCCACACGATGGCGGAGCGGATAGTGCGCAGCCGCACGACGGGAAGTAGCGGCCGCGAACGAACATAGACACGGACCACGTCGGCGGCCCCAGACGGGACGCTGTCTGGTGGTCCATCGAAGTGCAGCTCGCGGCGTACCAGCGCGGGTGCGCCGGTCTCCTGTGGCAATTTGAGGGTCCAAGGCGGACCGGGCTCACCGGTCCGGTGGCGCAACGTCACGCCGGTACGGGCGAACTCCAGGTCGTCGGTGTCGAAGTACACGGCGGTAAGATCCTGGGTCACCGGTGATCCGGGCACGATCCCGGGAGCCACAGCGCTAAGGTCCGGGAACTCGAAGTCGTCCGGAGCGGCGAGCTTCACCTCCCGCTCGGTCGCCATGGCCCACCTCCTGCTCGTCTTCATGCACGATCGTACGTCGGCCGATAGCACGTCGGCGGTCCCGGCGAATAGAGGCCAATCGAGTGCGCCCCCTGGGATTCGAACCCAGAACCTGCGGATTAAGAGTCCGTTGCTCTGCCATTGAGCTAGAGGCGCAGTGATGTGACTGTACCGGCCGCTCGTTCCGCGTGTTCGACTTGGAACGAACGATCTGAGGGTGACCGAGGGGACTCGAACCCCCGACATCCGCGACCACAACGCGGCGCTCTAACCAGGCTGAGCTACGGCCACCAAGGACGTCCAGCATGCCACATGAGACAGGCCTCTTTGCCATTTGATTTTGACGTACGGAAGTTGGTCTTAGAAGGAATGGCCTCGGCCTGGCTACTCAGGGGAAGATAGAAGCTGATTGATCATCAGAATTTACATTTCGCAACTGGGAGGAAAAGTGCCAATTCTGTTTCGTTGGGGCATGGTTGGAGCTGGTGCAGTTGGGGTTTGTTTAGCGCTCTCAGGCGCAGGGATTTCCGAGGCCTCTACAGAGCCCTCATCTACAACGTCTTCACTTACAACATCGGCGACAACGACGACAGTGATGGAGCCTCCAAAAACAAAGCTGGTCTTTGTGGGCGATGTCATGTTAGATCGAGGCGTAAGCCAGGCTGTCACCACTGCAGGAAACGGTGATTGGGCGTTTCCATTCGAAAAAATTCGACCAATGATCAAAGATGCAGATATCGCCTTTGGCAATCTTGAAAGCATCATCTCTGATCAGGGCCAGCGCATGAAGCCTTGGTTCCTCTGCTGTTCATTCCGTGCTGCTCCACCCGCATTGGCCGGCCTTCAAGATACGGGTTTTGACGTTATGTCTGTTGCCAATAATCACTCGGGAGATTTCGGACGTGATGCAATGGCAGATAGCGCAAGTCGTTTACTCACTGGAGGAATCAGCCCAGTTGGGTACGGCGAAAACGATACAGCGGCGAGAAAGCCCGCACTTGTGAGCGTTGGCGACACGACCTTTGCATATCTTGCATATAACGACAAGGGTTCGAGTCAATGGAGGGCCAAAGATAAGCGCTCTGGGTTTTCCTTGTTTGCCAGTGCCGGCCGTTCTGGAATCGCATGGCTCAAAGAAGAAACATTGGTCCAAGACGTAGTCGCTGCTAAGGCAATTGCCGACGTGGTAGTTGTCTCGATGCACACAGGCACTGAATACAAGACCACTCCCAACCCCATAACCGAGCGTCTTGCTCGTCTTGCTATTGACAGTGGTGCCAGCGTTGTCGTGGGACACCATCCTCACGTCAAACAGAGGGTTGAGTATTACAGCGATGGGGTTATTGCTTATTCGCTTGGAAATTTTGTCTTTGACCAAAACGAGACCACTAATCCTGGGGTCCGCGACGGCCTTTTGTTGGAGGTCACATTCAGCGGAGATGAATTGGCCGCAGTGGTTGAGCGCCCTATTCGTATTAATGACTACTCCCAGCCGCAGAAGGCTCAATAGCTCTGTTAGTTTCGCGGTGATTACATTTCATTGATCGCCAAGTTCACCCTGGTGATGTGGCACCCTGATGTGATTGCCTTCGTAGCTCAGCAGGATAGAGCGGCTGCCTTCTAAGCAGCGGGTCGCAGGTTCGAATCCTGCCGAAGG
>CAYGGL010000030.1:0-19138 GCA_964349215.1 uncultured Acidimicrobiaceae bacterium | reverse complement strand
CATGTGTTAGGCACGCCGCCAGCGTTCGTCCTGAGCCAGGATCAAACTCTCCATCGAGATCTCGACACGACCGGCGAACCGGTAAATGCCTTCGATCAGTTTAGAAAGCCTGACTTCATACCCGAAAGCATGAAATCAAACTGGCACCATGACGACAGTTTTTGTTGTCCGTCGTTTGTGATGCTTGTAGTTACTTTATTACTTGTTGAACGACATCATCAGAACAAAAGCCCTGATGCGGTCGCCCGCACTTTGCTTTTGAACCTTCCTCTGTTCCGTTTTCAAGGAGCACACCTATCTACGAGCACACCTCTCCTATTAGGAGATGTTCGTGCTCGCGCCCAAGTCGTTTAGCGAGAACGCTTTCCGACCTTCGTGCCAAGATTTTGGTAACCCTGGCTTTCTGGGGCGAAGGTGAACACTACCGACTTCTTGGCAAAGTGTCAACTATCTGAAGGAATTTTCTTGGAATTCTTTGCCATGGTCACTCAGACGCACTGTATGAGGTGATAATTGCGCTTTCCTTTGCGGATCAAAATATAGCGATCGAACAAAAGATTGGCCTGGGTCAAAGTTCCTTCAGCCGGGTCTACTCGGTGATTATTTATGTATACGCCGCCTTGATCCAACCCACGGCGAGCGTCTCCTTTGGAACCGGCGAGTCCGGTTTCAACAAGAATGTCGACCAGATCAGCTCCCTTGATTATGCGGCTTCTGGAAATGGTGGTGGTTTCCACCTCACCGGCAAGCGTGGCAAAGACTGCCTCTGGAACCTCATCGAGTGCTGCACCAAACAAGATCTGCGATGCCGCTTCGGCTGCTCGAGTCTGTTCTTCACCATGAACAAGAGTCGTAATCTGTTCGGCCAACGAGCGTTGACCGATTCTTTTTTCGGGTGCCAGGCCATGTTCGGTGGCAATTGCATGGGCATCAGATGCGTTTAGAAGCGTGAGTTGCAACAGAAAGCGTTCTACGTCTCGGTCGTCTACTTGCATCCAATATTGATAAAAACGATAGGGACTGGTGCGTTCAGCGCTTAGCCAGATAGTGCCTTCAGCGGTCTTTCCGTACTTGGCACCATCTGAACGAGTTACAAGAGGAAAGGTGAGGCCATGTACGTTGCGTCCGCTACGGCGACGAATGAGGTCTATACCCGCGGTTATATTGCCCCATTGGTCAGAACCGCCAATTTGCAGTTCACAGCCCTCATGCTCGTTGAGCCACCAGTAGTCATAAGCCTGTAAGAGCATGTAGCTGAACTCGGTATACGAGATTCCGTCGGTTCCCTCCATGCGGCTTCGAACTGACTCTTTGGCCACCATCTGATTAACGGTTGCGAGTTTTCCGATATCACGTAAGAACTCGACGAGTCGCATCTCGCCTATCCAACTGTTGTTATCGACAATGATGGCTTGAGCCGGGCCTGGGCTGAAATCCAAGAAACGTTCAAGCTGGCTTGAAATTCCAACAAGATTTGTCTCAAGGGATGCAGCATCCAAGAGATTGCGCTCGGCTGATTTGCCGCTTGGGTCGCCGATCATGCCAGTTGCTCCACCGCCAAGTGCGATTGGGCGATGACCTGCCAGCTGGAATCGACGTAGGGACAAAATGGGCACAAGTGAGCCGATGTGGAGGCTGTCGGCAGTTGGATCGAAGCCGCAATAAACACTCAATGGGCCTGCGCTAAGTCGTTGTGCAAGTAAAGCTCGATCGGTACTGTCATGCACAAGGCCTCGGGCATCAAGGTCAGCGAGAAGGTCAACAACGTGGGCGCTCATCCCTTCATCGTCGCTCTCCAGAGCCGACAGGTCCAACGGAGGTCGTCGATGCTCGAGAATTGGACTGCCATCCCCCTTGGAAAGATCTGAATGTTCGAAAATGGAAAAATGAGTTCCGTGGCCAGGCGAGTAGTTTCGCTGCTGATCACATTTGGCATCACTATCGCTGCCGGGTGCTCATATGAGCCGACTCGTTTTGATGTAACTGAACCGACACTTGCAACATCGACCAAGATCTACGCGGCTGATGGGACGTTGATCACAACTTTGCTAGCGGAAGAAAACCGCGAGCTTGTGAGCCTCGCTGATCTTCCTGAATATGTTGGCAATGCAGTAGTTGCCATTGAAGACGCTCGGTTCTTTGAACATGTCGGAGTCGATGCCAAAGCCGTGCTGCGAGCGCTTCGTCGTAATTCCCAAGCTGGTGAGATTGTGGAAGGGGCCTCAACCATCACCCAGCAA
This sequence comes from uncultured Acidimicrobiaceae bacterium, assembly GCA_964349215.1. Taxonomy (GTDB): domain Bacteria; phylum Actinomycetota; class Acidimicrobiia; order Acidimicrobiales; family CADCSY01; genus JACOTK01. The sequence goes on along the minus strand of CAYGGL010000030.1, from coordinate 16,898 downwards.
TACATCAAAAATATCCTTGGCGAAGACGAAAAAACGCTCAAGCGCAAACTGAAAGAGGCGTCTCTAGCGGTACAACTTGAGCGCCAATATACGAAAGAGCGCATTCTTGAGCTGTATCTAAACACCATCTTTTTAGGCAATGGTGCGTATGGAATACAGGCAGGCGCTTATGAATATTTTGGCACCACAGCCGACAAGTTGACGCTGGCGCAGGCTGCAACTCTCGCCGGACTCATTCGCTCGCCTTCGGCATCAGACCCTTATGACTATTCGCAACAGGCGCTTGAGCGACGTAACCAGGTAATTGACCAGATGGCTGAGCTTGGTTTTATTTCTGGAGCTGATGCCCTGCCTGCAAAAGCCGAGCCACTAGGACTAAAGATCAAGCCCGAACAAGATCGTTATATCGCCCCTCATTTCGTTGAGCAGGTCAAACGGTTTGTATTAGATGATCCACGTTTTGGGCCAACTCCGGCAAAGCGCCAAGAGCTGTTGTTTCGTGGTGGTCTGCGAATCACGACAAGTCTTGACCCGCACCTTCAAGTGCTTGCAGAGGATTCGGTTGGGAAAGTTCGACCCAACGAACCTGGCCCGGAATCGGCTCTTGTTTCAATCGATCCGGTAACCGGCGCCGTAAAGGCTCTTGTCGGAGGACGTGACTTTTTCAGTGGTAACGCACGTGCCAAGTTGGACCTTGCGACTGGTGGTCCTGGTCGCCCAGCCGGATCGTCTTTCAAGCCCTTTGTTCTTGCAGCGGCCTTAGAGAAGGGCGTAGGGCTTGAAAAAGTCTACTCCGCTCCATCTTCGATAGAACTCGACTTGGGACAAGAGCTATGGAAGGTCGAGAACTACGAAGGTTCGGGAGGCGGAAGTGCAAATCTTCGCGAGGCAACAGTGCGTTCGTATAACACTGTGTATGCACAGCTTGTATTAGACGTTGGGCCAGAAGAAGCAATGAAGATGGCTGCGCGCTTGGGAATTGCTGACCCGTTGCAACCATTTCCTTCGGCGGTGCTGGGCACCAACGATGTTCATGCACTATCGATGGCGAGCGCATACGGAACATTTGCCACGAGAGGCCTACAACTCGACCCGACATTCGTTGAAAAGATCACCAAAAGCGACGGCACGGTTTTGTATCAACACCAGCCGAACGCGAAACGAGTATTGCCTCGATATGTTGCCGATCAGGTCAACGGGGTGCTCAAACAAGTAATAGAAAGAGGTACTGGCACAGACGCCCGCATCGGGCGGCCGGCAGCTGGAAAGACAGGAACTGGACAAGCTTGGCGCGATGCATGGTTTGTTGGTTATACGCCCGAGCTTGTAACTGCCGTTTGGGTTGGCTTTGCAGACGAAGGAAGGCGCTCGATGGTTCCTCCTGCGACCCCATTTCGCATCACGGGGGGAAGTTGGCCCGCTCAGATTTGGCAACTGTTCATGACTAAGGCACTGGCAGATGTGCCAGCTTCTGACTTTGCTGCTCCTGTGCTTCAAATACCATCGAGCACTACCCCGGACCCAAGCATTACTTCTACGAGCGTTGATCAAAACCAATTGCTTCCAAACGTTAAGGGCATGCCGAATCAATTGGCCACGCAAACCTTGGAAAGCCTTGGCCTCAAGGTCCGGCTGCATTCAGTAGCCAACGATGAGTATCCGCCTGGCGTAGTCGTTGGCCAACTTCCTGAAGCCGATACGCCTATTTCGAAAGTCAAAACCGTCACCATTGATGTGGCGAATGGAAGACCGGCATCTGGATCGGTTCCAAGCGTTTTGGGACTCAGCCGAGCCGATGCTGTGGCCGCAATCAAACGAGCCGGGTTTGAGGTATTGGTACTCGAAGAGGTTCAGCCATTATCGCTTGATCCGCTAGCGCCACCTGGTTCCCTCACCTCAACTACGGCTTTGCCGGTCGGCCTCGTGTGGAAGCAAAATCCCGCCGGTGGACGTCGCTTCGCATTCGACCAACCGGTGCGCATATGGGTAAACCCTTAGCAGTCCCCTTGCTTTTTTCACTCTAAGCTCGAGAGAGGTGGGGGTGGTTGGGGATGGTCCAACGCCAAGGTTCATTGGTGGCTTGACTGATTCCAATACGAGGGCCAGTGGTCGGGTGGGCTGGAGTCGGGGTGGCGTCATCAAAGATCATGACGGATTGGTTGTTGGTAACAAGATCGGCGCCGTCATATTTGCCATTTAGACCAAGTGCTTGGCAAAGCTTTGCCGGACCCGAACAAAGATCACGTTCATCGCTCGCTGCCGGCCTTGCGAGCAACATGTCATCGATACCGGTAAGCGGTTCGAGGGCACGTATCAACACGGCTGAACCCTCGCCTTCTTTTCCGCATACGACATTGGCGCACCAATGCATTCCATAAATGAAATACACGTATAGGTGCCCGGCAGGTCCGAACATGGTCGCGTTGCGTTTCGTCAAACCTCGGTAGCTATGCGCTGCAGGGTCTTCTTTGCCGCAATAGGCCTCGACCTCGACAATGCGTCCACTACCTGTATCGGTTGCCAACACTTTGTTGAGTAAATCAGGAGCTACAAGGCGGGGATCGCGTTCGTAGAAGCTACGAGGCAAAGGGACGTGTCTGTTCATCCTGCAATGCGATCAGCGCGTGAGGGCGGCCAGCCGCGATTGGTCTGACGCTAAGCGTTCTTTGAAGCGGTGGCGTTGTTGGGCGACGGGAACTGGGCCCGCTCCCCCGGCAGTCGTTCTTCTGGTTACCGCCACCCCTGGTTCAAGCAACGCTGCGGCATCTGGGCCCAGGCTGGGATGCTCACTGACCAGCGAACTGAGGCTGAGGGAATTGACGGCGAGACTCTTGCGTACAAGTTCGCCCACGATGGCATGTGAGTCTCGAAATGGCGTACCGGCATTGACTAGGTACTCAGCAAGGTCAATGGCTGCCGACGTTGGAGTATCAGCGGCTGTCTTCATGCGCTCAAGGCGAAATTCAGCCGTTTCCAACATTGCGGAAATAGCGACGAGTGCGAGAGAGACTTGTTTTACTGAATCGAAAAGTGGCTCTTTGTCTTCTTGTAAATCACGGTTGTAGGAAAGAGGCAACCCCTTGAGTGTCGTCAACAAACCGGTCAGATTTCCGATGAGGCGTCCTGATTTTCCTCGGGCCAACTCGGCAATGTCGGGATTCTTCTTTTGGGGAAGCATGGAAGACCCAGTTGCATAAGCATCATCGAGACTAAGAAATCCGAACTCTTCGGTTGACCATAAAACCACCTCTTCGCCGATGCGTGAGAGATGTATGCCAATGAGAGAAAGAACGAACAAAGATTCGGCAACAAAATCACGATCACTAACAGCATCGAGGCTGTTCTCAAAGACATTTTCAAAACCAAGGTCTTGAGCAGTGCCATGAGGGTCTAGCGGCAACGATGAACCTGCCAACGCTCCGGCTCCAAGAGGCGATACGTCCAGTCGAGCTCTGGCATCGAGCAGTCGATCGAAATCACGAGCCAGTGCCCAGCCATGAGCAAGAAGGTGATGCGCCAACAACACTGGCTGCGCCTGTTGCAGATGCGTGTAGCCGGGAAGATATGCGTCGCCAACTTCGTCAGCCCGTGCGCTGAGAACCCGTTGAAGTTCAAGCACCCTCGCTGCGACAAGTGCCAACTCACGTTTGCACCAAAGACGAAGTGCCGTGACTACTTGATCGTTGCGGCTTCGCCCAGTATGGAGCTTGGCACCGGCAGAGCCTGCGATTTCGGTGACCCGTCTTTCAATAGCCGTATGAATGTCCTCATCGGCAGGTACGAACTCAAAGGTTTCATCTTTGAGTTCGTTTTCAACTTGGTCGAGGGCGGCCAGAATCGCTCCAGCCTCATCACCATCGAGTAACTCTCCTCGCAAAAGACCCCGGACATGAGCTCGAGAACCAGCAAGGTCATCGTATGCCAGGGCCTTATCGAAGGTCAGAGAGACGGTGTAAGCCCAAAGCGCTTCGGCTGGACCCTCGCTGAATCGCCCATGCCACAATGTCATGGACGACTTCCCGGCTCGATGCCCGCCGGAATGGCTTGGAGCTTTGAGTGCACCTGAGTCCCAAGACCCCAAAGGCGCACAAAACCCTCAGCGTCTTGATGACGGAAGTTATCTGCTGCGTCATAAGTTGCCAGGCCATAGTCATAGAGACTCCAGTCACTGCGACGACCATTTACAAAACACCTTCCAGGTTCTAGTCGCAGTCTCACTTCACCTGTCACAAAGCGCTGACTTTCCTCAAAGAAAGCATCGAGAGCAGCGCGAAGTGGCGAGAACCACAAGCCGTCATAGACAAGTTCAGACCATCTGGGCTCAAGGCGAGATTTCTCGTGGTGCAAATCACGATCGAGAGTCAGGTCTTCAAGATCGGAATGAGCTGCAAGCAGAGCCAATGCGCCAGGAGCCTCATAGGTCTCGCGGCTTTTAATACCGACGCGTCGGTTCTCAACCATGTCAAGGCGACCCCAACCATAAGCACCTACCAGGGTGTTCATGTATGTGATCAAAGCTGCAGGCGCCATCGGTGTGCCATCGACCATTACGGGAACGCCCTGTTCGAAACCAACTATGACTTCACGAGGTTCGGTCTCTTTCGCAATCGTCATTGACCAAACCCCTTGTGGTGGGGCAGCCCATGGGTCTTCCATTTCTCCGCATTCGATAGCACGACCCCAGATATTGTCGTCGATGGAATAGAGCTTTTCTTTGGTGGCACTAATAGCGATGTTCTTTCGGGCTGCGTAATCGATGCAGTCTTCGCGGGTCATTCCCCATTCGCGTACAGGAGCCAAAATCTCAAGGTCGGGAGCAAGTGCCCTCACGCCAACTTCAAAACGGACTTGATCGTTTCCCTTGCCTGTACATCCGTGGGCAACCGCATCAGCCTTGTGGCGACGAGCTGCTGCCACGAGATGACGAACTATCACGGGCCGAGACAGGGCCGACACCAGAGGGTACTTTCCTTCATAGGCAACGTTCGCCTTAAGCGCCGGCAATAAAAAGTCGCTTGCGAACTCATCGCGACAGTCAATTACTTCGGCTTCAACAGCACCCGTATCGAGTGCACGTTGGCGAATCGCTTCCCAAGCCCCCTCGTCATCTGAGCCCTCTTGTCCGACGTTGGCAGCCACGCATATGACTTCTACGCCACGCTCTTCTTGAAGCCACCTCACCGCTACCGAGGTGTCGAGCCCTCCGCTATAAGCCAGTACTACACGCTTTGCCATGTCGATCTCCCGCTAATTCGATGTTTGTTCAATGATCTTCTAAGCCTGCAAGGGTTCGTAAACGCACCGCTGCATCATGTCCCTTTGGGCCCTCTGGCACCACAACCATGACCGTGTCATCACCGGCGACCGTACCCAACACAAATGATTGGGCCGCACGATCCAAAGCGGATGCAACAACATGAGCCGAGCCAGGTGGAGTGCGCAAGATGACAATGTTTGCCGAACTCGTCACATCTACCACCCACTCTGAAAATACGCGACGCAAGTGGTCTTCTGGAGCTATACGTTCATGTGACATTTCCGGAATGGCATAAACGGTTTCACCTCCTGGAACTCTTACCTTGACTGCACCCATCTCTTCAAGATCACGAGAGACCGTTGCTTGTGTCGCAGGCACTCCAAGAGAGGACAACAGCTCAACCAATTGGGCTTGACTTGTCACCAAATTGCTTTCCAGAAGTTGCCCAATGCGATAGTGGCGCTGGTTCTTTGTCAAACGACCTTGTTCAGAATTTGGCGCGCTGCTCATTGGTCACCTTCAGACAAATCCTCGGACAACAAGAATGCGAGAAGCCCCCGTGCTGCGTGCATGCGGTTGGCCGCTTGGTGCCACACAAGGCTACGAGGTCCGTCAACAACCTCTGATGCCACTTCTTCTCCCCTGTGGGCTGGAAGGCAGTGCAAGAAAACTGCATCAGAAGATGCTTTACCCATGAGGGCCTCGTCGACTTGATAGCCAACAAAAGCTTCGATGCGTTCTTGGGCTTGTTCTTCTTGGCCCATCGAGGTCCATACATCGGTGGCAATCGCATCAACGCCCTCGACGCCGGCATGAGGATCGGTTGTGGTCATAACAGTTCCACCGGAATCTGACTCTTGGGCCAAAGTCTTGGCAAGTGCCAGATCGCTCGAAGGGGTGTCATAGCCAACAGGAGAAACAAGGCGTATGTCCATGCCTGCCATGACACCGGCCAACATGAGAGAACGACTTACGTTGTTGGCATCGCCGACATAGGCAAGCTTGCGACCCACCAGGGCTCCGAAATGTTGTCGCAGTGTAAGTAGGTCGGCAAGGGCCTGTAGTGGATGACTCAGATCGCTCAACATGTTGATCACGGGCACCGATGACACCGCTGCCATCCGCTCGAGTTTTTTATGATCGAAGACTCGAGCGCCGATTGCCCCGTGAAAACATGACAGGGTCCTGGCAATGTCTTCTGCAGACTCCCGCACATCAATACCGACCTCATCGCCACGTACTGAAATGGGGTGGCCCCCCAGTTGGACGATTGCCATTTCCATTGAGTTGCGCGTTCTCGCAGATGGCTTTTCGAAAATCAACGCCATCCCCTTGCCTGCAAGAACCTGGGGAGGATCGGTCTGCTCGGAAATATCCAACACCTTGGTCAGCTCTTCGGAAGTTAGATCACTGACTTCGAGTAAATGTCGAGGGCTCATATCGAGTGCTCCCAGTTCTTCAGAAGCGTTTCAAGAATTGAAAGAGCCTCGTCAATTTCGGCATCGCTTACCAACAGTGGCGGAGCCAGACGTAGAGCCGTTGGAGTAATCGCATTTACCACAAGCCCGGCGTCGAGAGCTGCCGATGCCACAGCTTTGGCATCGATGCCATCGGCCAACTCTGCGCCAAGCAATAACCCGAGACCCCTTACATCAACAACATCAGGGAGGGTCCTGAGTCCAGCAGCCAGTCGAGCGCCGGCCTTTAGGGCCAACGCTGGTACGTCTTGTTCTTCCATTACCGCCAAAGTGGCGCGGGCCGCTGCGGCTGCCAAAGGTTGGCCTCCATAGGTTGATCCGTGATCTCCGGGTTCGAACACCGAAGAAATTTCGGCCTTTGCCCAACAAGCTCCGATAGGCATGCCATTACCCAGCGCCTTGGCGAGTTGAACAACATCAGGTTTGATTCCTGCATGTTCAAATCCAAACCATCGACCCGTTCGACCAAGACCGGTTTGCACTTCATCGAGCATCAACAAGATGCCACGCTCATCACAGAGCCGGCGTACTCCCACCAGGTAATCATGATCAACCGGCCAGATGCCTCCCTCGCCCTGTAAGGGTTCGAGCAACACGGCGGCCACGCTGGGATCAATGGCGGCTTCAAGCGCGTCGAGATCATTCAGAGGGACGTGACGAAACCCTTCGGGCAAGGGCTGAAACATTTCATGTTTGGCGGGTTGGCCAGTTGCATGCAAGGTTGCCAATGTTCGCCCATGAAATGAGCCATAGGCACTGACCACTACATGTCTGCCATGGCCTCCCCATTTGCGGGCGAGCTTGATGGCACATTCGTTCGCTTCGGCACCCGAGTTGGTAAAGAACACCTGGCCGCCACCACCCAAAAGGCGGTCAATAGTTTTGGCCACTTCTGGGGCAACAACATTGCCGTAAAGATTCGATACGTGCATCAGTGTCGCTGCTTGAGTCGCAATCGCCTCAGTCACAACAGGATGGGAATGACCTAAACCTGTAACAGCCAAACCACAAAGAAAATCCAGATAGCGCTTGTTTTCGCTGTCCCATAATTCAGTACCGGTACCGCGCACGAATGTGACCGGAGCCGCTGCATAGGTGGGCATATGCCATGGACGAGGGTCGCCGAGAACAGTCATGACGCACTGACCATGGTTCCGATTCCCGAGCGGGTAAAGATTTCCAACAACAAGACATGAGGGACCCGGCCATCAAGAATGTGTGCATGGCCTACCCCTGAGCGTACTGCTTGAGTGCATGAAGAGACCTTGGGAATCATGCCGGTGGTGATAGCTCCAGTCGCCACAAGGGAATCGAGTTGATCGGCTGTAACTGAAGACAACAAGGAATCGGCATCATCCACATCAGAACGTAGGCCCTCGATGTTGGTGAGATAAACAAGCTTTTCTGCAACCAGGGCCTGGGCAATCGCTCCTGCCGCTGTATCGGCATTTATGTTGTAAGCCTGACCGGATTCATCGGCTCCGATGGTCGCTATTACCGGGACAACATCTTCGGCAAGCAAGCGATTGATTATGTCGGCGTCAACTGAGGCTACGTCGCCGACAAAGCCCAGTTCTTTTGATCGAGGCGTGGCTTTCAACATGCCGGCGTCTTCGCCTGAAAGCCCTACGGCAACAGCGCCGCACGAGCCAATGGCGCTCACGATGTCACGATTTACCTTGCCCACGAGCACCATTCGAGCAATGTCGAGTGTTTCGGCATCGGTTACCCGAAGACCATCGATAAAAGCAGTCTCTTTACCGAGACGCTCCATCAACGCACCTATCTGGGGGCCTCCCCCATGTACCACCACCACCCGAATACCAACGGCATGGAGCATGACAATGTCTTCGGCGAAACGTGCGAGCTCGGTGGCATCGTCACTATCGCCCATGGCATTGCCGCCATATTTGATAACCATTACCCGCCCACGAAATCGTCGGATGTAAGGCAATGCCTCGACTAAGACTTCTGCCTTCGCTTCTGGCGTCAAGGACAAAGGGTGCTTGTCTGTCATGAGGTGCCCATGTTCTCGTCAACATATGCATGTGTCAGGTCATTGGTGAGAATGGTTGCCTTTCCATCGCCCAAGCCAAGGTCGGCCACGAGTTCAATGTGGCGCTCAGCCATTACCGCTTTGATTGTCCCTTCGTCATGACTTGCTGCGACCCCACCGCGGCACACCAGAACTGACCCGTTTGAAACCGAACCGTACGAGACAGAGACAAGATCGGGATCGAAGGCTGCACCCGAACTGCCCAACTCGCTTAGAACCCTTCCCCAATAAGGATCTTCGCCATACCAAGAACACTTACAAAGAGCACTTTCGGCTATCTTTCGAGCACCCATTCGAGCCTGCTCATTCGATACCGCCCCGGTGACCACAACGCGCACCACTTTGGTTGCACCTTCTGCATCGCCTGCCATTTGTTCCGCAAGAGATGCGCACCCCCGAGCGACAAGTTCTTCAAGAACTGCCTGGTCCACAGGGCCGGCTTTACCGCTTGCGAAGATAATGACCGTGTCATTGGTCGACGTACAGCCGTCAACAGAGAGGGCATTGAAGGAATCTGCGACTCCTTTACTAAGCGCTAGCTGAAGTTGTTGAGAAGTTGCTTCAGCGTCGGTAGTTAGCACTGCCAACATCGTGGCCATGTTGGGCGCAAGCATGGCGGCACCCTTGGCCATGCCTCCTAGGGTGAAGGTTCCACCGACAAGCGTCTTGCCATGGAGAAGGGTCTCTTTTCTCACCGTGTCAGTGGTCATGATTGCCGTTGCGGCCTCAACTCCAGCTTCGGGTCCGGCGGCTAAAGCTGCGACCAGCGAGTCAACACCAGATTCGATTGGGGCCATGGGCAACGGAATGCCGATCAGACCAGTGGAGCACACAAGGACCTCAGCCGTCTTTGTGCCTATCCTCTCAGCTACCAGTTCGCACATACGTACCGAGTTGGCTTTGCCTTCAGCTCCTGTTGCCGCATTGGCATTGCCGCTATTAAAAACGACGGCAGCGGCCAGTCCACCCGTTTCAACGAGGTGGGTTCTCGTGGTAACCACAGGTGCCGCAGTCGAAAGGTTGGTGGTGAAAACTGCAGCCGCAGGTACCGGCCGGTGGTCAGCAGTGGCTACCAATGCAAGGTCTGAATCACCGGAAGCCTTGATGCCACATGCAATGCCTGAAGCAACGAAACCATCAGCAGCTGTAACGCTCATGGCAACAATCCTGTTCGGACAAGGCCTAGTCCTTCATCAAAGCCCAGCGTTATGTTGGCGCACTGTATGGCTTGGCCCGCAGCACCCTTTACCAAGTTGTCAATCGCGCTGAGCACCAACACCCACCCCGTGCGCTCGTCATAGCGGACACTGACGTGCGCGCAGTTCGAACCCAGCGTTGCCTTGGTGCTCGGTGGATCATCGGTTACGACAACAAACGGCTCATCTTCATAAGTCTTGTGGAAAACACTCATCAGGCTTTCGGTTGAAAGTGGGCTCTTTAGATCAGCAGATGGCCTCGCATAACACGTGGCCAAAATGCCACGATTCATTGGAACCAGGTGAGGCGTGAACAATACCGAGGCCCCAAGTCCTTGATTGACAAGTCCCTGTTTGATAAGTCCTTGTTCGATCTCAGGTGTGTGACGATGATCAAGCAAGCCATAGGCCTGAAAATTTTCATCTACCGAACAAAAAGTTGTGTTGTCCTTAGGTGGACGCCCCGCACCCGAAACTCCGCTGGCTGCATCAACGATGATGCCCGAAGATTCGATCAGGCCTGCCCTCACAAGTGGAGCAAGTCCAAGTAGCGCCGCCGTTGGATAACACCCTGGAACAGCCACACGAGTTGAACCAACTGTCTCTGGGCGGAATAACTCAGGCAGTCCATAGACAAAGCTGGCCAGTAGTTCAGGGTGCGGATGTTTCTCGCCGTACCACTTTGGATAAAGCGCTGAGTCATGAAGGCGAAAGTCTGCTGCAAGATCTATGACGATCTTCTCTTTGTCAATGATCTCTGGAGCCAACTTTGCACTTTGCCCATGTGGAAGTGCCAGAAAAACGAGCTCTACATCGTCCAGGAGACCCAGCTCATAAGAGCTGAACGCCATATTCGGATAAGTCGCTGCAAGATTCGGGTAGAGCTCTGAGACTAATGTGCCTGATTGCGTATCGCCGGTTGCCCACATGACTTGTATCTGAGGGTGGTCAGCACAGATACGCAGTAGCTCGGCACCCACGTAGCCGGATGCCCCTATGATCCCTATTGATGCGCTAGCCCCTGATGACATTGCTTTACCCTAGGCATTTATGCATAATAATGCAACTAATTGAATTAGATTTCTTGAGGGCCCTAAGGCATCAGGCAAGGCTAAACGAGCCATCCATGAGCATTTGGCGCGCTTCGTTGCGTTTCATCTTTCCTGTGGGGGTCCGTGGAATTGAGTCAGGTGTTACAAACACGATGTCCATCACGAGTTGGCCAACCGTTGAACTGACAGACTCACGAACCGCACTCGAGGCAGTTGATGGCTCGAGTCCATCGACTGCCTCGATCACAACTACGGCCTCTCCTTCTGCATCGGGTTTGGAAAATGCGACGCATCGGTCTTGAGAGATTCCCAAAGCGACCGTGGCTGCACGCTCAATGTCTTCTGGGTGATAGTTGTGTCCTCGGCTAATGATGAGTTCTTTTACCCTTCCGGTAAGGAAGAGCTCGCCATCTGTCAGGTAGCCGGCATCCCCGGTAAAAAGCCATCCATCTGGTGATATCCCTGAATCAGATTGACCGAGATATCCCTTCATCAAAGAACTGCTACGGACGATTACCTGACCAACCTCACGATCCCCGAGGGTGTTGCCTTCTTCGTCAACTACTTTCAGCTCAACTCCATAACTTGGTCTGCCACAAGATGCCACGCGTTTGGTTAATCCAGTTGTCGCAATCACAGCACGTCTTGATGAAACAAGCTCGTCTAAGTCGAGTGTCTCGATACGGATTCCCTCACCTGGAGGCGTTGAAGATATGCCCGTTCCTTCCGACATCCCATAAGAACAATTCAAAGCAGTTGGGACGAGTCCGAAACGTTTTCCGACGCTTGTGCAGTAGTCAACAACCTCGGGGTCGATCATCTCGAGAGAGAATATGGCTGACTTCAAGGTGGAAAGATCGATTCCATCCGGCTTTCGCTCAGCCGCTCGCATAGCCGTGAGCCATGCTGAAGAAGCAGCCCCTGTGACGGTTCCTCCCACTTCGGTAATCGTGCGAAACCAAGAAATTGGATCGCGAGCGAATCGCTCGGCGGGAAGGATATGAGTGACAACTCCGTGGTAGGCAGGCTTGATCATTGTGGAAATCCCTCCCGTATGGAAGAAGGGCAACCACATGACATCACGACCAATTTGGGTGCCAAGTTGAGCACGACGAAGTTCTCGAGACGCAATGGTGCGATGGTCCACCATGACTCCTTTGGGCATTGACGTGCTCCCAGATGTACACAAGACAGTTGCAATTGCATCCAATGAAGGGGGTTCTGGCACTTCGAGTTGACTATTTGAGGACTCGCTCCAGTCAATGGTTTCCCAAGGACCAAGCACATCGCGAAGCTTGGGTTCACTCACCAAAGCAACGCAGGTCATTGCAGATGATAAGAAGCGTATTTGTTCTGCATAAGCGTCTTTATTTCGGATACGCACCGGGGCGGGAAGCGGCACCAGTGCAGCACCTGCCAACCAAACGCCATATGCCCATTCGGCCCACTCCGGACGATTAGACCCGACCAGTCCAACCATGTCGCCGGGACGAATACCTCGCTCTACCAAACAAGCAGCATTGAAACTTGCTCTTTCCAAAAGCTCTGCAGCAGTCCTCGACTGGACTCCATCTTCCAAATGGAAATCAATACGGGCTTCAGTGCCTACAGCCGAGCGCAGGGCCTCAGGAATAGTAAGCAGCCCTGACGAGGTCATTGCATCTTCTTCGAATCGACAAGTAACGCAACGGCTTCAAGACTTGAGAAAGTTTCTGAAGTTATTTCCTCATCTTCTATGAGGACTCCCAGGTCATCTTCTATGAAAACAAGGAGCTGTTCCAGTGCAAGTGAGTCTAAACGTCCCTCTGCAAGTGGGTCGCCATCAAAGGGTTTCTCAAGAAGAGAGTCGTCGATAAAGGACCTGATTTGTGCAGCAGTGCTACTCATTATGTTCCTTTCGGTAAAGTTTCAAGCACGGATTGAGCCCACGAAATCACCCTGGTTATAACCTCTCGCTGGATTATCGGGGCTGTAAACCAGTGGACTTCCACGCCTTCAACGACATCGACGCGCAACCTTTCACCATGGCGATTCTCTGTCGCGAAACCACGGGCTTCATCTGATCCTTTATCTTCACTTCCGAGCAGTATCCAAGTTGGAGCCCTTGTGGGCGCACGAACAAAAAACTCGACTTCTGGGTCATCTTCTTCTTTGCTATCTGTGACGATCGGTTTTTTGAACATCGAAGAAATAGATGAGCGAACTCTTCTAGCCCCAGTGGGTGCGATCTTGGGCAAATAGCGCTTGGGCGGACACATAAGGCCAACTGCAATCGGCGCTGGATCTTCCATCGCAAGGGTTAGAGCGAACTTCACCCCCTTGCAGTATCCAAGTGCCACAAGAGGAAGCCCGTCAGTAGCCTGTCTGAACCAGCGGATTACTTCAAGAGTCCCCTCGTCTCCTTCGTCACCTTCCGCCGTCAGATGACTGTCGCAAACACCGGCACTGTCATAGCGCAGCACCGTGACGCCTGAGCTCGCAATCGATTGGGCCATAGTCCGCCAAATCGAATTCGCCCCACTTCGTTCTTCACTCAATCCGGCCATGATCACCATTGCTGCTCGCGACTCACCTTGTGGCGTGGTGATGGTTGCCCCAAATACTCCCTGAGATGTGGGTATGAAAACAGGGTGCTCCATTACATCGGTTGACGATACAAATGCGTTTTCAAAAATCTGAGTATCAGACATCTGCGTTTGCTCGGTTCGGAACCAACCAATCAATCGCAACTTCTCGAAGTGCCAAGTGATGATCGGGGGATCGACGCCTGCGAGTTCCGGGAACTGTGAGCTCTTTGACATCAAGATGATCAAGTGGAGAACTCGACTCATAACGCACGACTGCGCAGTGAGTTGGTCGAGTCGGTTCACTCGCTAGTAGAGGCGCCTCAACAATAGGGGCTTGTCTTAAGAGTTGAGGGATAAAACGAGATGCAGCCCAATTTGGGGGCAACTCTTTTCCCAAGCTGGTTCTACGAGCAGTGCGTTCGATTGCCGCATAGTGAGCATCTGCGTCTAGATCGGGCTCGACTAGTAGGAGCTTTGTTGCATTACGAGAGCGCGCAATTCCTACGGCCGGCACTGCCCCAACCTGAACGCCTGCAACGGCCAAATCGCCCGGTCCATAACTGCTGATGAGTTTGTCGACAACAGCTTCTCCAGCCTCAATAAACTCACCCAAAGTCAATGTCCGCGGATCGCCATCACTTTCGCCGTGGCCTGGCCAGTGAAACATCGCTGCCGCTCCTCCCCTAGAAGCGACCCCGGCGCAGAGATGCTGAGCAATTTCAAATCCAAAATCTCCATCGGCATGCCATGCAGGACAAACCACCAGACGGATATCGTCCACGTTTGCGTTCGCATTTCCGTTAGCCCCGTACATCGAGGCATATAAAGACTTACAGCTTGAAGATCCACCCCGAACGGTAATGAATAGCGCTTCGCGCCTAATCCCCCCGGTGACGATGGTGTTATACCCAGACCAATCGTGCATAGACACTGAGCTACTTTATCGAGAACTAGGCCCTCAGGCTCGCATGGTGGGTTTTTTCAACTGCATCTATAAGGCGCCGACGTGCGCTCGCAACCTCATCATCGGTAAGAGTGCGATCGTGGGCTTGAAATCGAACCGTATATGCAAGGCTTCGGTGATCTTCAGGCACAGGTTGGCCTCTATAAACATCAAAGAGCCCAACGCTTGCAACCAGATCTCCCCCGACACGTCTAAGTGTCGCCTCAACATCACCCGCGGGGACGCTATCGGACACAACGAAGGCAAGATCAACATCGCTAGATGGATAGCGACTAATCGATTTGTAAATCTTCGTACCGTGAGGCATTTCCAACAAGGTGGCAAGGTCAAGCTCCAGCCAGCCAACCCGTTCTGTGATACCAAGGCGGCTAAGCGAACTGGGATCGACTTCTCCGACAACGCCAACGGTCACGTCATTAACCATGATTCGAGCTGTCCGGGTTGCATGCAGGCCGGGAACAGTATCGGCCACAAGTTTTGTGTTCTCTATGCACAAACCCTCGGCTACCAACCTCCACCATGCACCGGCGTCAGTTGCATCGCAACCAGCCAAAGCCAAGGCCAGCACCTCGCGCTCATCGGGAAGCTGGTCGCCTGTAGGTTGCTTGGCTTCGACGGGACGACGAAAGGTGCGCCCGATCTCAAAGAGCGAAACTCCAAAATTTCGATGTGAAGCGTTATAAGCGATTGAGGATAGGAGGCCTGGCAACAATGAGGTGCGAAGCAAAGACTCCTCGGCCACCAGTGGATTGGCCACAACGATTGCCTCTTGGACATCAAGGCCAACCCGCTCAAGATCAGATGGCGCCAAGAAGGTTGTACACCAAGCTTCTAAAGCACCTGCTCCAACCATGATCTGGCGCACAATCCGCCGTTCTTGTTGGTATGTGGAGAGGCCTCCAAAATGTGGAGACGCGGGCACCCTTTTTTCGATATTCGTATATCCATAAAGCCGAGCGATCTCTTCGATCAGGTCAACTTCAATCGTGCAATCCGGCCTCCATGATGGAATCTTCACCTCATAAATACCATCACCGACAGCAGTGGAACTAAAGCCTAAAGAATCGAGGTATCCGATCATTTGAGAGTCATCGAGAGCCGTTCCCAAAAGAGCATTGACTCTAGAGGTATGTAAAAGCACTGCTGCACTCGATGTATCGTCACCTCTTCGATCGATCATTCCCTTTGCAACCGATATTGGGGTGGCAGAACATTTGGCCAACAACTCACAAAACCGTGTGGCAGCCATTGCCGCCATTTCGATATCAGCACCTCGCTCAAATCGAGCAGAAGCTTCTGAACGCAGATTCAACCTTTTTGAAGTGGTGGCAATTGCCATGGGTTTAAACCAAGCTGACTCCAAGAGCACTTCGGTGGTGGTCTCGTCGATCTCGCTTGATGAGCCACCCATAATGCCCGCAAGACCCACTGGGGTGTCCTTGGCATCACAGATCAACAAATCACCAACATCGAGGTGACGCTCGATCTCGTCAAGAGTAACGATGGTCTCGTTGGCTCGAGCCTTGCGCACACGAAGGCCTCGCCCGCCAATGCGGTTCATGTCATATGCATGATTTGGTTGGCCAAGTTCCAACATGACGTAGTTGGAGACATCTACAACGTTATTGATCGGCCGCATTCCTGCCAAGGTCAGACGACGAGCCAGCCATTCAGGCGATGGACCTACCTTCACACCTGAAATGACTATTGAAACAAAACGTCCGCAAGTATCGGTTGCTTCTATTTCAAGCGAGGTCAGTTCTTCTACAGCCTGCCCTATTTCTTCCACCTCTGAGTCGGGAATCCGAAGAGGGGTGCCCAGACGAGCTGCCAGATCACGAGCTACACCTAGCATCGACATGGCGTCAGGCCTGTTGGCATTGATCTCAAGCTCTAGAACCACATCGGCTTCGATGCCCATGGCCTTGGCAAACGGCGTGCCAGGAACAAGGTCTTGATCGAGGATGAGAATTCCTGCATCTTGATCAGTTACAGGAAGTGCCAGTTCATCGGCGGCGCACAACATGCCATTTGAAACGACACCCTTCATTTTCCGCTTTGCTATTGCAAAATCTCCAGGCAACACGGCCCCAACTGTGGCAAGTGCTACCACGTCTCCAACTTCGAAGTTCCATGCCCCGCACACCACTTGAACTGGTTGTGAAGGACCGTCACCGGCATCGACTTGGACAACTCGAATCTTGTCGGCTCCTTCGATTGAGCCGATTTCAAGGACCTTCGCTACAACAACCCCATCAAGACCCTCGCCGACTTGCCTAACAGATTCGACTGCGAGACCCAGTTCGGCAAGGACTACCACCAATTCGT